>JANDLU010000032.1 GCA_024330215.1 Candidatus Gaiellasilicea maunaloa
GGTCTCCGCGGACCGCGAGAGGGCGCCTCGCCCCTGTGCGCGTCCTACCGGGCGAGGAAGTCGATGATCACCGGGCAGCCCTCGAGGCCGAGCTCCTCCCGGAGCCGGTTTTCGACGTAGTAGACGTAGTCGCGCGTGATCAGCCGCCGGTCGTTGACGGTGATCCGGAACCGTGGTGGCCGCGTCTCGACGATGTCCCACTTCGAGACGACGACGATCGTTGGCGCACCCCGCCTTCCGAGCTTCGTCCGTGACCGCCAGCCAGAGCCCTTCATCGTCCGCGCGGCCGCGACCGCGCCGTGGTTCTACGAGGGCACCGGGTCTCGGCGACGGCGCGAGCTTCGGTCAGGAGCTCGCTGGCGCGAGCGCGGTGCCGAGATCCAGTTCCCGGAGACGCGACACTACGTCGAGCGCGTCCAGAAGCTCAAGCAGGTCTACACGGATGCGCACGGCTCCGAGCTGGCTCTCCGCTAGCCGGCCCTCTGATCGCGTCGCCGACGAGCTGCAGGATCTCGGTTGCGTCGGGAGGGGGGAAGCCGGCGGCGAGTCGCATCGCGAGCCCGTCGACGACGAGGCCGATGAAGCGCCCGATCGCGTCCAGTGAGATGTCGTCCCGGATCTCTCCCGCGTCGCGGGCCCTCTCGAGCCGGGCCTTGATCTCCTCCTCGACCTCCGGTGCCCGCCTGTCCCAGCGCTCCCGGAAGGCGGCATCCGTCCGCAGGCGTCGGCCGACCTCGAGATAGGCGCCGAGCCAGGCCGGATCCTCGCCGACCAGCGCTCGGACAACCGCATCGAGACCCTCGTCCGCCCAGAGCCGCCCGAGGCGATTCGCATCGCGCTCGGCCAGTGCGAGGAAGAGCTCGTCCTTCGAGGGGAAGTAGTTGAAGATCGCGCCACGGGAGAGCCCGGTTGCCTGCTCGAGCCGGACGACCGTCGCCTTCTCGTAGCCGTAGGCCGCAAAGCAGCCCCGCGCGGCTTCGAGGATCTCGTCTCGGCGTCGGTTGCGGGCCTCCTCGCTGATTCTTGGCATCGAGCCACTTTACAAAACCGTACGGACGTTTTATATTCCAGGCGTGTAGCTGCTCCTCAGACGGAGATCAGATGAGCCTCTACCGCACGCGCGGCGTTCGGCCGCTGCTCCTCGCCGAGATCGTGTCGTCGCTGGGATCGCAGATGACGTTCCTGGCCCTGCCCTGGTTCGTGCTCGTGACCACTGGCTCGCCGGCGAAGATGGGGATCGTCCTCGCCGCCGAGTTGCTTCCCGTCGCGCTCTTCGGCATCCCGAGCGGAGGAGTCGTTGGACGGCTCGGCGCCCGACGAACGATGCTCGTCGGTGACGCGGCGCGGGCGCCGCTTCTGCTCGCGATTCCGCTGCTCCACGCGGCCGGCCTCCTCAGCTTCCCGCTCTTGCTCGTCTGCGTCTTCCTGATCGGCGTTTTCATCGCGCCGTACTTCTCGGCCAGCGGCTGATCCTGCCCGAGCTCGTCGGTGAGGACGAGCGCGTAGTCGCCCAGGCGAACGCCTTCGTCGAGGGTGCGACGCGAGCCACCTCGCTGCTCGGCCCCGTTTCCGCGGGCGTCCTGATCGGTCTCTTTGGCGCGACGAACGTCCTCTACATCGACGCTGCCACTTTTGGGTTCGCGTTTCTGATGCTCCGCTTCTTCGTGCCCCACCGTCCCCCGCTCGCGCCGAGCGACGAGAGCAAGGGGATTCTCGCGGGCGTGCGCTTCCTCGCGCGACCGCCTGCTCGCCTCGCTCGGCGTCACCGCGCTCTTCCTGAACGCCTTCGGCCAAATGCTCTTCGCAACGCTGCCCGTGCTCGCATTCGAGCACTTCGGCGAGAGCTCGCGGGTCGCGGGTGGCTTCTTCGCAGCCTTCGGGGCCGGCGCAGTGCTCGGCAGCCTGATGGCGATGAAGGCGATCCACCGCTTCGATCCGATCCGGCTCGGCGCCTTTTCGCTCGTGGCGTTGACACTCCCGATCTGGATCCTGCCGCTCGGGCTCCCGGCGCCGGGCGTGATGGCGGTTCTCTTCGTATCCTCGATCTTCGGGCCACTCGTGAACGCCCCGCTGATCGGGGTGATCACGACGCGTACGCCGGAAGCGCTGCGCGCGAAGGTGATGACTGCGGTGCTCACGTTCGCGCTGCTCGCGGGCCCCCTCGGGTTGCTCGTCGTAGGCCCGCTGGTCCAGGGAATCGGGGTCTACAAGGTCTTCCTCGTGATCGCGACCGGGCAGACGCTCGCCTCTGCAATCTTCGGGGTCGCTGCGCTCAGGCAACCCGCTGCTCAGCCGCTCGAGGAAGGGCCCGTCGAGAGCCGGAGCGAGAGCTCGCCGACGCCTACGGCCTCGTTGTAGTCGCATCCCGTCAGGTCGGCAATGACGGCACGCCAGAACGCGAGCGCAGGCAGGTTGCGATCGACCACGCTCAGGTTCCAGGTGCCTTGGAACGCCTGGAGCGTGTCCAGCGCAGCGGCCCGCCCCACTCCACGGCGCCGGTACGGCGCGGCGACGAAGAACTCCGCGAGGTGGTAGTCGACGTCTCGCGGCATGTACGGGAACGGCGTCTCGGCCACGAGCGCGAATCCCGCGGGGCGACCGTCCGCGCGGATCAGCAGCGAGTGCGAGCCCGGCCGGGTGAGCCAGTCCTCGAGGTAGGACGGCTGCCACTGGGCATCCTCGTCGAGCGCGTAGTGCTCGGTGAACGCCGAGAGATCGTGGAGGTAGAGGGGATAGAGACGGCGCAGCGCGGCCAGGTCGCGGTCGCCCGCAGCCGGCGCCACCTCTACGGTCGGCTCAGGCGCGTCCACAGGTTCTCGAGCAGCCGGTGCACCGATGGCAATCTCGCCGTGCCGCCGAAGTCGATCGTGCCGGCTGCGAAGACCTTCGCGCCCTGCGGTGTCTCGTAGTAGGTCATCTGGGCGGTCAGGCCGGGGCCGTAGAGGTCGGGCACCTCGGCGAGGACGATCGTTCCGGGTGGTGAGAAGGACGTGGTGGCATCGATCTCGATCCCGTAGCCGCCGAGCTCCTGGCCGAAGCTCGAGCCGTCGCCGAGCCCCGTACCCTCGTAGAACCAGGGCGCCGTCCCGGCAGCGCGCACGATGAACGGCCTCTGGATCTTGCCGTCGTCGTTCGCGCGGTACTGGACGCCGAGTACGGCCGACTCCGGCCGGCCCTGATCCCGCCAGAGCCGCGTCCGCCTGAGCACGCGCCCCTCGAGGCGCACCTCCCAGAAGAAGTTGTTCGCCGAGAGGAAGGCGAGGTTGCCGCCGAGGTCACGGTAGTTCCGGATCAGGTCGAACTCGTGCCGGGTCGAATATTCGGTGTGGCCGGGGAAGATGACGACGTCGTAGAGCCGGATCAGCTCCTCGGCCGTGCGAATCGTCTCGAGGTCGGACTCGGTCAGGATCTCCGGCTGCTTGCCTGTCAGGTTCAGCCAGCGGAGGAAGCCGACGTCGTACTTGCGCCACTGCGGCGGCACACCGCGGCGGATGTACGCACGGCCGAGCGCGGCCGTGCTCTGCGCGCCCTTCGCGTACCAGGTGTCGCCCCAGCCGTTCCCATCGGCGTCGCGGAAGTTGTACGCCTGCCAGGTGTTTGTCGGCATCACGACGGCGACGCGGCTCGTGGCGCCGAGCACGGTCGGCCGGACGACGAAAGGGGCGTAGCCGATGCGGCCGTCGTCGGCGGTCAGCTTGACGAAGTAGACGCCCGAGGGCCATGGGCCGACGGCGTAGTTGAGCGTCGCGCGCCGATGGCGAGCCTTCCAGGGGATCGTAACCGGTGGGTTCACCGGCACCCCGTTCATGAGCGTGTCGCTGTGGGTCGGCGCATCCTCCGGTCCAGCCCGGAACGTCTGCAGCGTCAGCGTCGTCGCATCGGTCTCGATCGCGAGACGCGCCGCGCTCGAGGCGACGTAGCTCTCGCCGGTGAAGCCCGCGTCGACGCCGAGCACGCGCACGACCGCCGATCTGAGCCGCCTCCCCTCGCGGGCGTCGTCGGCCCCGTAGGTGCGGCTGTTGCCCGCCCCGTCGATGGTCGTGATCCGGACGAGGTAGGTACGTGCGCCGATCGCTTTCGGCGGGTGCCACGTAAACGTGTTCCGACCCGGCCGCAGGTTCGCGGTCAGCTCGTAGATCGTCTGAGGGGCGCTGACGGTCCGCGCCACCTGGAAGCGCACGCGGGCCCGCTCGTTGAGCGTGAACCGAATCTTGGCGGCATCGCGCAGCCTGTCGCCGTTGGGCGAGATCGTGGTCAGGCGCTGGCTGTCGCCCTGGAATGGATCCCGGCTCCGGTTGCCCACGTCGAAATTCGTGACGCGCGGCGCCGTCCGGTCGATCCGAAGCGGGGTGGACGCGATCGCACGTGAGCCAGCCACGAGCCGCACGAGGTAGCTGCCGTCCGGCACCGCGGCTCCGCGCAGGCGGGCGTTCCAGCGTAAGGTGAGGAAGCGGCGAAGCTGCGGCTCGACGATCCAGCCCAGCGGCCGGCCCTCCTGGGTGGCGAGCTGGAGACCGACCCGCTTCGGCTTCGGTAGAGCAACCTGAACGCGAAGTCGCTCCGCCTTCGGCGAGAAGTCGCGCGGCTTGACGGTGAGGTCGGCTGCGACGGCGGTGGGTGCGCAGACGAGCGCGAGGACCACGAGGGCAAGTCGGCGCATCCGCGGGATCGTAGTCGGGAGCTGTGACGGATCGGTGAGAAAACGGGGTTCTAGCTCTCGCTCGTCCGCTGCTCCAGCTCGTTCGCCTTGCTCGTGAGCGCGGCGAAGCCCGCCTGGAGGAAGTCGTTCGCAGCCGAGGCCGCAAGCGACCAAGTCACCAGCCGACCCGTTCGTGGGGCGACGGTCTGAAGCGAGACGACGCCCGCGGCTGCCCACATCCCGATGCAGCGCGAGCACGTCAGTAGCTCCCCGATTGCCTGGCGCGGGCCGCCGTCCTCGATCGGCTTCTCGTCGCCCTCGTGCGCCTTCTCCTTGACGAACGGATCGCGCAGGAAGCTCGTCACCTCGTCGTCTGTGATCGTGCGCGAGGCCTTGAAGGTCGCTGCCGCGAGCACTGCGAGGTCGAGCGCGCCGAGCCGCTCCGGTCGCCGGCCGAGCAGCGTCGTGAGCGCCGCGATGCCCGTCGTCCCGGCGCCGAAGATCCCGACGAGCGATGCGTACGACTTGTACGGCGGAGCCTGGGTCGCGGTTGCCACGGGGAACGCTCTACCCGGCTCCGCCGAACTCAACCTCGAGACCTCAGCGTCGGCACCTAGCGCTGCTCGTAGCGGTAGCAGGCCGGCCAGAGCAGGATCGCGAGCGGCGGGCTGCACCCAGCGCCTTGACCGGGGCGAGCGGACGCTTCCACACTCCTTGGTTCTCACCAGCCTCGGCCATCGACATGCATAACGGAACAGATGTTCGGCCGGTATCCTGGAACCGATGGCGGAGTTGAAGACTGCGGCGGCATATCTCCCGACCGGCGACCAGCCGACGGCGATCGAGGAGCTGACGCGCTCGATCCGGGAGGGGAGTCGCTACCAGACCCTGCTCGGCGCGACCGGGACCGGCAAAACCGCGACGATGGCCTGGATCATCGAGCAGACCCAGCGGCCGGCGCTCGTGATCGCCCACAACAAGACGCTCGCCGCGCAGCTCTGCAACGAGTTCCGCGAGTTCTTCCCGACGAACGCCGTCGAGTACTTCGTCTCCTACTACGACTACTACCAGCCCGAGGCGTACGTCCCGCAGGCCGACCTCTACATCGAGAAGGACAGCTCGCGGAACGACGACATCGACCGGCTCCGCCACGCGGCCACCTCGAACCTGCTCTCGCGGCGGGACACGGTGATCGTCGCCTCCGTCTCGTGCATCTACGGCCTCGGCTCGCCGGAGGAGTACGAGAAGCGCGTCGTCTTCCTGACAGTCGGCGAGGAAACCGACCGCGACGTGATGCTGCGGAAGCTGATCGACATCCAGTACGTCCGTAACGACACGCTGCTCGGCCGGGGCCGCTTCCGCGTCAAGGGCGACGTCTTCGAGATCCAGCCGGCGTACTCCGAGACCGCGTACCGCGTGTCCATGTTCGGCGACGAGGTCGAGGCGATCAGCCACTTCGACCCGCTCACCGGCGAGGTGTACGGCAAGCTCGACACGATCACGGTCTTCCCGGCGACGCAGTACGTGACCTCGAAGCCGACGATCGAACGCGCGCAGGACGAGATCAAGCACGAGCTCGAGCAGCAGGTGGCGCTCTTCGAGAGCCAGGGCCGGCTGCTCGAGGCGCACCGGATCCGTCAGCGCACCGAGTACGACCTCGAGATGATGCGCGAGCTCGGCTTCTGCAACGGGATCGAGAACTACTCGCGGATCCTCGACGGCCGGCCGGCGGGCTCGGCGCCGCACACGCTGCTCGACTACTTCCCCTCCGACTACGTCGTCTTCGTGGACGAGTCGCACCAGACGATCCCGCAGATCGGCGGCATGTACGAGGGCGACCGCTCGCGCAAGCAGACGCTCGTCGATCACGGCTTCCGGCTTCCCTCGGCGCTCGACAACCGACCGCTCCGCTTCGACGAGTTCCTGAACAAGGTGCCGCAGCTCATCTTCGTCTCCGCGACCCCGGGCGCCTACGAGTTGCGCCACTCGACGGTCGTCGCCGAGCAGCTGATCCGCCCCACCGGGATCGTCGATCCCGAGGTCGAGCTGCGTGCGACGAAGAACCAGATCGACGACCTCTTGAACGAGATCCGGCGGCGCGCGGACGTGGGCGAGCGGGTGCTCGTGACGACGCTGACGAAGAAGATGTCCGAGGACCTGACCGACTACCTGCTCGAGGCGGGCGTCAAGACGCGCTACCTCCACTCAGAGGTTGACACGCTCGAGCGGATCCAGATCATCCGCGAGCTCCGGCTCGGCGACTACGACGTGCTCGTCGGCGTCAACCTCCTCCGCGAGGGGCTCGACCTGCCGGAGGTCTCGCTCGTCGCGGTGCTGGACGCCGACAAGGAGGGCTTCCTGCGCGGCAAGACGGCGTTGATCCAGACGATCGGGCGCGCCGCGCGGAACGTCAACGGGCGCGTCCTCCTCTATGCGGACAAGCTGACCGAGGCGATCAAGGGCGCGCTCGACGAGACCGAGCGACGGCGGGCGAAGCAGCTCGCGTACAACGAGGAGCACGGGATCACGCCCGAGAACATCGTCAAGGGAGTCTCTGACATCGCCGAGTTCCTTTCCCTGGGGTCGCCGACCGTGCCGCGAGGCCGGCGCGCGGGGGGCTCGAAGGTCGAGGGATTGAGCCGCGAGGAGCTCGAGAAGCTCGTGATCACGCTGGAGGAGGAGATGTTCGCCGCCGCCGAGGAGCTCCGCTTCGAGTACGCGGCGAAGCTCCGGGACGAGATCAAGGACCTGAACCGCGAGCTGATGGCCCTCGCGAGCACGAGCGCGGCGTAGCGTTCGGCTGACACGGTGCTATACTCTATGTATGTCCAGGATGATCACACTCCGTGTTTCCGAAGAGCAGCTGCGGAAGGTCGACGAGGCGGTCGTCCGGGGCGGCTTCCCGACGCGCGCGGCAGCGCTGAAGACTGCGCTCGATCGGCTCGTCGCCGAGGACGAGCGACGGGCGATCGACCAGGCGATCGTCGAGGGTTACACCCGCATTCCGCCCACGGCGGAGGAGGACGCCTGGGCGGAGTGGTCGACCACCGAGTCGATCCGCGACGAGCCCTGGTGAGGACGTCGTGAGGCGCGGCGAGGTCTGGTGGGTGGAGAGACCCGGAGTGGGCCGCCGCCCCCATCTCGTGTTGACGCGCGACGCTGCCGTTCCGGTGCTGAACTCGGTTCTCGCCGTTCCGGCAACGACAACGGTTCGGGGAATCGCGACAGAGGTCGAGCTCGACAGAGAAGACGGGATGCCGACGCACTGTGCGTTGTCTCTCGACAACCTGCGCGTCCTTCGCAAGTCCTACTTCGCGAACAGGATCTGCTCGCTGGATACCCGCAAGATGGCCGAGGTCTGTCGCGCGCTTGGCCGCGCGGCGGGCTGCGACGGCTAGAGACGACCGAGGAGGAGTCCCCATGTGTCGCAACATCAAGACGCTCCACAACTTCGAGCCGCCGGCAACCGCCGACGAGATCGAGGCCGCCGCGCTTCAGTACGTGCGCAAGCTGAGCGGGGCGACGAAGCCATCGAAGGCGAACGAGGCCGCATTCGCGCGCGCCGTGGACGAAGTAACGGCAGCCTCGACGCGCCTGCTCGCAGCGCTCGTCACCGCCGCGCCGCCACGCGACCGCGAGCTCGAAGCGGCTCGCGCCCGGGAGCGATCGCGGCAGCGGTTCGAGACCGCGCGCACCGGGTAGTCCGGTCTCCGTGTTCAGCGCAATCATCGGCATCCTCATCTCCGGTCTGATCGTCGGGACACTCGCCCGCTTCGCCCTCCCGGGCCGTGACGCGCTCTCGATCTGGAGAACGATCCTGCTCGGGATCCTGGGCTCGATCGTCGGCGGGTTCGCCGCCGCCCTGACGGGCGTGATCGACCCGACGCCGCCCGAGGGCGAGGAACTGACCGGCGGCGAGCTCGTCACCGGCTTCCTCTTCGCGCTCGCCGGTGCGGTCGTGCTGCTGATCCTCTACCGTCGCTTCGTGAAGAAACGCAGCATCACGGGACCCGACGCGGGCTAGCGGCGCTCGGAGTCGAGCCGGACGCCCGCCGTTCACCATGGCGTAGCGCCACAGCACAGCATCGGAGCCACCTGGTTGCTCCCGCAGCCCCGGCACCGGGGCATCAGGTCGGCGCCGACACGCCCTGGCCAGCCGGAACGCGAGAACTGGTCGGCGTCCACCGGGGGCTACGCTGCTGCCAGCGCCCCCAGCTTCTCCGTCAGGTAGCGGACGTACGGTTTCGCGTCGATCTGACCTCCGACGACGCGCTCGAGCGTCTCCTGCGGCGTGAACTTCCGGCCGAGCACGTAGAGGTTGGAGCGAAGCCAGGCATGGAGCTCGCCGAACTCGCCCGCCTCGAACTGCGCCGGCAGATCGGGCAGCTCCGAGGCGACCTTGTCCCAGATCTGGACCGAGACGATGTTGCCGAGCGTGTAAGTCGGGAAATAGCCGAAGCCGCCGCCGGACCAATGCACGTCCTGGAGGACGCCGACCGTGTCGCTCGGGATCGGGATCCCGAGGTATTGCTCGAAGCGCGCGTTCCACGCCTCCGGCAGATCCGCTAGCGCGATCGTGCCCGCGATCAGCTCCTGCTCGAGCTCGAAACGGAGGATGACGTGGAGGTTGTACGTCGCCTCGTCGGCGTCGACGCGGATGTAGCTCGGCTTGACGCGGTTGATCGCCCGGTAGAAGGCGTCCTGCTCGACGTCCCGGAGTGTGTCCGGGAACGCCGCCTGGACCTGCGGGTAGAAGTAGTTCCAGAAGGGTCGGCTGCGGCCGACGATGTTCTCCCAGAGCCGGCTCTGCGACTCGTGCAATGCCGATGAGACCCCGCTGCAGAGCGGCGTCCGCTCGAGGGTCTGCGAGATCCCGTGCTCGTAGAGTCCGTGCCCGCACTCGTGCATCGCGGTGAAGAGCGAAGTGAGGTCGTTGTCGGTGTAGCGCGTCGTCAGCCGGATGTCCTGGGTGCCCGAGCTCGCCGCGAAGGGATGGACTGTGAGATCGAGTCGGAAGTACTGCGGGTCGTAACCGAACCGCTCGATCACCCGCAGCGACGTCTCGTGCTGGGCGTCGATCGGAAACGGGCCGCGCATGAAGCCGTCGTCCTCGTCCGACGAGGCGACCTCGGCGATCAGGGGCACCAGCGAGGCCTTCAGCTCGTCGAAGACCGCCCGTACCTCGGCCGTCTTCATCCCGGGCTCGTAGTCGTCGAGCAACACGTCGTAGGGCTCCGCGTAGCCCTCGAAGCAGTCGATGTAGCGCCGCTTCAGCTCGACGGCGCGCTCGAGATGGGGGAGAAAGCTGGCGAAGTCGTTCTCCTCGCGCGCCTTCGCCCAGATGTCGTGGGCCTCCGCGGCGGCCCCGACCATCTCGGCCGCGAGATCGGCGGGCACGCGGCGCGCTTTCTCCCAGTCGCGCCGGCTCGTCCGGATCAGCGAGGCATCGTCGGAGTCGTAGTCGAGGCTCTCCTCGTAGGAGGCAAGACCGTCGAGCAGCCGCCCGACCTCGGGCACCACGAAGCGCTCGTGGGCGATCCGATCGATCGTCGTCAGCTGGGCTCCGCGCACCGGCCCGCCGCCGGGAGGCATCATCACGGTCTGATCCCAGAAGAGCACCTCCTGGGCGCGGCGGAGGTCGTGGATCTCCGCCAGCCGGCTCCTCAGCTCGGCAAGCTCGTTCGGTTCCGCAGGACGATCGGGCATTGTTCTCTCCTCTTCCGGGACGGTGCCAGGACTCTAGAGGAGCGAACGGTTTGCGGCACCTGTCCCGTGGGGACGGTGGGGGCGAGGGGCGAGCTGGCACCGCCCTGCTACGAAACGGGAGGTTCCATGGGCATCATCGCGTTCATCATCCTCGGCGCGATCGCAGGTGCGATTGCGAAGGCGCTCCTCCCCGGGGACGATCCCGGGGGTTTCATCATCACGACGATCATCGGGATCGTGGGAGCGCTCCTGGGAGGATTCCTGGCTGCCGCGATCTTCGGCGGCGACCCGCTCGACGAGTTCTTCGACATCAGCACCTGGTTGACCGCGATCGTCGGCGCGATCATCCTGCTCGTGATCTACCGGGCGGTGGCGGGCCGCAGCGGAAGAACGGTCTGACGGAAACCTCAGCTTGCGTTGAAGGCCAGTGCCTCACGGCCGCGCGGGAACGTCCGCACGGCCGTGAGGCCCCAGCCGTCGTCGCGCCAGATGTAGGTGAGGATCCTGAGCGCGGCTTCCGCCACCTCATAGACATGGAGGCCGCGGGCCTCGCCACGGCGATCCGGACGGGGCTGGCCGAAGCCGGGTGCGATCGACGCCACGACGGCCCGCTCTCCGCCCGGGGTCGAGATCTCGAACTCCCTTCGCTCGGCGATCGTGCTCTGGTGGATGTGTCCGGCGAGGATCAGCTCGGCGCCCGCCTCGACGAAGCTCCCGAGTACGCGGTTGCGGTTGGCGACCGGCCGCTTGCCCGAGCGCCAAGGAGCGCCGAGGAGGTGATGGTGGAGCACGACGATCCGGAGCGCCCCGGCCGGCGCCTCGTCGAAGACCTTCGCCGCGTGCACGACCTGCGCGGGCCGCACCTTTCCCGACTGATGCCGCCACGGCCGCACCGAGTTCAGCCCTGCCGCGACCACCGTCTCCGAGGAGTAGACGGGTTGCGTCGTCTCCCAGTGGCGCTCGAACTCGGCCCAAGGCTTGGTGAAGCGCTTCGGGAAGCTGTACGGGATGTCGTGGTTGCCGGGCACTGCGAGCAGCGGGAGCTGCAGTCCGAGCAGAAACTCGGCCGCGCGATCGTGCTGCGAGCGCAGCCCGCGGTGGGTGAGGTCGCCGGAGGCGATCACGAGCTCGGGGTGCACCTCCTCGATCAGCCGCGCGAGCGCGTCGATCGGCTGCGGCTTGACGTTGCGTCCGAAATGAAGGTCGGAGATATGCAGGACGCGCGTCAGCACTGGCACGAGCGTACCCCCCGCCGGGGGCATGAGAACCGCCGATCCCGGCTATACACTCGTTTCATGACGGATCGAGCACCCGACAGCGCAGCGGCGGACGAGGCGCCCGAGATCTTCGACGATCTCTACCTCGGCCTCCGCGCCGGCGGCGCCCTCCGCAAGCAGCGTCGCGGCGAGCCGCTGACGAGGGACGAGCAGGACGCCCTCGGGCGCTGGCAGCGGCTCTCCGTCGGCCGCAAGACGCTTGCGATCGGCGCCTTCGCGATCGGTACCTTCGGGCTCGGCTTCACCCTCGGCGGGCTCATCTTCGGCCGCTGGCGCAAAGCCTGACTCCTCGCGTCCCTGGCCGGCGGCGCCTCCCGGCCGGCGGAGCCGGCCTCCGGCGCCGCCTCGCGCGCCTGAGCGCACGCGGCTCTGCGGGTCTGGCCTAGCGGCCTATCCCCTCCGGCCGCGCACGCTCAGCCACGCGCCAGGAGCACGAGGAGAGCGGGAATTCGCTCTCAGGCTCTCAGGCGGTCTCGGAGTCGGCCGGTGAGAAGATCACCGTCGGTACGTCTTCCTCGGCGGGATCCTTGCCGCGCACGATCACGTCGATCAGCGTCGCGAGCACGGCGGCGAGCGGGATCGCGAGGAGGACTGCGAACTCGCCGAAGAGGAGCGCCACGCTCGTGATCGAGAAGAGCACGAGCAGTGGCGAGAGCCCGACGGCCTCGCCGAGCACGCGCGGGATCACGATGTAGTCCTCGAGCAGCCGGACGACGAGGACAGTCACTCCTGCGGCGAGCCCGAGCTGCCAGGACACGGTCAGGCCGGCGCCGACCGCGACCGCGCCGGCTGTGAGCGGCCCGATCACCGGCACGATCTCCACGATCCCGGCGAAGACGCCGATCAGGATCCAGTAGGGCAGGCCGATCGCCCAGAAGACGAGCGAGAGCACAGTGCCGACGATCGCGATCAGGATCGCCTGGCCGCGCACGTAGGCCCCGAGCTTGAGGTCGATCAGATCCCAGGTGTCGCGGACCTTCTTCCGGCGCGGCCGGGGAATCACCGAGGTGACGAGACTCATCGCCTTCTCCCGCTCGAAGATCCAGTAGGCGGCGCTCGCGAAGACGAAGAAGAGCCCGATCAGGATCTCGAAGCCGAGGAAGCCGATCTCGAGCGCGGGATCGACGAGCTCGCTCGCCGAAGGCAGCTCCTCGAGGCGTTGCTGCACTCCTTCGAGGATCTCACGGCGCATCCCCGTCGACTGGCTCGCCTCGACCTCGAGCTCCTCGGGGGACCTCGGGAGATCGCCGAGGGCGTTCGAGACCTGCTCGGTCGCTCGCGGAACGACGACCCAGAGCAAGCCTGTGATCAGCGCGAAGAAGCCGATGTAATGGATGGCGATTCCAGCTCCGCGCGGGACGCCCCGCCGACGCAGTGCCTCGATCCCCGGCCGCATCGCGGCGGCAATGATGAAGGCGAAGAAGAGGAGCGCGACGAGGACTCGGATCTTCCAGAGGGCGAGCCCCAACACGACGACGCCGCCCACGACGAGAGTCGCGAGCGCCGCGCGCTTCGCGGTTTCGGCCATCGCGGGCATCATCCCACGGCGGCTGGGTTCGCTAACCCGGGTTCGCAGGCGTCGCGAGTTCACCGGTCACCGTTGTACGAGACATCGAAAATGGACGAACACGTGTTCGCTCGCTAGGATGGATCCGCATGGCTATCGACGAGCTCGTCGTCCACGGGGCCCGCGAGCACAACCTGAAGAACATCGACGTCAGGCTGCCGCGGAACGCCCTCATCTGCATCACCGGCCTCTCGGGCTCCGGCAAGTCGAGCCTGGCTTTCGACACGATCTACGCGGAGGGCCAGCGCCGCTACGTCGAGAGCCTCTCCGCGTACGCGCGCCAGTTCCTGCAGATGATGGAGAAGCCGGACGTCGACTCGATCGAGGGGCTCTCGCCGGCGATCTCCATCGATCAGAAGACGACGTCGCGCAACCCTCGCTCGACGGTCGGGACGGTCACCGAGATCTACGACTACCTGCGACTGCTCTACGCGCGGGTGGGCCGGCCGCACTGCCCGGTCTGCGGCCGGCCGATCGCGGGTCAGAGCCTCGATCAGATCGTCGAGCAGATCCTCGCCCTACCGGACGGCACCCGGTTCACGGTGAACGCGCCGGTCGTGCGCGACCGCAAGGGCGAGTTCCGCGACGTGCTCGAGGAGTTGCGCGCCGACGGCTTCACGCGCGTCAAGGTCGACGGCGAGACGCGGCTGCTCGAGGAGGAGATCGTCCTCGACAAGAAGTTCAAGCACGCGATCGAGGTCGTCGTGGATCGCTTGGTGATGAAGCCCGATTTGCGGCAACGTCTGACGCAGTCCGTGGAGACTGCGGCTTCTCTTGCCGACGGTCTTGTAGCCATCGACGTCGTGGATGGCCAGTCGATGCTGTTCTCGGAGAAGTTCGCCTGCCCCGAGCATGGCGTCTCGCTCCCGGAGCTCCAGCCGCGCATCTTCTCCTTCAACTCGCCGCACGGCGCCTGCCCACGCTGCACCGGCCTCGGCTCGCAGCTCGAGATCGATCCCGATCTGATCGTCCCCGACGCGACCGTCTCGATCGGCGACGGCGCCCTCGTCCCGTGGTCGGTCGGAAACGGCGGCTTCTACGAGTCGGTGATCCAGGCGATCGCCGACCGCTACGAGATCGACCTCGACACGGCCTGGGGCGAGCTGACGCGCCAGCAGCAGGACCTCTTCCTGCACGGCACGAACGGCGACAAGCTCTACGTCCAGTACCGCAACCGGATGGGCCGGCGACGCTCGTACACGATGGCGTTCGAGGGGATCGTCGAATCGCTGCAACGGCGTTACCGGGAGACCGACTCCGCGCCGGCGCGCGAGCGGATCGAGGAGTACATGAGCTTCCGGCCCTGCGCGACCTGCCACGGCGCCCGCCTGAAGCCGGAGGTGCTCGCGGTCACGGTCGGCGGCCGCTCGATCCACGACTTCACGAAGATGTCGGTCACGCGCTCGCTCGCGTTCCTCGACGAGCTCGGGCTGACACCCACCGAGGAGCTGATCGGGCACCGGATCGTCAAGGAGATTCGCGAACGGCTGACCTTCCTCGACAACGTCGGCGTCGGCTATCTCCAGCTCGACCGGGCAGCGAAGACGCTCTCCGGCGGCGAGGCCCAGCGCCTGCGGCTCGCGACTCAGATCGGCTCGCAGCTCGTGGGCGTCCTCTACATCCTCGACGAGCCGTCGATCGGCCTCCACCAGCGCGACAACGACAAGCTGATCGGGACGCTGCAACGGTTGAAGGCGCTCGGCAACACGGTGCTCGTGGTCGAGCACGACGAGCAGATGATGCGCACCGCCGACTGGCTCGTGGACATGGGCCCGGGGGCGGGCGAGCACGGCGGCTACGTCGTCGCCGAGGGCAAGGCGCAGGACGTGATGGGAAACGGGGAGTCGGTCACGGGTCAGTTCCTCTCGGGCGCGCGCACGATCGCCGTGCCGCCGCGGCGCGAGGAGGATCGCGGCCACTTCACCGTCCGCGGCGCCTCGATGCACAACCTGAAGGGGATCGACGTCGAGTTCCCGGTCGGCAAGCTCGTCTGCGTCACCGGCGTCTCCGGTTCCGGCAAGTCGACCCTGGTCAACGAGATCGTCTTCAAGGCGACCGCGAACCGGGTCAACCGGATGCGCGTCAAGCCGGGCGCTCACGACCATGTCGAGGGGATCGAGGTCTTCGACAAGGTGATCGACATCGACCAGAAGCCGATCGGCCGCACGCCGCGCTCCAACCCGGCCACCTACATCGACCTCTTCACGCACATCCGCGAGCTCTACTCGCTCACACCCGAGGCGAAGGTGCGGGGCTACAAGCCGGGGCGCTTCTCGTTCAACGTGCGCGGCGGCCGCTGCGAGACCTGCAAGGGCGACGGCACGATCAAGATCGAGATGCACTTCCTGCCCGACGTCTACGTCCAGTGCGAGACCTGCCACGGGCACCGGTACAACAGGGAGACGCTGGAGGTGCGCTTCAAGGGCAAGTCGATCGCCGACGTGCTCGAGATGTCGGTCGAGGAGGCGCTCGGCTTCTTCACGAAGATCCCGAAGCTGCGCCGGCGGCTCCAGACCCTGCACGACGTCGGGCTCGACTACGTCAAGCTCGGTCAGCCGGCGACGACGCTGTCGGGGGGTGAGGCACAGCGGGTCAAGCTCGCCGCCGAGCTCTGCAAGGTGGCGACGGGCTCGACGCTCTACATCCTCGACGAGCCGACGACCGGGCTCCACTTCGCCGACATCGAGAAGCTGCTCGAGGTGCTGCAGAGGCTCGTGGATGCCGGCAACACCGTGCTTGTGATCGAGCACAACCTCGACGTGATCAAGCAGGCCGACTGGGTGGTCGACCTCGGGCCGGAGGGCGGCGAGGCGGGCGGCGAGCTGATCGCGGCCGGTACGCCCGAGGACGTCGCCGAGGTCGAGGGCTCGTTCACGGGGCGCTATCTGCGCGAGGCGCTCGCCCGGCGCGGCGAAGCGGTCGCGGCCTGACGTGACGAGCGTCGCCGAACGCCGAGCTCGCTTCCGGGAGCTGCATGCCAGCGAGGGGATCTTCGTGATGCCGAACCCGTGGGACGTCGGCTCGGCCCGGCTGCTCGCGTCGCTCGGGTTCGAGGCGCTTGCGACGACGAGCGCCGGGTTCGCGTGGTCGCTCGGGCGTCTCGACCAGCGCGTGACCCGCGACGAGCTCGTTGCCCACGTGGGCGAGCTCACCGCAGCGATCGATCTGCCGCTCAACGTCGACAGCGAGCACTGCTTCCCCGGCGAGCCGGGTGGGGTCGCCGAGACCGTGGCGCAGCTCGCCGCCGCCGGCGCGGCCGGCTGCTCGATCGAGGACTACGACCCGGTGAACGATCGGATCGAAGAGCTCGACGTCGCAGTGGAGCGTGTGGCCGCCGCGGCGGTCGCCGCGCACGAGCTTCCGGAGCCCATGGTGCTCACGGGTCGGGCCGAGAACCACCTCCGTGGCGTGCAGGATCTCGACGACACGATCCGACGGCTCGTTGCGTACCGGGATGCCGGCGCCGACGCCGTCTATGCGCCCGGCCTGACCGACCTGGGGCAGATCGGCGCGCTGGTGCGCGCAGTCGAGATTCCGGTGAACGTGCTCGTGCTCCCGGGCGGGCCCACCGTCGCCGAGCTGGCCCCCGTAGGCGTTCGCCGGATCTCGACCGGGAGCCTCCTGGCCGCAGCCGCCTATGCCGCGCTCGTCGAGGAGGCGGAACGGTTGCAGACCGACGGAGCCGCGCCGGCCACGAGCGACCTCGTCTCGCGCAAGGCGCTCGCCGCGGCCTTCGGCGCAGAGACGGCGCCTACTAGAGAACCGCCTGCGTCTGGGTGACGCGGGCGACGTGCTTCCCGGCGTCGTCGTGGAGGTCGGTCTCGACGACGATCGTCGTCCGGCCGCGGTGCAGTAGCCGCGAGCGGGCGCGGACGTGGCCGTCGCGAACGGCGTGGAAGAAGTTCGTCTTCGACTCGATCGTGGCCGTGCCGCCGGCACCGTCCGGGAGGTTGAGGAACGCGAGGTAGGCGCCTGCGGCGTCGGCCAGGGACATCAGCGCGCCGCCGTGGAGGATCCCGCCGGCGGTGCAGAGTTGCTCCTGCCATGCAAGCCTGGCTCGCACCTCGTCGGTGTCGGCCGAGACGATCTCGAGGCCGAGCGTCTCCCCGAACGGCATCGCCGTGTTGAGCTGAGCCGTCTGCTCGGCGTCGTGCTCCACGAAGGCGACGATACCGCTCGGGCCGGGAAGCAGGGACGCGTCGCCACTCGGAGCAGGGGAGCGGCGGACGACCTGCAACCTTCCTGCAACGTTTCGCCTTCACGCTCTCGGGATGGTGAGGGAGATCGGAGAGCTGACCGGGGCGCTCGTGTCGGCCGTTGCGCGCGGCGATGCCGGGGCAGCCGGCGCGACGTACGGGGACGACGGCAGGCTGATCGCGTCCTCCGCCGAGGTGATCGACGGACGGAGCGGGATCGAGGCGTACTGGCAGACCGGGATCTCGCTCGGTTTGGTCGGGCTCGAGCTGCGCACGCTGCATCTCGATGCGTCGAGCGACGCAGCGGTCGAGATCGGCCACTACGAGCTGACCGTGCGAAGCGACCTCGGCTATGCGGTGTCCGAGCGTAGCGCCTTCCTCACCGTCTATCGCCGGCGAGGCGACGGCTCGTGCTGCGGGGCGGTCGACGTCTTCAACGCCGGCCCACCACGGAATGGCGAAAGGAGTCGGAGATGAACAGACTGATGCGGCTTGGGGGACTCGGGTACGGCGCGTGCTCGTCGCCGGCTCGATCTGCGCCGTGGCGTGCGCGACCGGCCTGACACTCGGAGGCGGCGCCGATGCTGCGTCTCGCGTGACCGTCCTGGCCAAGAACCTCAACAGCCCGCGGGGCCTGAACTTCGCCCCCGAGGGTCACCTGATCGTGGTGGAGAGCGGCAACGGCGCGGCTCCGTGCGCTGTGGGCGCCGGCATCACCGTGCCGCCGCGCGACGTCCCGGGGTGCGTCAACGCGACAGGAGCCATCGTCGTCCGCTCTCCCGGCTCGACGAGGTTCGAGCGGTACCACACGGGGTGGCCCTCCTGGCGGACGAGCGTCGCGGGGCAGCCGAGTGAGGTGACCGGTCTCCACGACATCGGCTTTCCCGGCCTCGCGAAGGCCTATGTCACGATCGGTTGGGATGCCACTCCGGCTGCGCGCAGCGGCGGCGGCTCGGCGCGCCGCAGCTTCGGTCGTCTCGTGAAGACGGGTCCCGACCGCGGCAAGCTGGTAATTGCGGACCTCGCCGCCTTCGAGCAACGTCGGAATCCGGCCGGCGGCCCGGTCGACTCGAACCCGTACGGCCTGTTGGCCGAGGCACGGAGCACCTTCGTCGCCGACGCCGGTGCCAATGCCCTCTACGAGGTGAAGCGCAACGGCAACGTCTCGCTCGTGACGACGTTCCCCCTCACGACCAACCCGCCGACCTGCACACTTCCGGGCGGCGAGGCCGGGCCGCCCGCGTCGGACCCGGTGCCGACGACGGTGGTTCGCGGGCCCGACAAGGCGCTCTGCGTCGGTGAGTTGACGGGCTTTCCGTTCTGCGCCGGCGTCGCGCGCGTCTGGCGCGTCGTCCCCGGTGCGAAGCCGAAGGTGCACCGGACCGGCTTCAAGATGATCATCGACATGGCGTTCGCGAAGGACGGGACGCTGTACGTCCTGCAGTTCGCCTCGAGCCCAGCCTGCCGGGAGGGCCGGGTCAGATCGTCCGGGTGCGCCGGAACGGACAACGGCAGGTGCTCGACACCGGCCAGCGGCTCCAGCAGCCGGGCGGGATCGCGGTCGGGCCCGAGGACGGCGCGCTGTACGTGACCAACAACATCATGGGGCCCGGCCGCGGCGAGGTACTCCGCATCGTTCCGTAGCATCGAGGATCGGCTGGTCGCCGTGGGCGGGTCGCGCACCCGGCAGCGGGCGTTGCTCGCCTTGCTTGCGCTCGAGCGCGGTCGGGTGGCTCGACGGACCGCCTCACAGACGAGCTCTGGGACGGCAAGCCTCCCGGCGGCGCCTCGGCAACGCTTCGTACCTACGTCTCGAAGCTGCGGTCGACGCTCGGTCTCGACGTGGTCTCCTCGCGCCGCGGCGGCTACGTACTCCACCTCGCTCCCGACAGCCTCGATGTCGCGCGGTTCGAGCAGCTCGCTCGCGAAGGGGAAGAGGCGCTCGCGCGTGGCGCCGCCGGCCTCGCTTCGGCCCGGCTCTCTGCCGCTCTCGGGCTCTGGCGCGGCGCAGCCTTCGCCGATGCGAGGGAGG
The DNA here is from genome assembly GCA_024330215.1 of Candidatus Gaiellasilicea maunaloa. Lineage (GTDB taxonomy): Bacteria > Actinomycetota > Thermoleophilia > Gaiellales > Gaiellaceae > Gaiellasilicea > Gaiellasilicea maunaloa. Next base: position 19,418 of record JANDLU010000032.1, read on the forward strand.
GCGGGCTGCTCGCGTTCGAGGCGGCGAGACTCGATGAGCTACGCCTCGTCTGCTCCGAGCAGCGGCTCGAGGCAGAGCTCTTGCTCGGACGTCACGCGACCGCCATCCCGGAGCTCGAGCGCCTCGTGGCCGAGGAGCCGCTGCGCGAGCGGTTCTGGTTCCACCTCGTCCTGGCGCTCTACCGGTCGGGGCGAAAGGCCGATGCGCTCGAGGCGTACCGTCGGGCGCGCACGCTCCTTCACGACGAACTCGGCCTTGAGCCGAGTGAAGAGTTGAAAGGAGCTCGAGCGGGCCGTCCTGAGGCACACAATCGCGGCCGTGCCCCTTCCCGTCGAGCGGCACAACCTGCCGTCCGCAGTTACGAGCTTTGTCGGGAGAGCGACCGAGCTCGCCCAGCTCGCAGACCTCCTGCGCAAGCACCGCCTCGTCACCCTGAGCGGTCTTGGCGGCGCGGGGAAGACACGCCTCGCGCTCGAGGTCGCGCACCGTCAGATCGGATTGGAGCGGCGGAGTGTGGCTCGTCGATCTCACCGCCGTAACGGATCCGACGCTCGTCCCGTCGCTCGTGGCAGCGACGCTGGACCTGAACGACCAGTCGGCTGCGGCGAGGGAGACGCTGCCCACGCTGCTCCGCGACGCCGAGCTCCTGCTCGGGTGCCGTCCGCGAGTACGAGCGGAGTCTGTCGCTGTACCTGGCGCTCGACGACGAATGGGGAATCGTGCACCTGCGACACCGCCTCGCCGTCGAGGCGCTCGGTCGCGAGGACTGGGACGCCGCGCGGGCGGTGCTCGAGGAGAATCGCCGGCGGGCCGAGACGCTCGGATCCGACCTTCTTCTCGGCGAGGTCTTCGCCGGCCTCAGCTGGATCGCTCGCTCGGAGGAGAATCTCGAGGACGCATTCTCGCTCGACCTGCGCAGCCTCGAGCACTTCCGCGCCTGCGGCTTCGTGTGGCTCGAATGCTCGCTCCTCTGCGATCTTGCGGAGCTGGCCGTCACGCTCGGTCGGTGCGAGGAGGGCGAGGCGTATGCGCGCGACGCGCTTCGCCTCGCTCGTCGCATGAACGATCGGCGCCATGCGGCGTACGCGCTCGCCGAGCTCGCTCGAGGCGCCCTGGGGCGGGGAGAGGACGAGCAGGCTGGGACGATCTGGGGTGCGATCGAGGCGGAGGAGGCGCGGGCGCCGCTTGGAGACTGGCCGCAGTACCGCGCGGCTTACGCCGAGCAACTCGCGCGCCAGGAGGGCGGCGAGCTCGAGCGCGGCCTGCGCGCCGGGCGCAGCCTCTCGTTCGACACGATGGTCGCGCTGGTGCTGGCGTCGCCCGCGGGCGGTGATTAGAGACAGCGTTCGGGCGTGAAGGCCTGGTGGCCGTGGCCTTGCTGGCAGCGCTGCGACCAGAACGCGGAGTCGATCCGCCAGGTGCCGTCCGGTCGCTTCATGAGTGTGAGGTCGTACCGACGCGCCCGGATCGAGTCGTCGAGCAACCCGTCGAGTTGGAGCGAGGCGCTCGTCGGGCCACCGCCCTCCGGGCCGCTCGCCGCCTGAAACGAGACGTTCGGCGCCTCGAGCTCCTCGAACCCGATGAACTCTCGCGCCGTCGACGCGACGTCGCGCTCCCACGACTCGTCGACGCGCTCCGCGTGGGCGTTGAAGGGATCCACCGGCAGAGTGCCGTCCGCCGCGAGCGGCTCAGGCAGGCCAGTCCACTCTTCCGCCGGGATGGTTGTCGATTGGGTCGTCGTCGCGGTCGTCTCGGTGACAGTGATCGTGGACGCGCTCGTGACAGTGACCGTTCTCATCGCCGACTCGTCGTCGTCCGCGCAGGCGCTCGCCAGCAGGACGGCGAGGAGGGCGGTCAGCCTGCGCATCCTCAGAGCGCGCCTTGCGACTGCTCAGTCGTCTGCCCGGCTTCGTGGGTCACGGGGCGACGATAGCGCTCGGGCCGGGAAGCTGGGACGCGTCGCTAGGCTCATCCGATGAGCTCCGACCGGCAATGGTGGCTCCGTGTGCCGGCCGTGTTCCTCAGCCCCGGCTCGGTCTTCGCGGCGCTGCGGAACGAGGAGCAGGAGGACGTCGATGCGCGGCAGGAGCCGATTCTCGCGCTCGTCTATCTCGCCGGGATCGCGGCTGTACTCGGCACGTCGACGGCCGGAAGCCTCCTCGACGACGGCGAGTACGACTCGCTGCTGGTCGCAGTCTGGGCCGTGATCGCCGGCGGGATCTACGGCCTGGCCGGCTACTTCATCATCGGCGGCGCGCTCTACCTCGGCGCCCGCGGGCTGGGGAGTCTCGGCACCTATCGTCGAGCTCGCCATCTGCTCGGGTTCGCGGCTGCGCCGCTCGCGCTCTCGCTCCTCTTCGTCTGGCCGGTGGAGCTCGCCGTTCTCGGCAGCGACGTCTTCCGCACCGGCGGCTCGGACGACGGCACGGCAGACCTCGTCTTCGACGGACTGGAGCTCGGCTTCGCGCTCTGGTCGGCCGCGTTGCTGCTCCTGGGCGTCCGCGCCGTCCACGGCTGGAGCTGGTGGCGCTCCCTCGGCGTGATGGGGCTCGTCGCGCTCTTCCTCGCCGCCTTCGCGTACCTCCCCTCTGTCCTCTAGCGCCGTCTGAGCGTCCCTGGCCGGCAGCCCTCCCGGCCGGCGAAGCCGGCCTCCGGGGCACCGCGCGCCGCTCGCGCCGCCTCCAGCCGCGGTCCTCGTATTCCCATACTGTGGCCACGGCCTACACGACGCGAGCGACGCGCCAGGAACGCTCAGACCCGATCTGTTGTCCAGCTCTCGAACAGCGCCAGCTCCTCGTCGGGCATCGAGTAGGTGTGCTGCTCCTCGGGGAAGCGGCGCTCGCGGACGTCGGAGACGTAGGCAGAGACGGCCCTCGTGATCTCGGTCGCGAGGTCGGCGTACTGCTTGACGAAGCGCGGCGAGCCGCCCTCGTAGAGGCCGAGCAGGTCATGCCAGACGAGCACTTGGCCGTCGCACCCCGCGCCGGCACCGATCCCGATCGTCGGAATCGAGAGCAGCTCGGTGATCCTGGCGGCGACCGGCGCCGGCACGGCCTCGAGCACGAGCGCGAAGACCCCTGCGGCCTCGAGCGCGATCGCGTCTTCCACGAGCCGTCGAGCCTTCTCCGCCGTTCGGCCCTGAGCCTTGAAGCCGCCCAGCATCGTCGCCGACTGCGGCGTCAGCCCGATGTGACCCATCGTCGGCACTCCGGCACCGACGAGCGCTCGAACACGCGAGAGAGTGGCGCCCGCGCCCTCGACCTTGACGGCGTCCGCGCTCGCCTCCTTGAGGAAGCGGATCGCGTTTCCGAGGGCCTTCTCGTCGGAGATCTGGAAGGAGCCGAACGGCATGTCCGCGACGACGAGCGGACGCCTGGCGCCCCGGTTGACCGCCCGCGTGAGCACGATCATCTCGTCCATCGTCGCCGGCACGGTCGAGTCGTGCCCGAGCACGGTCATCGCCGCGGAATCGCCGACGAGGAGGATGTCCGCGCCTGCGGCATCGGCGAGCCTGCCGGACGGGGCGTCGTACGCGGTGATCATGGCGATCGGCTGGCGGCGAGCCTTCAGCTCGGCGAGCTCGGTGAGAGCGAGCTTGCCGGGAGCGGGGGTGCCCGGCGCTGGCTTGCGAGGACGAGTGGTCATGGCTTCTCCTTGTCGAGGACGACGTTGTCGATCAGGCGGGTGGAGCCGACGCGGACGGCGGCGGCGAGGACAGGCGGGTCGAGATCGACGACCTCGACGTAGTCGACGTCGAGTCCGGCAAGCCGGGCTCGGGCGGAGTCGAGATCGCGAGTGGCGAGAGCTCGCGGCAGGGCGAGCGCGCGCTCGCGCTCGGCCGCCGTGAGCTGCGCGTTGCGCGACGAGAAGGCGAGCCCGTCGTGGTCGCGGACGGTCGGCAGCACCCGCAGCTCGAGCTCGAGGTCGAGATCGAGGTCGCGAATCATCCGCCGGAGCACCGCCACCTGTTGCGCGTCCTTCTGCCCGAAGTACGCGCGCGCGGGCCGCACGAGATTGAAGAGCTTGAGGCAGACGGTCGCGACCCCGCGGAAGTGACCCGGCCGGTGCTCCCCCTCGAGCCGGCGGCCGAGCTCCTCGACCTCGACCCAGGTCTGGTAGCCGGGCGGGTAGAGCTCGGCCGCATCCGGCGTGAAGAGCAGTTCGATCCCGGCTGCCTCGGCGAACACGGCGTCGGCCCCGGGATCGTGTGGATAGCCGGCGAGATCGGAGCCCGCCTCGAACTGGGCCGGGTTGACGAAGAGGCTGACGACGACGGTGTCGCACTCCTCGCGGGCCGCGCGGAAGAGCGAGCGGTGGCCGGCGTGGAAGGCGCCCATCGTCGGCACGAGCCCCACCGAGTCGCCGCGGCTGCGAGCAGGCGCGAGCGCCTCGCGCAGATCGGCGATCGTCGCGACCGTCGTCACAGGAGCTCCTTCGTCGTCGCGGCGAGCGTCGTGTACATCGACTCGAGCTTCGGTCGCTCGCGGCGGATCGCGGCGACATGCGTCTCGACCGTTGCCCAGTCGCCGCGCGCGATCGGCCCGGTCAGCTCGAAGCCGTTCTCGATCGTGCGCCGCATCAGCGGGTCGAGCGCTGCCGGCGGCGCGCCGGCGGACTCGAGGAGCGACCCGGCGGCGCGACGCAGCGTGACGAGGTAGTTCGAGGCGATTGCAGCGCCCGCGTGGTAGGCGTCGCGCTTGTCCTCGGGGAGCTCGAAGGGCTCGAGGCCGAGCGTGCGGGCGAGCCAGAAGCCGAGCTCCCGCGCCTCCTCGGTCTCGGCGGTCACGGCTGCGAATGCGCCGTCGAGCTGCTCGGCGCCGCGACCGCGCGTGAACGTCTGCAGCGGATGGAGGCCGAAGCGGCGGACGTGCGGAGCGAGCGCGGCGAGCGGCGTCGCCCCGCTCACGTGAACGACCCAGGGGCCAGGCTCAACAGTCCTCGCGACCTCGGCGATCGCCCGATCGGGGACGCAGAGCAGGACGAGGTGGGGACCATGCTCGGTCAGGGGGAGGCCGCGCTCGGCGAGCCTTGCGGCCAAAGCCGAGCCGACACGCCCCGCGCCGACGACATGAATGCTCGTAATCATCTCGATTGGCTCCAGTTCCGCGATCCGGATACCGGGCGGCGTTAGTCTAGCGCGGTGCGCATTGCGGTCGGCGACACGCGGCTCTACTTCGACGTGGACGGCGCCAAGCTCGTTCCGGACGGTCCCTGGATGCGCGAGCGGCCGACCGTGCTCCTGCTCCATCCCGGGCCGGGATTCGACCACGGCCTTTTCAAGGTGCAGGTGGGGCCGACGCTCACGCCGCACGCCCAGGTCGTCTATCTGGACCAGCGGGGAGGGGGCCGGAGCGATCCCGCCGACCCGCACGAGCTGCGGCTCGAGCGCTGGGCCGAGGACGTGCGCGAGTTCACGGACGCGCTCGGGATCGAGCGTCCGATCGTCCTCGGCCTCGGCTTCGGCTCGCTCGTCGCGATCCGCTACGCGGCCCGGTATCCGACCCATCCGCGCGCGCTCGTGCTCGCCGCACCCGTCGCGCGGCTCGTGCCGGAGCGGTCGATCGCTGTCTACGAGCGGCTCGGCGGGCCCGTTGCCCGCGAGATCGCAGAGCGCTTCTACGGTGCGTTCGATGAGCAGGCGTTCGCCGACTTCCTGCGCGTCTGCTTTCCGCTTCTCTCGAGCTACGAGCTGACGAGCGACGTGATCGTGCGCGCGGAATGGCGGCCCGACGCGTTGATCCGGTGGATGCGCGGGGAGTCGCGCGAGCTCGACCTCCGCGACGAGCTCGCCGCGATCGAGGCGCCGACCCTGGTGCTCGCGGGAGAGGACGACGCCTGGGCGCCGCTCTCCTCCGTGCAGGAGGTCGTCGAGCACCTGCCCGAGGGGACGCGGTTCCGGAGCTTCCCCGGAGCCCGCCACTCGGTCTTTCGCGACGCCCCCGGAGCCAACCAGGAGCTGCTCCTCTTCCTCGAGCGTCTGCGGACGGAGGAGTCGGCGGTGTAGAGGCTCGCGTGCGCCGGATCGAGCTCTTCTTCGATGCTCACGGCTCGAAGCGCGCCCCGAATGGTGCTCCTCCTACATGCTCCTCCGACATGCTCCTCCTATATACGGGGCGGCGATCCGGCGGCGGCGATGTCGCCGCCCGCTACTTCACCGACCCCACCGAGTCCGCCCGCAGGGAGAAGGCCGCGGGCGACAGGAGCCAGGCCCTGCCGCCCGCTGCGCGTCGGTCAGCCGTGACGCGGTCCGGCGTGACCGTCGTTCCGGTGCTCGTCCTTCTTCTCGTGCTTGTCCTTCTTCTCGTGCTCGTCCTTCCCGTGGCCGTTCGAACCGCCATGGGTATCGCAGGTGTCCGGCGTCCGCTGGTTGACATCGGGATCGTCGGGCGTCCGGCGGCTGACCTCGTCGAAGTCGTAGAACTGGCCCGGCTGAGCTCCCGGCTCCCCGAAGCCGAAGCCGGCTGCCTGCAGTTGCGCGACCGCGACGAGCACGTCACAGAAGCCGCGCTGGCCGGCGTTGGGCGCGTCCTTTGCTCCTTCCGGATCGTCCAGCTTCATGAAGACGCGGTCGTTGCCGAGCTTGCCGAGGGACTGCCGCGCCAACGCCCGGTGGACCGCCTCCGCCCCCATGAACTCGCTCGCGATCAGGGCGAGCGTCCCGTTCCCCGCGTTCCCGAACGTCAGCGTCGCGATGAGGTACGCGTTGACGAAGATCTGATCGCCCACCTCGAGCGTACTGAGGAGGTTCGTCCGGTTGGCGAAGACCGAATCCGGAATCCAGATGCGCTTCGACGCAGGCTTGCCGCCCGTTGCGACGAGCACCTGGTAGTGGATGAGCTCCTCGCGGGCAGCCGCCTTGATGTTCCGCTGCGTGACGGCGTCGCCGCCGAGCCCACGCTCCCAGCCCACGGTGTTGACGATCGTCGCGAGCACCTCGGCACTCGCGGCCACGTTGAGGATCGTCTGAGTGTCGTTTGCCTTCGTCTGGCCGGTCTTGCCGAATGCCGCGGACGGTGCGAGTAGCGTCCCGGCGCCCACGAACGCGCCGGCGCCGATCCCGGCCTTGCGGAGGAAGCTCGAGCGTGTCTGTACCGCCTCGAACACTCCCTCCGGTGTCGACCGTCCCGTCCGGAGGAGCTCGTTCTCGAGCGAGAACGTTCCCGATGTGCGATCCATGCCGTCTTCTCCTCGTGCGTCGCCACGAGCTGCGGAAGCGCAGGCTCGTGTGAGTGTGCAGTGTCGACCGCCTCTGGGCGGTCCAATCGGGTCTGACATAGGCGCGTCTCCCTTCGTCGCAGGAAAGGGGTCGATCGCCAGCCGCATCCCGTGTATGTCCTCCCGGCTCAGGACGAAACCCGGACTGAGTCAGTGAGCGGCGCGCCGGCCGAGCCGGCGAAGCAGGTTCTCGCGCACCTCGGGCCACTCCTCGGCGATCACGCTGTACCAGGCCGAGTCGCGATTCTCGCCGTTTCGGACGAGCATGTGGCGCCGATGCACGCCCTCGAACTGGGCCGGCAGTGCTTCCATCGCTGTGCGGGAGCGCTCGTTCAGCGCGTCGGTCTTCAGCTCGACGCGACGGCAGCCGAGCCGCTCGAAGGCATCGCCCAGCATCAGCAGCTTGGCCTCGACGTTCGCGCCGGTGCGCCACAGCTGCGGGTCGAGCCACGTCCAGCCGATCTCGAGGCTGCCGTGCTCGGGGCGGAGAGCCAGGAAGCGGCTGCTGCCGACGACCCGGCTGTCGCTCTGCCTGACGGTCGCGAACGGCAGCTCGATCCCGGCGCCGGCGTTCGCGAGGGCGAGCTCGACGTATTCGTGCAGCTCCTCGGGCGACCGCGGCTGAACGATGCTCATCCACTCCCAGATCCGGGCGTCACGGGACGCCTCCCAGAGGCCGGCCTCGTGCTCGGGTGAAAGCGGCTCGAGCCGAACGAGTTCGCCTACCAGGGTCGTCGCCGTCCAGGTCATAGGTCATAGAGTGCCGATCGTGCCCTTCGACCAGTACCACGAGCCGCCGGACGAGCTGCCCGAGGAGACACGGACTTTCGCGCGGATCTGCGCCTCGCTGATCGAGGAGGCCGAGGCGATCGGCTGGTACGAGCAGCGGCTGGCAGTCGAGCGGGACGCCGAGGCCCGGGCAATCATGGAGAATGTGCAGGGCGAGGAGTTCAAGCATTTCGCGATGAACCTCGAGTTCCTCGGCCGCCGGAAGCCCGTGTGGGCGGACGTGCTCGAGCAGGTCCTGTTCAAGCCGGGTGACATCGTCGAGCATGGCGAGAAGGCCGAAGAGGAACTGGACGCAGGGTAGGATTCGCGCATGCCGATCTACGAATACGCATGCATGGAGTGCGAGTCGCATTTCGAGGAGCTCGTCCGAAACGCCGAGCAAGCAGTTGCGTGTCCGGACTGCGGCGCGGGTGACGTGTTGAAGCAGATGTCGAGCTTCGCGGTCGCCGGCGTCTCCTCGCAGCCGCGCCCGAGTGGCGGCGGCGGCGGCGGCGGCGGCTGCTGCGGCGGCTCTTGCTCCTCTTGCTAGGACGCTGACTCGCAATGTGTGCGGCGCCGTGTCACGGTGTCGGCATGGCCGTCGGCGGCAAGCTCGAGGCGGGACAGGACGCGCTCGCACGCGGCGCTTGGGCTGAGGCCGCTTCAGCCTTCGAGGCGGCTCTCGCGACCGCCGAGGACGGGATCGCCCTCGAGGGACTGGCCACCGCCTGCTGGTGGCTCGACGATGCAGAGCGCACGCTTGCCGCTCGCGAACGCGCGTTTCGACGCTACCGGCGGCTCGGTGACTCGCTCGGCGCGGGGCGAGTCGCGACATCGCTCGCCTGGGACTCGATCCTGTTCGGGGGCCGAGAGGTCGTCGGCCGCGGTTGGCTCGATCGTGCGCGCAGGCTGCTCGAGCCGCTCGCCGCCGCTCCGGAGCACGGCTGGCTTGCCGTGCGCGAGGCGGAGTTGGCACTCCGACTGGAGCGCGATCCGATCGTCGCTCGCGAGCACGCTGCGAGGGCCGCGGAGATCGGCCGGACGCTCGGCAAGCCCGACCTCGAGGTCGTCGGGCTCGCGCTCGAGGGACTTGCTCTCGTCAACGCAGGCGAGGTGCACGACGGGATGCGCCGGCTCGACGAGGCGGTCGCCGCGGCAACGGCCGGCGAGGTGCCCGAGCTGATGTGGGTCGGGAAGGTGTGCTGCTTCATGATCTACGCCTGCGAGGGCGCCCGCGACTACGACCGCGCCTCTCAATGGTGCGAGGAGGTGAGCGCTTTCTGCAGACGCTGGGACCTTCAGCCTCTCTTCTCGGTCTGTCGAACGCAGTATGCATCGGTGCTGATCGCACGCGGTGTCTGGGACGAGGCCGAGCACGAGCTCGAATCCGTGCTCGGCGGGCTCGGCGACAGCCGCCGCGAGGTCGCGATGGAGGGAGTTGCGCGCCTCGGAGAGCTCCGGCGCCGGCAGGGGCGTCTCGACGAAGCGGCGTCGCTCTTCGCTCAGGCGCACGAGCATCCGCTTGCGAGATTGGGTCGCGCCGAGCTCTCGCTCGCGCGAGGCGACGCGGCGACGTGCGCCGAGGTGGCCGAGACCCTGCTGCGGCGCACTCCTGTCGTCCACCGGCTCGCGCGGGTCGGCGCGCTCGAGCTGCTCGTCCGTGCGGAGGTCGCTCGGCACCGGCCCGAAGCAGCCTCACCTGCGGTGGCGGAGCTCGCCGACACGGCCGCGGCCGTCGGCACGGAGCCGTTGCGGGCCGCCGCGCTCTTCGCGCAGGGACTCGTCGCGGCGGCGACCGGCGACCTCGCCCACGGCCGCCGGCTGCTGAGCGACGCGGCTGAGCTCTACGCACGCAGTGGTTCCGCCTACGAGGCGGCGCGCGCCGACGCGGAGGCGATGCGACGCGGTCAGGAGGCGCCGTTGCAGGCGCTGACGCGCCGTGAGTCCGAGGTGCTCCGGCTGGTCGCGCGTGGGTTGAGCAACCGCGAGATTGCCGCGGAGCTCGTTCTCAGCGAGCACACCGTGCACCGCCACGTCGCCAACATCCTGCGCAAGCTCGCGGTACCGACGCGTGCCGCAGCCTCTGCCGCCGCGATCCGGCTGGGTGTCTAGGTCGCTCCTGGCCCGATCGGGCCATCTTTCGTGACGGGCCGGATCTGGCCCGGATGGGCGAAGTCGTGCCACCGCGTCTGCGCGACGATCGTGCGGTCAATCGAGCCGAAGGAAGGAGCCGACATGCCGCTGATCAACGTCAAGCTGATCGAGGATGTGTTCACGCAGGAGCAGAAGCAGCAGATGATCGAGCGTCTCACGGACGCGATGGTCTCGATCGAGGGCGAGTCGATGCGTGGTGTCACCTGGGTTACGGTCGAGGACGTACCGAGCGGGCAGTGGGGGATCGGCGGCAACGCGCTGACCACGGCGGACGTGCACGCGCTGCAGGCCGGCGCGCCCGCCTGAGCGTCTGCCTGCGGGGATCGGTGGGGCGCCCGCGGTGCGCCGCGGGCGCCCTCCGGCGTGAGGCCCGTGAAGACGTCCGCTCGAGGCTCTAAGCTTCCCGCCGTGACGGATGCGCTCGCCGACTACCGCGACGAGACCCTGGGCTGCACCCGCTGCCCGCTCGCGGCCACCCGAACGCAGGTCGTCTTCGGCTCGGGCGACCCGCACGCCGAGCTGATGTTCGTCGGGGAGGCGCCGGGCTTCCACGAGGATCAGAGCGGGATCCCCTTCGTCGGTCAGGCAGGCAAGCTGCTCGAGAAGCTGCTCGGCGGGATCGGGCTCACGCGCACGGACGTCTATGTCGCGAACGTGATCAAGTGCCGACCTCCCGGAAACCGCGATCCGCATCCGGAGGAGATCGAGGCGTGCGAGTCGCACCTCTTCCGCCAGATCGAGCTGATCCGGCCGACGCTCGTCGCGACGCTCGGCAACTTCGCGACGAAGCTGCTCTCAGGGAAGCCGGCCGGGATCACTCGCGTACACGGGGTCGAGCAGCAGGTCGTACTCGGCGGCAACGCGGTCACGCTGTACCCGCTCTTCCACCCTGCCGCGGCGCTCTACACCCCGTCGATGCAGAAGGTGCTCGAGCAGGACTTCGCCCGAATCCCGGAGCTGCTCGGCAGGCCTTGTGTTTCAGAAACACAAAGTCTGGTCGCGCCCGCCGCCAGACCTGCGCCAACCGAACCGGTGGGCCCGGCCGTGCAGCTCGGGCTGTTCTAACGCCTACGATCGTCGTGTGACGATCGAGCTCGCCCCTCATGACCGGCTTTGGGCGCAGCGCTTTCGAGCAGAGGCCCTCACCATCCGAGAGGCGCTCGGTGCCGTGGCGGTCGAGATCGAGCACGTGCGCAGCACGTCTGTCCCCGGTCTAAGCAAACGCTTCTGCAGGAGCGCGACGACTGGTACCGCGGAGCGCACAAGCAGACGTTCATCGAGGAGGTTCTCGCGCAGGCTCGACCTGTAGCAAAGGTGCTCTCCTCGTCGCCCGAGGAGACCGAGGCGCTCGCGGGCAGGATCGCGCAGGAGCTGCGCGTCGGCGACGTCGTCACCGTTGCCGGCGAGCTCGGGGCCGGCAAGACGATCTTCGTCCGAGGCGCCTGTCGGGCGCTCGGCGTGACGGCGCCGGTGACGAGCCCGACCTACACGATCGGGCATCGCTACGAGGGCGAGCCGGACGTCTCGCACCTCGACCTCTATCGCTTCACCGGTGTCTCCGCCGCCGAGTGGGGCGACCTGGAGCCGTACTTCGAGGCCGCGATCGTTTTCGTCGAGTGGCCCGAGGCGGCGGGGTCGGCCCTCCCGGCCGCGCGGCTGCACGTCCGGCTGGAGCACGTCGACCCCACGACCCGCTCGATCCGGCTCGACGGGGCGGATGCCAGGTTGGTAGAACGACTCGGACGTGCTGATCCTGGCGTTCGACACCGCAACCGACCGGGCGACGAGCGCACTCGTCGCCGACGGTGAGGTGCTCGGCGAGCGGGTCTCGCGCGCCTCGACCCTGCTCGAGGACGTCGACGCGCTGCTCCGGCGAGCGGGCGCGCACGCGAACGACCTCGAGGCGCTCGCGGTCGGCGTCGGCCCCGGCAGCTTCACCGGAACGCGGATCGGACTAGCCGCGGCACAGGGTCTGGCGCTCGCGCTCGACATCCCCGCCGCCGGGGTCTCGACGCTCGACGCGCTCGCCGCCGGAGCTCCGGGTGCGCAGACGGTGATCGACGCCAGACGACGCGAGATCTTCGTTGCCGGCCCGCGTGTCCTCGCACCTGCCGACCTCGCCCTCGAGCACGGCACCGTGCTCGTCGGCGACGGCGCGATCCGGTATCGCGAGCTCCTCGAGGCCGCTGGCGCCGAGGTGCCGCCGGACGACGACGAGCGCCACCTGCCGCGCGCCCGCTTCCATGCCGCGCTCGCCCGCAACTTCGGCCCCGCCGAGCTCGTCGAGCCGCTGTACGTGCGTCAGCCCGACGCCCGGCCGGACAAGTGACAGTCTGTTACCTGGCGCTCGTCAGATGAACGCGGAGCTGCGGAAGCTCGAGCTGCGCGACCTGTCCGCGATCGAGACGATCGAGCGCGCCTCCTATCCGACACCGTGGTCGCGCTCGATGTTCGCCAGCGAGCTCGCGAAGCCGTCGTCGCTCTCGCTCGGCGCGTTCGACGCAGAGTCGAAGGAGTTGCTCGGCTACCTGATCATCTCCCGCTATGTCGATGCGTGGCACGTGATGAACGTGGCCGTCGCGGAATCGCAGCGTCGCCGCGGGATCGCGCGGATGCTCCTCGACCGGCTCTTCGAGGTGACCTCGAACGACGAGCGGCGGGGCTACACGCTCGAGGTGCGCGTCTCCAACAAGGGCGCGATCAAGCTCTACGAAGGCCTCGGCTTCCACGCCCGAGGCGTCCGTCGCGGCTATTACACGGACAACCGCGAAGACGCCGTGATCATGTGGCGCGATCCCGTGCGGGGGCAGGCCGAGGCTGCGGCAGTTGATGCGTCGTGATCGTCTGGATCAACGGGCCGTTCGGCGTCGGGAAGACGAGCGTTGCCCGCGAGCTGGCGGTGCGGCTGCCTGGGGCACTCGTCTTCGACCCGGAGCTGATCGGGACGTTCGTCCGTGGTCTACTGCCGGATGAGCTCCAGGCGGCTGACTTTCAGGACATCGCGCTCTGGAGAGAGCTCACGCGCCACGTCGCTGAATCGATCTCGACCATGTACGACCGGCCCCTCGTTATCCCGATGACTCTGGTGGTCAGGGATTACTTCATCGAGATCGTCGGGTCGCTCCAGAGATCGGGAATCGATGTCCGGCACTTCACCCTGCTCGCGAGCAGAGAGTGCATTCTCGAGCGGCATCGCGGCAGGGCTGACTACCAGGAATGGGGTGAACAGCAGCTCGACCGCTGCTTGCTGGCGCTACACGAGCCCGCATTCGGGGCTCACCTCGACACCGAGGGCAAGTCGCCCGCCCGGATTGCGGGCGAGATCGTCGCCGGGCTTGACACATGATCCTGGGCATCGAGACCTCGTGTGACGAGACGGCCGCGGCGCTCGTCACCCTGGACGGCGAGATCAAGGCGAACGTCGTCTCTTCGCAGGCCGACCTGCACGCACGCTACGGCGGGGTCGTGCCCGAGGTGGCGTCGCGGCGGCACCTCGAGCTCGTCATGCCGGTGCTGCGCGAGGCTCTCGACGAGGCTGGTGCGACGCTCGACGAGGTCGAGCGCGTGGCGGTGACCCAGGGACCTGGGCTCGTCGGGGCGCTCCTCGTCGGCCTCTCGACTGCGAAGGCTCTCGCCTGGGCGCGCCGGTTGCCGCTCGTGCCTGTCGACCATCTACATGGGCATGTCGCCTCGCTCTACCTCGAGCCCGATCCCGTCGAGCCACCCTTCATCTGCCTGCTCGCGAGCGGGGGGCACACGCTGCTCCTCGATGTGCGCGCGTACGGCGGCTTCGACGTCCTCGGGACGACGCTCGACGACGCCGCCGGCGAGGCGTTCGACAAGGGCGCGCGCCTGCTCGGGCTCGGCTACCCGGGCGGAGCGGCAATCGACCGGCTCGCTCGTGGCGGCGACGCGACGGCGTTCTCGTTCCCTGTCGCGCGCCTCGACGGTCTCGACTTCTCCTTCTCGGGTGTCAAGACCTCGCTGCTCTATGCGATCCGCGATCTCGGCGATCGCCTCGAGGCGTGCCGCTCCGACCTTGCGGCATCGTACCAGCGCGCGATCGTGCGGGCGCTCGTCCAGGGCGCACTCGCCGCTGCGGAGCAGGCCGGGCGCGACACGATCGCGGTTGTCGGTGGCGTTGCAGCCAACTCCGAGCTCCGCGCGGCTCTCCCCGGCGCCCGCTTCGCCCCGCTTGCCCTCTGCACCGACAACGCGGCGATGATCGCCTCTGCCGGCCGGTACAGCAGACCGCTTCCCTATCCTCGGTACCTTGACCTCGACGCCTACGCCTCACGTGTCTGACCGCCCCGTGTCTGACCGCCCCGTGCCTGACCGCCCCGTGCCTGAC
>JANDLU010000033.1 GCA_024330215.1 Candidatus Gaiellasilicea maunaloa
CGCCTGCCATCCACCGCGACCACTCTTCGGACAGGCCCTTAGGCCCCTCAGCGCCGCCGTCACGAATCTCAGCGTACTCACCCGCCCTCGCGCGGCGGGAGCACGATCCCCTGGTCCGGTGCCCACCGGCCGAAAGCGTCGTTCACGCTGACCTCTGCGGCGGCCGCCTTGCGAGCGATCAACTCGGCCAGCCCGCTTCGTCCGCGGTCCAGCGCGAGCTCGGCGTGGATCTCGTCCCGCACCCCCTCGAAGGGCCGAGACCCCTGACGGCGGGTCACCTGCATGATCTCGAATCCGGGCTCGGTGAGAACGGGTCCGATGACCGTGCCAGGGGCGGCGGCGAACAGCGCCTTCTCCACCGGAGCCGGCGTCATCCCCCGGCGGACGGTGCCAAGCTGGCCGCCGTTCTCGGCAGTGGCAACGTCGAGCGAGACGTCGGCCGCCACGGCGGCGAAGTCCTCTCCCCGGCTCAGGCGATCGAGCACCGCTGAAGCGGCTGCCTCGTCGGCCACGAGGATGTGCCGGGCGATGACCGACGGTCCGAAACGCGTCTTGCTATTCGTCTGGTAGAAGGTCTCGAGCTCGACATCGGGAACGACGACGTCGGCGGCCAACGCAGCCATCAGCTTGTCTTCCAGCACTGCCTGGCGGAGCTGCTGGTCGATTTCTCCTGGCGGCATCCCTTCCACGCGCTTGGCGTAGGCGGCCTCGCCGCCTCCCATGGCCGTCAGGGCTGCTCGCTGCGCGTCGAGATCGGCCTGCTCGACCTCGAGGCCTCGCTCGGCGGCGGCCTGCTCGAGGAGCGCGAACTGGATCAGCCCGCCCAACATCTGGGCCCGCACGGCGGCCCGTCCGGACTCATCGGCGGTGGCGCTCTTCGCGCCCTGGAAGGTGACGAGAGCCACGGCGTACTGCTCTTCCACCGACCCGGCTCGGATAGCGACCCCGTTCACCCGAGCAGCGACGGTGCTCGGGTCGAGCTCGTCGGCGCTCTTCCGGCCCGCGTCGCCGCCGCCCCCGCACCCGAGGGTGAGGAGAGCGGCGGCGACCGAGGTGAAGACGCCGGCCGCGGTGCGGCGACGTCGCGTGCTCATGTCCCGACGATCAATCCGCAGGCCCGGATGTTGAAGATCTGCGGGCGGATGTCCAGGAAGATGTTCGGCAAGAGCGGCAGCACCGGTTGCCGGATCGAGACGGTCTTGACCTGGTTGAGCTTGACACCTGCGGGCGACGCCGTCGGCTTGACGAACGTGACGGTGCGGTTGACGCCGAGCAGGGGCCACGCGCCGAGCAGCATGCGAGCCGTGGCGGTCGGGCTGAAGAGAACTGCGCCCTGGGCGACCTGATCGATCGCGCCACCGACCAGCGTGCCGTCGTCGACACAGGGTCCGGGCGGCGTGCCGCCGGTGACGTCCGCGTTGGATCTCAGCCCGTAGACGAGCGAGACGTACTGGCCGAGCGGCGACATCCCGCTGGATTGCCCGGTGACGCTGAGGGTGGAACCGTCGTCGACGAAGTTGAGCGTGGCGGTGATGCCGCTGCCGCCGACGGAGCGGAGGTTGGCGGTAGCAGTGCCGGGCGATGTGCCCTGGGCACCCGCCGGGGTGAGTCCGACGACGAGTGCGGTGGCGGCGAGCAGCCCTAGGGCGCCGGCCTTGAGAGTTCTGCGCATGGTGTTAACCTCTCTGTAACAGGTTGTTGACTCTCCGTTGTGCTCGAGAGCGGTTGCGGCCTTTCCTCGAAACACGTAGATCCCTTCCTGCCGCAGAATCGTCGTGGTCTTGTTCGTCCGCACGCAGTCGTCCTGTTCCCATCATGACCAAAAACAAACACCATGTCGCGTTTGCGGCAACCACTCGACTGTTTCGATGAACCAAGTGGCGGCTTCCATCCGAAGTACCTCCTGGCATGTCCACTAGACGTCACTCTGGGTCACTTCTGACCAAGCAGGTCCTCGCTGCCCGGATCCGTGCGGACCTGGCCGAGAAGCGGATCAAGCGCAAGGATCTGGCTCGCTGGACGGAGCGTTCGGCGAAGACGGTCGAGCGCTGGACGAGCGATGGCAGCGAGAACGAGAGTTACCGGCCGACACGGTCGGAGTCGATCGTCCTCGCCTATTTGACCGGCTATCCGGTTTCGCGCTATACGGGCGACGAGAGCGACGACATCCTCTTCCCGCTCTCGGGCGCGGTCCGGACTCTCAGCGAGCGGTTGCGTGCCGCCGAGGAACTGGCCGGAGCGGGGTCCGACGCACAGGAGGGCTGAGGCCGTCGAGCGATCGCGCGAGCTCCGTCGCCCGTGCGGAGATCTCGAGCAGCGCGGCGCGGTCGCGGGCCATGCCGGGGAGGGCTTGGAGCGCGCGGCGCCGCGTATGGTGGGCGAGGCGATCCGCCTCGGTCGCGATCTGGCGACATTCGCGGGCGAGAGCCGGGCCTTCCGACTCGAGCGGCGCTGACCGGCGAGGCACGCTCAGATTCACCACAACAGCAGACCGGCCGCTGTTCGAGGACTCAGCCGCAGCAACGATCCTGGGCTCAGTCTCGTGCACCGAGCCGACTCCTTCCGTTGCGTCGAGGCACGATGCCAGCGCTCCGGTCGGCTGTCAAGAAATGAGCGGATGTGCTCGGCGACCCCGTGCGGCGGCCTCAGGCCGTCGCGGCGAGCGCGCCCGAGCCGAGACTCACGCCCGTTTCGGGATCGAAGAAGTGGAGCCGCGCAGGATCGAGCTCGAGTCGGAGACTGTCCCCTGGTCGCACCCTTGTCCTCACCACCGCGAGTCGGCCGCCGGGGTCGAAGCTGCCTACCAGATCGCCCGCAGGCCCGTGTCGCAGGCATCGCGCCAAAGGCGTTGGATCTCCGTGCCAAGGCAATTCTCCGCCGGGCACGGGACGATACTGGACGCATGAGCGCGCCCCGGATCACCGTCGTCGGCTCGGCGAACGTCGATCTCGTCGCGCGCTGCTCGCGGCTACCTGCGCCCGGCGAGACGATCGGTGACGCGTCGTTCGCGCGGATCTCCGGCGGCAAGGGTGCGAACCAGGCCGTTGCCGCGGCCCGGCTCGGCGCCGCGGTGAGCTTCGTGGGACGCGTCGGCGCGGACGACCTCGCGCTCCGATCGCTCGAAGCCGAGAGCATCGACGTCTCGGGCGTGCGGCGGGACGACGGCGAGAGCGGTGTCGCCCTGATCCTCGTCGACGACGAGGGTGAGAACGTCATCGTCGTCGCGCCGGGCGCGAACGGACGACTTGCGGCCGACGACGTCGTCGTCGGCGAGACCGATGCCGTCCTCTGCCAGCTCGAGATTCCGCTGGACGCCGTCCAAGCAGCCGCCGAGCAGGCCTCGTTCTTCTGCCTGAATGCAGCGCCCGCGATGCCGGTGCCCGCCGAGTTCGTCAGCCGAGCCGATCTGGTCGTCGTCAACCGCTTCGAGCTCGACGCGTTAGCCGGGACGCCGCGGCTGACCGCGCTGACGCTGGGCGCCGAGGGCGCCGTCCTGCTTGGGCACGGACGCGAGATCGCACGAGCAGCGCCGCCGAGGGTCGACGCGGTCGACGGAACCGCCGCGGGAGATGCTTTCTGCGCGGCGCTCCTGGTCTACCTGCTCACGGGATCAGACCCTGAGTTCGCCTTACGCGCCGCATGCGTGGCAGGGGCGCTGGCTGCGTCCCGCCACGGTGCCCAGCCCTCGCTTCCGACGGCTGCCGAGGTGCAAGAGCTGCTCGGCGCGTAGGGACGCGTCTCATCGCCAGGGATGGCCTTGCACGCGCACTGCTGCGACCAGGCCCACCTTCGAGGGGATGTTGATCCAGTCGGGCCAGTCCTCCTCGGCCGCGGCCCTCCTCGGCCGCCGTCCCTCCACGAGCGCGTCGCACCACGCCAGCTGACGGCGTCGACGTCGACGTCGTCATGGCGTCGGTGTCGAAAGCCCCGTGCAGGTGCGCGGGCAGCTCGCGCAGCGAGCCGAAGGAGTTCGCGACGACGAGCAGCCGCCCGCCCGGACGCAGGATCGGATCGAACGCGCTCCGCTCGACGGTCGCCCGCACCCGCCCGGCGTCACACCCTGTCGGACGACGACGTCCCCTGGCGTGCAAGCCGCAAGGAGCCAGTGTCGGACGGGCGTGGAAACGTGGAGTCGGATCGGGTTCGTTATCATCGGCCCGTGATTCGGCTGCGCCAGTCGCTCGAGCGGGGTCTGCGGCATCCGTTGCTGGGGCCGTTCTTGTTGCTTCTGCTCGGGCTTGTTCTCGCCTTCATGGTCTTCCATGCGATCGAGCACGGGGTCGAGGGGCAGCTCTTCATGTGCGTGCTCCTAGCTGCTGCTGTTCTTCGCCTGGTTGTGATCATCGGCCGGGCGCACCGGATCCGGCTCGAGGGTCGGGCGCTCTCCGATCGCGCTCCGCCGCGAGCGCGCGCACGGCGGCTCCTGCGGGCGACCCGCCCACCCACATTCCTGTTCGCTCTTCCTCTTCGCCGCTGACACGCGAGCGCCCTTTTTGGCGCTGTCGGTGCTTGTCGTCGTCTGAGGAGGAAGTCAGCTTGCTGTTACGTGGTCGAGGTCGGTTCAGTCGCAGGATGAACGAGGTCGTGCCCGTGGTCGCTGCTCTTGCCGCGGGCCTCTTGGTGCTGTTCGGGGCGTCGTCGGCGAGCGCCGAGCCTTCGATCGAGGACAAGCGTCGTCAGGCCGAGCTGATCCTGGCGCAGGTGCAGGAGCTCGATGCGGAGGTCGGCGCTGCGGCCGAGCGCTTCAACGGCGCGAACTACAGGCTCGATCAGCTGGCGAGTCGCCTGCGGCAAACCCGGGTCGACCTGAAGCGGTCGCGCCAGCAACTGGGGGCAGCACGCGGCCACGCCAGCGCGCGGCTCGTCCAGCTCTATGTGAACGGCCCCAGTCGGTCGACGCTCGAGATCGTGCTTGGAGCCCAGAGCCTGAGCGAGGCGCTCGACGCCGTCGAAGCCAGCGAGCGCATTCTCGACCAGGATGCGCGAATCATCGGCGACGTGAGGCGGCTGAGCGAGCGAACGAAAAGGCGCGAGCGCCAACTGGCCGATTCCCAGGCAACTCAAGCCCGGCTGGTGGGCCAGCTCGCGTCGGAGCGAGACACGATCGCTGCCAAGCTGAGCGAGCGGCAAGAACTGCTGGGGTCCATCGAGGCCGAGGTCGAGCGTCTCGAGGCGGAAGAGCGCGCTCGGCAAGTCGAGCTTCGCCGCCGAGCGGAAGCCGAGCTCGCACGGCAGCGCGCGCTTGCCGCGGTCCAGCAGACCCGCACCGAGAGCTCTCCCGCGATCGAGTCCGCGGTCGCGCTCCCACCAACTTTGGATCCAACCGCCGAGGAGCCGCCGACGCCGGAACCGCCGCCCCCACCAGCCCCGCCGGCCGATGCCAGCCGTGGGGCGCAGGCGGTCTCGATCGCCATGCAGTACCTCGGCGTTCCGTATAGGTGGGGCGGTGCGTCGCCTTCCGGTGGCTTCGATTGCTCCGGACTGACGATGTACGTGTTCGCCCAGATCGGTGTCTCGCTACCGCACTACGCTGCGGCTCAGTACGGCCTTGGCCGACCGGTCTCGCGGGATGAGCTGGCCCCCGGCGATCTTGTCTTCTTCCGTGGCCTCGGGCACATGGGGATGTACATCGGGGGAGGGAACTTCATCCACGCTCCGCGCACGGGAGACGTCGTGAAGATCTCGAGCATCGACGAGCCCTATCGCGTCGCGAACTGGGTCGGCGCAAGGAGGGTCCTGTGAGCCTCGCCGCTCGGTCGGCCCTTGCGGTTGTGGTTGCGCTTCTCCTCGTGACTGGCTGTGGCGGCGCCGCCGAGGAGGCCGCTCCGGAGCAGTTCACGGGGGTAGCACTCGACGCTCAGGATCCCGGTGCGGTTCACGTGCACGGGCTCGGCTACGACGCGCAGCGGGACATTCTCTACGTCGCGACCCACACCGGGATGTTCGAGCTTCTCCCGGACGCTGAGACGGCGCGCCGCATCGGCGACAGCTATCAGGACACGATGGGCTTCACGCTCGTATCGCCCGAGCTCTTTCTCGGCTCCGGGCATCCCGACCTGCGCGAGAAGCTGCCCTCCCATCTCGGTCTGATCAAGTCAACCGATCGCGGGCGTAGCTGGGATCCGGTCTCGTTGCTCGGTGAGACCGACTTCCATGTGCTGCGGGCGCAGGGCAAGACGGTGTACGGATTCGACGCTCGCTCGGAGCGCCTGCTGGCGAGTACCGACGCCGGCCGAACGTGGGCGATGTCGACTCCCCCCGAGGCGCTGCTCGACCTCGCCATCGATCCCAAGAATCCCCGGCATCTACTCGCTTCGGGTGGCGCAGTCGTCTACGAGTCGCGCGACGGTGCGCGGACGTGGAAAGCGGTCGCGAACGGGCTCGCCGGCCATCTCGCCTGGCCAACCTCCGGTCGTGCCTACCTCGCCGACCTAGCCGGCTCGTTCTTCACCGCACTGGGAGCGAGCGGACCTTGGCGCTCCCGCGGGGCGCTCGGCGCTCCGCCGGCGGCCTTGCTCGCGGTCGACGAGCAAACGCTCTTCGCAGCGCTTCACGACGGCACGATCGTCCGTTCTGGCGACGGAGGAGCGACGTGGAAGGTGCGCTCGACACCGTGATTCCGACCCAGAACTCGATCGATGGATGTGAGGAGAAGGAGACCAGATGACAACGCTCAGACGTGGATGGATGGCCGCCGCAATCGCGATGGGGCTGATCGCGCTCCTCTCGGCCTGCGGCGGCGACGATTCGAGCTCAGACGCCGGCGCGACGCCGTCCGGTGACGCATTCGACCGGGCTTTCATCGACGCGATGGTGCCGCACCACGAGTCTGCGATCGAGATGGCGACGGCCGCGAAGGAGGCCGGGCTCAGCCAGCCGGAACTCGTCGAGGTCGCCGACGACATCCTCGCGATGCAGCAGCTCGAGATCAATCAGATGAAGGACTGGCGCGGCGAGTGGTTCGGCTCGAGCACGATCGATCCGGACGGCGGCGAGGCCCTCGGCCTGAGCCGGTCTCAGATGGGTATGGACATGGAGCACGACGTCGGAATGCTCGAGAACTCCACGAACATCGACACCGACTTCGCCCAGATGATGATCACGCACCACCAGGGTGCGATCACAATGGCCAAGCTCGCCGCGGACAACGCAGAGCACGGCGAGCTGAAAGACCTCGCCGAGGAGATCATCAGCGCACAGGAGCGTGAGATCGGCGTCATGCGCCCCCACGCGAGCGGAACGATGAATCACGGCTAGGTTCCTCTGAGCCCAGCCCGCGATCGCAGGGTCCTCAGTGCTGCGGCGCCCGGGCGACCGTTGTTTCGGCGCCGAAGCCGTCGAGGGATCAAGGCAGCCTGGTTCCTGATCGTCGTGGCGGCTGCTTGCCTTCTACTCGGGTTGGCGGGTCTCGAACCCGCTCCGGGAGTCGCGTACGGCTGTGCGCTCGTCGCGTTGGCGGCGCTCGCCGCTGGTGTCCTCGTGCGAATCGCGCTCGACGGAGGGGGGCGCCGCTGAGATGAAGCGGAGCCAACCGCGGCTCCCCGGGACTGAAAGCGAGGTTCAATGTCGCGCGACGCTGGCGCTTGCGGGAGCCGTCGTCGAGCGAGCTCGCAGCTGCGCCGGCCCGTTCGGACGCGCACGAGGCTTGTGCGGCCGACGCCAGAGGCTGAACGCGACCGGCACCGTCGCACCGACAAGTGCGCAACCCATTCCCGATGGGCGGCGACTTCCCGTTCCGGACGATCAACGGCAAGACCGGCGAAGCGTCCGGCGGCACCATGAACGTACGCGAGGGTGACCTCGTGCGGATGCGCGTCTACAACGCATCGAACCGTGAGCACGCCATGCACATGCACGGACACGACATCACGATCGTCTCGCGCAACGGCCATCTCATACCGAAGCGAGCGCGCCAGGAGATCACGACCTTCAATATCTCCTCCGGCGACTTCGTCGAGCTCGAGTTCCGCGCACGGAATCCCGGCAACTGGATCTTCCACTGTCACGTGCCGCACCACACCTCGAACACCATGCTGTCCGGGTACAACGGCTCGCCCATCGGTATGACGCGGATCGTCCATTACGAAGGGTCGCCTGCGGTTCCGCCCGCATACTTCGCCTTCGCGGGCTGACGCCGTAACGAGGGACGCGAGAGCGGGTACGCCAAACCCGCTCTCGCGCTACCCGCTAATGATGCTGGTGGACGACCGCGTGGCCGCGGCCGCGCTCGATCAGCCAGCGGTTGACCGGATAGGCGACCGCGCCGGCGATCAGGAGCGCGACGGCGAGACTGCCCCAGAAGAGGAGGTTGTCCAGGTGGGCGTCCATCGCCCCTGGAATCAGGAGCATGATCGCGTTGTCGACGATCTCCATGATCGTGATCGAGATCGTGTCTGCGGCGAGGGCGACAGGGATCGCAGCCGCGAGCGCGATTCCGCTGCGCAGGAGCGGGATCATCGTCAGCGAGTAGCCGAAGAAGAAGGCGAGCACGACGGCGAGCGCGATCGTCTGGAAATCGCCCCAACCGAGCGCGGTGCCGATGATCATCCCCAGCACCTCGCCGATCGCGCAGCCGGTCAGGCAGTGCACGGTTGCAGAGAAGGCGACGCGGTTGAGCGATTGCTCGACGGCGTGGGCGGCGTGCTCGCCGTGCCGATCCATCTCAGGCCTTGACCAGCCGGCCGACGGCGGCCATCAGCTCGTCCATCCGCTCGGCTTGCGTCTCGCCGGTCGAGCCGACGACGCAGTGGCGGACGTGGTCGTCGAGGAGCCCGAGCGCGACCGCGTCGATCGCCTTTTGGACGGCGCTGATCTGCGTCAGCACGTCGATGCAGTAGCGGTCGTCCTCGACCATCTTCGCGATCCCGCGCACCTGCCCCTCGATTCGGGCGAGCCGCTTGCGCAGGGCATCCTTCTCGGCGGAGTAGCCGCGCGTCTCGGTGTTCTCGGTGGTTGTCATGCTTCGGATCGTAGCATACCCCCTAACGGTATGCACGGGCCGCATTTCCACACGACTTCGAGCGAATTCTCAGGTTCCTCTCAGCAAGGTGTGTTTGGCTCCGACCATGGCGGAGTCAGACGCTGACGCATCGGAACCGATGCTCGCAGCAGAAAACGGTCTTGCGGTTGCGGAGGCACGCTCGCGCGTCCTCGTCGTCGACGACGAGGAGAGCATCACCGATCTTGTCGCTACCGCCCTGGGCTACGAGGGCTTCGAGGTGGAGACCGCGGCCGGGGGGCGCACTGCCCTCGCGCTGGCTACGTCGTTTCGGCCGCACCTGATCGTCCTCGACGTGATGCTGCCCGACCTCGATGGCTTCGAGGTGCAGCGACGGCTGAAGGCGGATCGGCTGCGCGTCCCGATTCTGTTTCTCACGGCGCGCGATGCGACGGAGGACAAGGTGCGGGGGTTGACACTGGGCGCCGACGACTACATGACGAAGCCGTTCAGCATCGAGGAGTTGGTCGCGCGCGTGCGCGCGGTGTTGCGCCGGGCCGGCGAGTCCGAGCCCGATCCACGGCTCGTCTTCTCCGATCTCGAGCTCGACGAGGCGACGCACGAGGTCTGGCGGGGCCGCGAGCTGATCGAGCTGTCGCCAACCGAGTTCAACCTGCTGCGGTATCTGCTTCTGAACGCCAGGCGGGTCGTCTCGAAATCGCAGATCATCGACCACGTCTGGCGCTATGACTTCGACGGCGACTCGCGCCTGGTCGAGACGTACATCAGCTATCTACGCAGAAAGGTCGATTTCACAGAGCCGAAGCTGATCCATACCGTCCGCGGGGTCGGCTACACGCTGCGGAAGCCGCGTGACGGATGACGTTGCGGGCGCGCATCGTCCTGACGACCGTCTCGCTGGCGGGAGTCGGCCTTGCCATTGCCGGCGTTGCCACCTACTACTTCCTGGGCTCGTTCCTGACCAACCGCCTCGACGAGCAGCTCGAGGGCGCATCACGGCCGGTAGCGGCGGCCCTCCTGACGGGCGTCCAGCACGAGCAGCTCGAGACCGCACAGGCGGAAGAGCCGGGTCACCTGCCGGGCGGCGTGTACGGCGCCCTTCTCGACGCCAAGGGTCGCGTGGTCGACGACGTCAGCTTCAACCTCGGCGAGCAGGCACGAGCGCGGCCGCGCCTACCAGGTGATCTCCCCAGCGTTCGCGGCGTCTCGGGCGCGGCCGATCCGGTCACAACCGACGCCGTTGCCGGCTCGACCAGTTTCCGGTTGCTGGCATTGGCGCTCGGCGACGGGCGCACAGTGGTCGTAGCGATGCCGTTGAGGGACGTGGCGACGACCCAACGCCGCCTGCTCTTGATCGAAGGGGCAGTGACCGCGCTGGTCCTCCTCGCGATCGGCGTAGCCGCCATGTGGCTGACGCGCCTCGAGCTGCGTCCGCTCGAGCGCATGAGCGAGACGGCGGACGCGATCGCCGACGGCGACCTCTCGCAGCGGGTCGTGCCCGACGACAAGCGCACCGAGGTCGGTCGGCTCGGCGGGGCGCTCAACCGCATGCTGGCGCAGATCGAGCACGCTTTCGAGGAGCGGATGGCGTCGGAGGAACGGCTGCGCCGGTTCGTCGCCGACGCCTCGCACGAGCTACGCACCCCGGTTACGTCGATCCGCGGCTTCGCCGAGCTGTTTCGCCGCGGCGCCGCCGACCGACCCGACGATCTCGCGAACGTCATGTGGCGTATCGAGAAAGAGGGTGCGCGCATGGGCCAGCTCGTCGACGAGCTGTTGCTCCTCGCCCGACTCGATCAAGGGCTGCCGCTCGAGCAGGACCCGGTCGACCTTCGTGAGGTGGTCGCGGCGGCAGTCGAGGCCGCCCGCGCGACCGAGCCGGACCGTCCGCTCGACCTCGTTGCGCCCGCGCCCGTCGTCGTTCGTGGCGACGACCTGCGGCTGCGTCAGGTGGCCGACAACCTGATCGCCAACGCCCGCATCCACACGCCGGCGGCGACGGCGGTGCACGTTCGGGTCGGCGCCGAAAACGGGCAGGCGGTACTCGAGGTCGTCGACGATGGGCCGGGGATCGCGCCGGCGGCTGCGGCGCGGATCTTCGAGCGCTTCTACCGCGTCGAACAGTCGCGCTCGCGTCGGGTCGCCGGTGCGGGCCTCGGGCTCGCGATCGTCAGGTCGGTCGTCGAGGCTCACGGCGGCACGATCACGCACCGAGCCGGCGAGCAGCGCGGCTCCGTCTTCCGCGTCACGCTGCCACGCGGCGAGCACGACGACGATGGCAAGCTCACGCTGGCCTGAGAGCGAACGCCCGGGCGCCGATTCTCGCCCATTTCTCACGCCGTTCCCAGCCTGCTTCCAGGCCGTCGCGTCAGCCTTGGGTCAACCAGGCAACGACGCGGTTCGCGTCGCATGCCGCAAAAAACAGACGAAGGAGTGGGCGTTGATCAGGTCACACCAGAGGAGAGGTTCGCGGCACTCGCTCGTGCTGGCGGCGGTCGCACTTGCGTTGGTGACGCTGGCTCTGCTGGCCAGCGGCTGCGGCGGAAGCGAAGAGGGCGATGCCGTCGCCGCTGCCGATCCGACGGCGCAGACGACGACCGAGGCGGCAGGTGCTGCCGTTGACGAGCAGGACCCCGAGCAGGCGCTGCTCGAGTTCGCGCAGTGCATGCGCGACAACGGCATTCCGGACTTTCCCGATCCGGTCGCCAGAACTGACGGCAGCTTCGGCTTCGACCGGCCGCCGGCCGGCACCGACTTCCAAGCATGGAATCGCGTCGCGGGAGGGCCGTGCAGCGAACGCCTAGCCGACGCCGGCTTGACGATCGGCGGCGGTCAAAGCCAAAGCCAAGACGACGCGTCGCAGGCCGAGCGCCAGGACTCGCTACTGGCCTTCGCAAAGTGCATGCGGGGCGAGGGCGTCAAGGTACCCGACCCCGACCCGAACGACCCACTCGGCGCCCTGCACGGCCTCGACCAGCAGTCGCCGACCGTCCAGGCGGCGATGAGCAAGTGCCAGCCGCTGCTCGCCGGAGCGTTCGGACATTGAGCCCGCAAGCGACGACGACCGCCTCGCCCGCACAAGGCGACAGTGGCACGGCCGCCGTCGAGGGCGGTCGGCGGCGGCGCGTGCTTGTCGCCGCGGTTGCCGGCGTCTGCGCTGTGACCGCAGCCGTCGTCGTTGCCGTCGTCGTCTCCGGCGATGACGAGGCGAGCGGGCAGAGAACCGCCGCGACGGCGACGGCGACCGCTGGGGTCGTCCGGCGCGACCTCATCCAGCGTGACACGATCCAGGGGACGCTGACGTATACGGACGGTCGCAACGTGCCGAATTACCGGCAGGGAACGGTCACGCTGCTGCCGGCCGAAGGGGCGACGCTCGCGCGTGGCGACGTCCTCTACCGAGTCGATACGAAGCCGGTCGTTCTCTTCGACGGCGCGCATCCGGCCTGGCGTGCGCTCGCCGAAGGCGTTGCCGGCGGCGACGACGTGCGCCAGCTCGAGGTCAACCTGCGCGCGCTCGGCTACGACGAAGGCGGCGACATGACGATCGACAACGTCTTCGGCTCGACGACCCGCGCAGCCGTCGAGCGCTGGCAAGAGGACCATGCCGTCGACGCCACCGGCGTCGTGATGCTCGGGGACGTCGTGTTCCTGCCCGGGAAGCGCCGAGTCGGGACTCTGCGCGCTGCCGTCGGCGATCGTGTTCGTGGCGGCCAGTCGCTCATGGCGACGACGGCCACGTCGCGCGTCGTCAACGCGGACATCGAGGCGAGCAGGCAAGGCGACGTCAATGTCGGCGACGGGGTGATCGTCGACCTGCTGAACGGCACGACTGCGAAGGGGACGATTGCCGAGGTCGGTCAGGTGGCGAAGACGGCGACCGCGAACGGCAACACGACCTCGACGATCGCGCTCGACGTACGCCTCGAGCAGCCGGGCATCGCCGGTCGACTCGACCAAGCGCCGGTCGAGGTGGACATCACGAACGAACGCGCGAACGACGTCCTGGCAGTTCCTGTGACCGCGCTGCTCGGCCTGCGCGGCGGCGGCTACGGCGTCGAGGTGATGCGCGGCGGCGTGCCGACAGTGATCGAGGTCGAGCCGGGCATCTACTCCGACGGCGGCTATGTCGAGATCGAGAGCGGCGCGCTCGAGGAGGGCGACAAGGTCGTGGTACCGGTATGAGCTTGCTTGGCTCGCCGGCACCCGCGGACACTACGGACCGTCGAAACGCGTACGTGCTCGAGCTGCGCGGCGTGACCAAGGTCTACGCGGGCGGTGTGACGGCACTCGCGGGTGTCGACCTGGCGATCGCCGCCGGCGAGCTCGTTGCCATCGTCGGCCCGTCAGGATCGGGTAAGTCGACGCTGCTGCACGTCATCGGCACCCTCGACCGGCCGACCTCGGGCGAGGTCTGGATCGACGGCCACTCGACCGCCGCCCTCGACGACCAGCAGCTCGCGTCGCTGCGGGCGCAGGCAATCGGCTTCGTCTTCCAGCAGTTCTTCCTGCTCGACGGGATGAGCGCGCTCGAGAACGTCGCGACCGCGCTGCTCTACACAGGCACGCGCGCCGGCGAACGACGCCGGCTGGCCCGCGAGCTGCTCGAGCGAGTCGGCCTCGGCCACCGCCTCCACCAGCTGCCGCACAAGCTGTCGGGCGGCGAGCGCCAGCGCGTGGCGATCGCCCGCGCGCTCCTGGGCCGGCCGGCGATCGTGCTCGCGGACGAGCCGACCGGCAATCTGGACACCCGCACGGGCGCCGAGATCCTGGCGTTGCTGGAGGAACTGAACCGGGATGGGGCGACGATCCTGGTGATCACGCACGAGCGCGAGGTCGCCGACGCCTGTCGCCGCCAGGTCGCCGTCCGCGACGGACGGATCGAACACGACAGCGCCGGCGAAGCGTGATGGAGCTCGCGCCCAACCGCCTCCTCCCGGGTGACGTCCTCCGCGCCGGCTCGATCGGTCTGCGCACGCGCCGACTGCGAGCGGTGCTCTCGGCACTCGGGATTGCGATCGGGATCGCCTCGATGGTCGGCGTGCTCGGGATCTCCGAGTCCAGCAAGGCCGATCTCCTGGCGCAGCTCGACCGCCTGGGCACGAACCTGCTCACGGTCACACCGGGGCAGTCGGTGTTCGGCGAGCCGGCGACGCTGCCCGAGGTCGCGCCTCGGATGATCGGCCGCATCGCGGCGGTCGAGGAGGTCGCATCCGTGCGCACGATCGCCGGTGCCAGCGTCCGGCGAACCCCGTATATCCCGATCGAGGAGACGAATGGGATCGGGGTCTCGGCCACCGACACCAACCTGCTTGCGACGTTGAACGGAACCCTCGAGGAGGGCGTCTTCCTGAACGCGGCGACGGTGCGGAACCCCGTCGTCGTCCTGGGCTCGGTCGCTGCCGAGCGGCTCGGCATCGCCGGGGTTGGCGCCGGCCTTCGCCTCTACATCTCCGGCCGCTGGTTCACCGTTGCCGGAGTCCTCGAAGAGCTCCCGCTGGCGCCGACCATCGACCGCTCGGCCCTGATCGGCTACCCGATCGCCGGCGAGCTTCTCGGCGCCGGTCAGGACGCCACCAGCATCCATGTCCGCACCGACCCTGGCACCCTCGCGGACGTCCGTGGGGTGCTGCCGAGGACGAGCAACCCTGAGAATCCGGACGAGCTCTCGGTCTCACGACCGTCGGACGTGATCGAGGCGCGTGCGGCGGCGAAGTCCGCATACACGTCGCTCTTCCTTGGCCTCGGCGCGATCGCGCTCCTGGTCGGTGGCGTCGGCATCGCCAACGTCATGGTCATCTCCGTCCTCGAACGCCGCTCGGAGATCGGTCTCCGGCGCGCCCTCGGCGCCGGCAAGCGCCACATCTCCCTGCAGTTTCTGACCGAGTCGCTGCTGCTGGCGACGATCGGCGGCGTCGCAGGCGCGCTGATCGGGACGCTGATCACCGTCGGCTACGCCTGGAGCCGTGGCTGGTCGGTCGCCGTGCCTGCCTATGCGCCCGCGGGCGGCCTGATCGCAGCGCTCCTGATCGGCGCCGTCGCCGGGCTCTACCCGGCCGTCCGCGCCGCTCGCCTGTCGCCGACCGACGCCCTGAGGTCCGTCTGATGTCCGCACCAAGGAAGGGAACATGAAGTACGCGCTTCTCGTCTATGACAGCCCCAGCTCCTGGGAGGACGTCTCCACAGAACAGAGGCGCGCCCTTCACGGCGAGTACCACGCTGTGGCCGCCTCTCCCGGCGTGATCGGGCATTACAGGCTTCGGCAACCGCAGCTGACGGTGACAGTGCGCGTCGAGGAAGGTCAGACCATGAAGGCCGAGGGCCCCCCTCCTCCGAGGGAGAGCCTTCGCGCGTTCTATCTGTTCGAGAGCGACGATCACGACTCCGTCTTCGAGCTGGCTGCAAGGATCCCGGCCGCTCGCATGGGCGGCGCCATCGAGGTAGTGCCGCTCACGCAGCGCTAGGCGACGTCTCGGCGAGAAGCGGCGAGCGAGCCGGCGACCGCGGCAGCGGCCGCGTAGAGGATCAGCAGGACGAGGGCGACCGCCGGTGCCAGCAGCGTTTCCGGGGCCTGTCCGCTGATCGCCCTTCCGGCCGCGGCGGGCAGGAGCCGGCCGACGGCGTCGATGCCGGCGATGTCGCCGACCAACAGGTTCTCGACGAACAGGAGCCAGACGGTGATGCCAACCAGTGCGGGCACCTGGTTGCGAACGAGGGCGCCCACGCCGACGCCGATCGCCGCCCACAGCGCCGCCGCCGCTGCGCCCCCGATGACCAGGAGCGCGTAGTCGCCCGCGTCGAGTCGGACGTCGATCCCGCGCGCTCTGAGCGTCGCCGTACCCGCGCCCGCTGCGAGCGCGCCTGCGACCAGCCCGAACCCGGTCGCGATCAGCATGCTCGCCCAGACCTTCGCGGCTACGACGCTGCGGCGGTGGGGGTTGACGAGGAACGTAGGCCGGATCGTGCCGTGGCGAATCTCGCCCGTCATCGAGATCGCGCCGAGCAAGGCGGCGAAGAGTGCGCCGAGGACCTCGCCCCATCCGAACACTGCTGTGATCTGCTCCGCGGTGCCGTCGAAGTTCTCGGCGGAAAGGCCAAGGCCGTGAAGCAGTGTCACGAACAGAACGAGGCCGACCATGGCGGCGAACAGGCCAAGCACAGTCCGGGTCGAGCGCTGCTTGAACAGTTCGGCGCGCAATGCGGCCTTCACGACGCCCGCCTGGCGGTCAGCTCGAGGTACACCTCTTCAAGCGTTTGGCCGGTGCCGGTGAGCTCGTCGAGGCGCGCGGCCGCGACGAGTCGGCCGCGGTCGATGATCATCACCTGGTCGACGGCCTGCGCCACCTCCGCGAGCAGGTGGCTCGAGACGAGCACCGTACGGCCCCCCTCGGCGAAGCTGCGCAAGAAGTTGCGCAGCCAGTGCACCCCCACCGGATCGAGCCCGTTCGCGGGCTCGTCGAGGACGAGCAGCTCCGGGTCGCCGAGCAACGCTGCGGCGAGACCGAGTCGCTGCCGCATCCCGAGCGAGTACGTCTTCACTCGCCGGCGGGCGCTGGCCACGAGCTCGACCAGCTCCAGCACCTCGTCGACGCGGCTCTGCTGGATCTCCGCGGCCAGCGCGAGCGCGCGCAGGTGGTCGCCGCCGGAGCGTCCGGGGTCGAAGTCGTTCGACTCGAGCACCGCCCCGACCCGCCGCGCCGGCTCGTCGAGCTCGTGGTAGCGACGACCGAAGACGAGCGCCTCGCCGCCGGTCGGCTCCGCGAGTCCGAGCAGCATCCTCAGGGTGGTCGTCTTGCCGGCGCCGTTCGGGCCGAGGAAGCCGGTGACCGTGCCCGCCTCGAGCGAGAACGTGAGGTCGTCGACGGCGACGAGCTCCCCATAGCGCTTGGTCAGCGAGGTGACCTTGACCACAGGTTCGCGAGACAGCGGGTCCGTGGTTGTGGCCGCGGGCCGTGTCGCGCTCATGCGTCAGGGTCCCGGTGGCTCTCGGGATCGCGGTCGGACATGGGATCGCGCTCGGAGCGCGATCGGCCCGTTCGGGTCCTGACGAGGTAGACCAGCCCTCCGACGGCGACGAGCAGAACGAACGCCACCACAAGGGGTCCGTGCAGGCTCGGGCCGTGGGTCGTCTGCGCCACCAGATACTGGTCGATCCCGCTCACGACCGTCAAGCTACGGCGGCGTCAGGCCGACCGCAATGCCCGTTGCGAGGAACTTTGCCGTCCACGATTCGTGGAGGAGGATCATCCGCGCGGGGGACTCGCGGCCGTGCCCGTGACGGTACTCTCGACGTACGGTGTCGGCGGCCACGGCGCATCGGGTCTTTGCTGCCCGGCCGGAATCGGGCGTGCTCGTCGACGTGGCGCTCGCGGCCATGGCGCTTGCCGGCTCCCTGGCGGTGCTCGCCCACGGTGGGATCGGCGCCGCCGAGCCCGGATCGGGAGAGCTCGACTGGCTCGGAGCCGTGCTCGCAGCATGCTCCACCGTGCCGCTCCTCGGCTGGCGTCGCGCGCCGCATCTCGTGTTCGCGTTCACCGCGTCGGCGAGCGTGCTGCTGGGCGGCCTCGGCTATCCGATCGGGCTGCCGCTCGGGCCCATCGCGGCGCTCTATCTGCTCGCGGCGAGCCGCGGCGAAAAGGAGTGGACGGCGCGCACGGCCGGCACAGTCGTCGCCCTGTTCGTCGCATATCTCCTGGCTACCGGCGTCGGCGGGGGCTTGTCCGAGATCGGGCTCTCCCACGCGGGGCTCGCCTGGGCCGTCGCCTGGTTCGCCGGCGAGCGAACGCGCCTGCGCCGCGAGCACATCGCCGAGCTCAGGGAGCGCGCCCTCCGCGCCGAGCGCGAGGCGGACCGCGAGCGCCGCCTCGCCGTCGCCGAGGAGCGCGCCCGGATCGCCCGCGACCTCCACGACTCCGCCGGCCAGGCGATCAACGTCATCGCCGTCCGCGCCGGGACCGCTCGGCTGCGGCACGACGACTATCCCGAGCGCGGCCGAGCGGCCCTGGCGGCGATCGAGGAGCTGGCGCGGCAGACCGCGGCCGAGATCGATCAGATCGTGGGCGCGCTCCGCGAGGACGGCTCGGAAGGCGGGAAGATCGCAGCGCCGCCTGGGCTGGCGTCGCTCGACACCTTCGTCGCCCATCATCTGGCGGGGATGAACGTCACGATCGCCACCGTGGGAGCGCCGCGGGCACTCGGAGTCGCCGTCGACCGGGCCGCGTACCGCATTCTCCAGGAAGGGCTCACCAACGCCGCCCGCCACGGCCTCGGCGGGGCGCGGATCGACCTCCTGTTCGGCGAGGAGGCGCTCGAGCTCACGATCAGCAATCCGGCTTCTTCCGGCGGCATCCCGAGATCGAACGGCGGCCACGGGTTGATCGGGATGCGGGAGCGCGCCGCCCTACTCGGAGGCAGCGTCGAGGCGGAGCGCGCAAACGGCTCGTTCTGCGTTCGCGCCCACCTTCCCTACGGAGGCCGTGGCCGGTGACGCGGGTGCTGATCGCCGACGACGACGACCTCATGCGCGCGGGTCTCGTGGAGCTTCTCTCGGGTGAGGCCGAGATCGAGATCGTTGGTGAGGCCTCGACCGGAAGCGAGGCCGTCGAGCGGGCCTGTCGGCTCGCCCCCGACGTGGTGTTGATGGACGTTCGCATGCCCGACCTGGACGGGATCGCGGCGACGCGCGAGCTGGCCCGGGCCGCCCCAAGCGCTCGGGTTCTGATCCTCACGACCTTCGAGCAGGACGACTACGTCTTTGGAGCGCTGCGCGCCGGCGCCTCCGGCTTCCTGCTCAAGCGAGCTCGACCCGAGGAGCTGGTCGCGGCGGTGCACACGATCGCCGCGGGCGACTCCCTGCTCTCGCCGTCGGTCACCCGGCGCGTTGTCGACCGCATGGCCCAGCAGCCGACCCCCGAGCTCGCCGATCAGACGAAGGTCGACCGGCTCACCCCGCGCGAGCGCGAGGTTCTCCTGTTGATCGCACGGGGCCTCTCGAACCGCGAGATCGCCGGCGCTTTCGTTGTCGAGGAGTCCACGGTCAGGACCCACGTCAAGCGGATCCTGCTGAAGCTCGGCCTCCGCGACCGCGTCCAGGTCGTGATCTTCGCGTACGAAACAGGGGTCAATCGACCCGCCGCCGCTGCTCGGGTGACCTCGAATAGCTAGGATCCTACATACCCCCTAACGGTATTTGATACACTCCTTGTCACGAACCCAAGGAGGAGTCGATGAACGTCCAGGAATTGAGCTACACGGTCGCGGGCATGACCTGTGGTCACTGCAAGGCGGCGGTGACCGAGGAGGTCGAGCAGGTCGCCGGTGTCGATGGCGTCGAGGTCGACCTCGACTCGAAGCGCGTCGTCGTCCGCGGCGAGGACGTCTCCGACGACGCTGTCCGCGCGGCGATTCGCGAGGCGGGCTACGACGCGGCATGACGAGCGGCGTCGGCAACTGGCGGGGCTGGGCAGCGAAGCCGCTCATCCGTTTGGTGGCGTTCGCCGCCGCTCTCGCCGTGCTTGCCGGTGCGGCGGCACTGATCGGCCGGGCGAGCGGGCTCGACGTAGAGGAGTCAGCCGACCACGAGAGCTCTGAGCGGATGGCGCACGGTGGCGAGGCCCCGCCGGGCACGGGTGGGAACGGACTCTCCGATGCTGCAGCCGGCCTCCGGCTCCGGCTCGAGCCGGGCACGCTCGAGACGGGTGTTCGCAGCCGCCTGCGGCTCTCGATCGTCGATCGTGACGGCGAGCCGATCGCGGCGCTGCACGGGGCGCATGGCGAGCCACCGCTTCATCTGATCCTCGTCCGCCGCGACCTCGCCGGCTATCGGCATCTGCACCCGAAGCGGAGCGGCCAGGGGTACGTCGTCGATCTGGCTCTTCCGCTCCCGGGGATCTGGCGGGCGTACGCCGACTTCGAGGTCGACGGTGAGAAGATCGTGCTCGGCCGCGATCTCTTCGTTCCAGGCGACTTCACACCGCAGCCGCTTCCGGCCATCGCGGACGCTGCACGCTCCGGCAGCTACGACGTCGAGCTCGGCCGGCAGGAGCTCCGCGCCGGGGCGGAGACGACCTTGCGGTTCCGGATCAGGCGCGCCGGTGAGACGGTCGATGCCCTCGAGCCCTACCTGGGCGCCGACGGACACCTCGTCGCGATTCGCGAGCGCGATCTCGCCTACTTGCACGTGCATCCACTCGAGAGCTCGGCGGTCGGTCGCATCGACTTCGGCGCCGACTTCGCCGATCCCGGCCGCTACGCCTTCTTCCTCCAGTTCAAGCACGAGGGCCGCGTCCAAACGGCGCGCTTCACCGTCGAGGTGGCGCGATGAGCACGACGAGCCCCGAGCGCCTGCAGCTGCCGATCGAGGGAATGACGTGTGCCTCGTGCGCGACTCGGATCGAGAAGCGCCTAAACAAGCTCGAGGGCGTCGAGGCGACCGTCAACTACGCGACCGAGAACGCAGCCGTCACGTTCGATCCGGCGCGAGTCGCGCCCGAGGATCTCGTGGCCGCGGTCGAGGCCGCCGGCTATCACGCGAGCCTCGCCGCAGAGGGAGCCGAGACCGAGGAGCACGTCGAGGTCGATCCGGCCGCATCGCTCCGGCGGCGACTGATCGTCTCCGCAGCCCTGTCGCTGCCGGTGCTCTTGCTCGCGATGATCGAGCCGCTCCAGTTCGACTACTGGCAGTGGCTCTCGCTGCAGCTCGCGACCCCGGTCGTGCTCTGGGCCGGCTGGCCGTTCCACCGGGCCGCCTGGCTCAACCTGAGGCATGCGACCGCGACGATGGACACGCTGATCTCGGTCGGCACTCTGGCCGCATGGGGCTGGTCGCTCGTCGCGCTCTTCTTTCTCGGGGCCGGCGAGACCGGGATGACGATGGGCTTCGATCTGGTCCTCAGCCGGGCCGAGACCGCCGAGCACCTCTACCTCGAGGTGGCCGCGGTCGTGACCACCTTCATCCTCGCCGGTCGCTACTTCGAGGTGCGAGCGAAGCGGCGGGCCGGAGCCGCCCTGCGCGCGCTGCTCGAGCTGGGCGCGAAGGAGGTCAGCGTGCTCGACCCGGACGGCCGCGAGCTGCGGATCCCGATCGACGAGCTCCAGGTCGGCGACCGATTCGTGGTGCGGCCGGGAGAGAAGATCGCCACCGACGGCGTCGTCGAGGAGGGCAGCTCGGCGGTCGACAAGTCGCTCCTGACCGGCGAGAGCGTGCCGGTCGAGGTGCAGCCCGGCGACGAGGTCTTCGGGGCGACCATCAACGCCGGTGGACGCTTGGTCGTGCAGGCGCTCAGTGTCGGCGCAGACACCGCGTTGGCGCAGATCGCGCGCCTCGTCACCGAGGCGCAGTCGGGAAAGGCGCCGGTGCAGAGACTGGCCGACCGGATCTCCGGCATCTTCGTCCCGATCGTGATCGCTGTCGCGGTCGCGACACTGGCCTTCTGGCTCGGAACCGGGAACGGCGTCTCGTTCGCGTTTGCGGCCGCTGTCGCCGTGCTGATCATCGCCTGCCCCTGCGCGCTCGGCCTCGCCACCCCGACGGCTCTCCTCGTCGGGACCGGCCGGGGCGCGCAGCTCGGAATTCTGATCAAGGGCCCCGAGGTGTTGGAGTCGACGCGCCGAGTGGACACGATCGTGCTCGACAAGACCGGCACCGTCACTACCGGGAAGATGGCGCTCGTCGGGGTCGTGCCGGCAGCCGGTGTCGACCGTGACGAGGCGCTTCGCGTCGTGGCTGCGCTCGAGAGCGCGAGCGAGCACCCCGTCGGGCGGGCAATTGCCGCGGCTGGTGGAGAGGGACTGCCGGCGCCCGAGAGCTTCCGCAACCGCGAAGGACTCGGCGTCGAGGGCGTCGTCGAAGGTCACGCGGTCGTCGCCGGCCGTCCGTCGCTCCTTGCCGAGTGGGGCATCGAGCTCGGCGACGAGCTTGCCGCCGCGCAGGCTCGAGCAGAGCGTGACGGGAAGACGGCAATCGCTGCCGCCTGGGATGGTCAGGCGCGCGCACTCTTCGTCGTTGCCGACCAGATCAAGCCGACGAGCGCGGAAGCGATCTCCCGCCTGTGCGCGCTCGGGCTACGGCCGGTCCTCCTCACCGGCGACAATGAAGAGACAGCTCGCGTGATCGCCGCGGAAGCGGGCATCGACGAGGTGATCGCGGAGGTGCTGCCGGCAGAGAAGGCGGAGGTCGTGCGTCGGCTCCAGGCGGAAGGACGGGTGGTCGCGATGGTCGGAGACGGCGTCAACGACGCGCCTGCGCTCGCCCAAGCCGATCTCGGCCTCGCGATCGGAACCGGCACCGACGTCGCGATCGAGGCCAGCGACCTGACCCTCGTCTCCGGCGACCTGCGCGCGGCCGCCGATGCGATCCGCCTCTCGCGCCGCACCCTCACGACGATCAAGCGCAACCTCTTCTGGGCCTTCGCCTACAACGTTGCCGCGCTACCGCTCGCCGCGGCCGGACTACTGAACCCGCTGATCGCCGGCGGGGCGATGGCGTTCTCGAGCGTCTTCGTCGTCTCGAACTCACTCAGACTCCGCGGCTTTCGCGCGCTGCGCGATTAGCGCCACTCGCGCGCCGGGCGCACTGCGGAGCTCAGGGCATCATTAATAGTTGCAATCTCGAACCAAATGGTTGTATAGTCGAACCATAATGGCAATCGAGCAGCAAGCGGAGCTCGCTCTGCAGGAGCGGATGGTCGCGCTCGTGCGTGCCTTCGGGCTGCACCGTCCGGACGAAACTCCGTGCGGTGCGCCAGTGGCAGTGTCGGAGGCACACGCACTCGCGGAGCTCGTCCGCCGCGAGGCGCTCTCGCAGAACGAGCTTGCGGCGCGACTGCGTCTCAAGAAGAGCACGGTCAGCCGCCTCGTCGGGCAGCTCGCAGCGCGCGGCTGGGTCGAGCGGGAGCGCGATCCCTGCGATGGCCGCGCCGTGAGTCTCCTGCTCACCGAGAGGGGCGCGGATGCGGCCGCGAAGATCGCCGCGGCGCGTGCGCGAAAGTTCGCAGCGGTGCTGGAGCAGATCCCGGACGACGAGCGTGACGGGGTGCTGCGTGCCCTCGACGTTCTCACCGAGGCGATGGATGCCTCGCCGTAGCCGCATCATGCTCCTCGTCGCAGGCGGGCTCGCCTCGGCGTTCGTCGTCGCGGGCGGATACGTCTGGGGCGCCAGAGAAGAGGATGGCTTCGACCGTCGCGACGAGATCGCCCGGCGGGGAGCCGCGGTGATGCCGTTCGACCTCGAGCGGACGACGCACGTCTTCACCAAGCGTTCGGACGGCGGCATCCAGCTGGTCGTGGCGGACGACTCCGACGACTCGGAGCAGATTGCGCTTGCCCGCCAACACCTCCGTGACGAGGCCGAGAAGTTCCGGCGTGGGCAACTCGACGACCCTGCGAGGATCCATGGTACGGAGATGCCGGGCCTGGCCGAACTAGAGGCGGGCGCGAGACGAATCGAGATCGACTACGAGGACGTCCCGGCCGGAGGCCGGATCAGCTACAAGACTGACGAGCCGATGCTCGTCGCTGCCCTACACGACTGGTACGACGCGCAAGTCTCAGACCACGGTACGCACGCCGCAGCGGGAACCTCGTAATCGAGCGTCGCGTCGCGCGACGAGTCCGAACAGCAATGAGCGCCGCCCCGGTCTACGATCCCGCCGCGGCGCGAGCGACCAGGCCCTTCCGCGAGAGTGTTACTCGCGCACGTCGATGATGGTCGTCAACCCGCCGGCGCCTTCTTCCTCGACGTTGTCGTTTGTGGTGTGGTGGGGGATGTGGCAGTGGAGTAGCCACTTTCCTGGCCGGCGTGCGGTCCAGATCACGTCCCAGCGCTCGCCGGGACCGACGTTGATCGTGTCTTTGAGGAGGCGGGCGTTTTCGGGGACGGGGTTGCCGTCGGTCTCGACGATCTCGAAGGGGCCGCCGTGGACGTGCATCGGGTGGACGAAGTTGTTGTTGCTGCCGATGAAGCGCACGCGGAGCCTTTGCCCGACGCGCATCCGGATCGGCTCGGTGTCGGGGTAGGCCTTGCCGTTGATGGT
Source organism: Candidatus Gaiellasilicea maunaloa (assembly GCA_024330215.1). GTDB lineage: Bacteria > Actinomycetota > Thermoleophilia > Gaiellales > Gaiellaceae > Gaiellasilicea > Gaiellasilicea maunaloa. Next base: position 23,992 of record JANDLU010000033.1, read on the forward strand.
GAAGAAGTTCGGCAGGCCGCCTTCCATCAGCATTGCCGGGTAGGTGTAGCCCTCTCGCTCGAGCCACTCCTGGAGCTGGATCACGACGTCTTCGTCGTAGTCGTAGCTCCGGTCGCGGGCCGGATCTCGCGGCTCGACGATCAGTGCTCCGTAGAGGCCGAATGCCTGCTGGCGGTCGGGATGATCGTGTGAATGGTAGAAGTAGGTGCCCGCCTGGCCTGCCGTGAACTCGTACGTGTAGGAGTCGCCCGGCTGGATCGGCTCCTGCGTGATCTCCGCGGGACCGTCCATCGCGTTGGGCAAGACGAGCCCGTGCCAATGGACCGTCGTCGACTCCGGCAGGTCGTTGCGGACCTGGATCCGAAGCCGGTCGCCTTCGGTGACGCTGATCCGCGGCCCCGGAACCTGCCGGTTGAAGGCGTAGGCCTGCACCTGCTCGTCGGCGAGGATGTTCCAGCTGATCACCGAGGTCTCGAGCTCGAAGAGCTTGACCCCGTTCTCGAGCCGCGGTTCCAACGTCTGGTCGCCGCGTGCGTCCGCTGCTGCCGTGTAGGAGACGAGCTCGGGGTCGATCGCGGACATGTCGCGCATCGCCTCGCCGGGCGTGTCTCGGGTCATGATCATTCCGGGCGGCATGATCGCCCCGCCGACGTCGTCGGCGCTGAGCGTCAGGTTGACCTTCTGCGCGGGGAGGATGATTCCGAAGACGAGCGCCAGCACGGTCAGGAGCGCGACGACCGCAACCTGCGGTCGCGTCACGTCCCAGCGCATCCGGTGGCCGGTGTCGCCGTGACCCCCGCTCCCCCCATCCTGAGAGTGCCCGCCTCCCTGCTCGCCGTGCTCCGCCGCGGCGGCCGTTGCAGTCGCATGTTCCCGATCGTGCGCTGATCCGTCCCGCTCGTCGGCATCGGCGTGCTTTCCTGGCTCGGCCACGGGCCGCGCCGTCATCAGGCCGTGCTTCATGTTCCGCGCCACCATCCAGACGTTGACCGGGTAGGCGGTCGTGAAGCCGACGATCACGCCCAGCGACATGACCGCCCAGAAGAGCGGCTCGGTCGGCTCCATCGCGCGCATGTCGCGGCCCATCATCAGCAGCGCCATCGTCGGGAACATGCCGGCGGCCATCATGTTCATCGACAGCCATTCGGGCACGAAGGTCGCCTTGACCGCTCCGAGGTACGAGCCCCCGAGCATGTCCTTCATGAAGAGCGACTGGAAGATGAAGAGCCCGAACGCGAAGCCGGCCGCGTACTCGACGATGAAGTCGATCCACATCGGCAGGCCGAGCGCCGCCGTGACCGCGGCTGCGATGATGATCCCGGTCGCGTCCCCGGCGATGCAGTGCACGGTCGAGCCGACCCCCTGCTTCCAGAGCGGCTTGATGAACTCCTCATGCTGGCCCGGCGCCGGCTCCTTGTCTGCCAGGACATACAGAGCCAGGGCGACCGGGCCCATGTACAGGGTGATCAGCACCCAGCCCCACTTCATCACCGTCTCTTCCGGGTTCTTGCGGACGAAGTTGTCCCAGGCGACATACGCCGTCGAGAGCGCCGCCAGCGCGAACCAGCCGTACAGGATCCAGTGGGGAATCAGCATCGCGTGTCCTTCCTCCGCCGAGCCTCGCCGGCGAGCGTCTCGTTTAGGTGCGCCCCTGTCGCGAGCGCGGGGACCAGCCTGGTCACACTCCTTCTATATACCCTATCCAGGTATTTGACATCGCGAACCTTTTCCGTTACGCTCGCGGTCAATATATACCCTAGAGGGGTATATGAGCGAAGGGAGTGAGAGGTGAACACAAAGGTGAATCCGCGGCGCTGGTGGGCCCTTGCGCTGCTCAGTGCCGCGCAGTTCCTGGTGATTCTCGATACATCGATCATCGGGATCGCGCTTCCCGACATCCAGGCGGCGCTCGGCTTCTCGAGCTCGAGCCTGCAATGGGTGTTCAGCGCTTACGTGATCGCGTTCGGCGGCCTGCTGCTCTTGGGTGGTCGACTGTCGGATCTGATCGGGGCACGGCGTGTCTTCGTCGGTGGTTTCTTGGTGCTGACCGCCTCGTCGCTGCTCGCCGGGCTCGCCTGGTCGGAGGGTGCCTTGATTGCCGGACGCGCGTTCCAGGGGCTCGGTGCGGCGTTGATCGCGCCGTCGGCGATGGCAATCGTGCTCGGTTTGTTCACGACGCCCTCTGAGCTCGGTAAGGCGATGTCGATCTGGGGTGCATCGGCACCTGCCGGCGGTACCGCAGGCGTCTTTCTCGGTGGCGTGATCACCGAGTGGGTCAGTTGGCGGTGGACGTTCCTCATCAACGTGCCTGTGGCGCTGCTCGCCCTCGCGTTTGTCCCGGTGCTCCTGCCCGAGTCGGTGAAACGGCGCGGCCGCCTCGACCTCGCCGGAGCGGTCACGATCACCGCGGCGATCTCATTGGCGGTGTATGCGACGGTGACGGCAGCCGAGAACGGCTGGGGCTCGGTCGAGACAATCGGTCTCTTTGCAGTCGCCGCGGCTTTCCTCGGGGCGTTTCTCGTCGTCGAGTATCGGCGCCGTGAGCCGCTCGTGCCGCTCGGCATCTTCCGGGCGCACAATCTGTCGGCGGCTAACCTCGTGATGGCGTTGCTCGGCGCGGCCTGGATCCCGATGTGGTTTTTCCTGAACCTCTACCTCCAGCAGGTGCTCGGCTACGACGCCTTCGAGGGCGGGCTCGCGCTCCTGCCGATGACCGGCGCGATCATGTTCCTGATGATCGGCGTCACCGGCCGCGCGGTCGCGCGGTTCGGATTCAAGCCGCCGATGATCGCCGGACTCGCCCTGCTCGCCATCGGGATCGCGCTCTTCGCGCGGATCCCCTCCGACGGAACGTTTCTCGTCGACGTGCTGCCGGCTTCGCTTGTCGCCGCAGCCGGGATGTCGCTCGCCTACATCCCGGTGCTGATCGCCGGTCTCTCGAGCGCGAAGCCCGAGGAGGCCGGTCTGGCCTCAGGTCTCATCAACACCACCTACCAGGTCGGGTCGGCCGTCGGCCTTGCGGCTATGACCGCCGTTGCGACCGGGATCACCGGGGCTGCAAACGACGCGGCATCGTTGACGGACGGCTACCAGGGTGCCTTCCTCGGCGCCGCTGTCGTGGCCCTCGTGGCAGCCGCCGTCGCAGCAGTCGCGATCGCGCGGCCGCAGGCGGCGTCCGCGGACCTCCCCGACGCCTCGCCGATCCGCGAGGCCGCGTAGCGGAGAGCGAACGAGATGCACGCCGCATGATCGGTACACGCTCCGAGGGGGCTCGCACGCGAGCTCCCTCGGAGCCGAACTGCTCGCAAACCGCTTTTGGACAGCCCGACGCACGCTCGTTGACCTGGCGTTACGCAAATCTGTCGCCAGATGTGGGGGAACTCCAAGTTGCATGCGGCCGGTGAGATCGACTGGTCGCGGGCGCTGATTGACGCCAGCTATGTGCAGGCGAAAAAGGGGGCTCCGGGCTCGGCCCGAGCCCGGTCGACCGCGGTCGCAAAGGCGTCAAGCACCACGTCATGGCTCGGTCGCGAGCGCTGGTTCGTCGAGCGCACAATCAGCCACCTCCACAACAAGCGCCGGCTGCTCGTCCGCACCGATCGCTCCCACCTAACCCACGCGCTGCTCAGCGTCGCCGGCTGCCTGCTCTGCTACGCACGTCTTCGCAACTCATTTTGTTAGAGCTTCTAAGCGCCGCTCGGACGAGGCCCGCACGATCACGAGCGTCGCGACGAAGGCACGGTAGAGGCGGAGAGCGTCGTCGTCCTCGATTGCAACCGCTCGCGCGCCCGTGCGCTCGACGCCGCGGATCGCGATCGCCGAGCCGGCCATGTCGGCCGTCAGGAACGTGACGTCGAGTCGCGCGGGCAGCTCGATCGCGGGCGGGCTGAGGGTCGGGAGGCGGGCGAGCGCTCGCTTCGCACCCGCGCGAATCTCCTCGCGCGCTGCCTCCGGGTGGAGGCTCTCGGCCGCGAAACGCGAGATCGAGCGTTTGACGACGACGCACTCGATCCCCGGCATGAAGGCGCGCGCCTCATCCGCCGTCGCCTCGTCCCCGGTCACGAGCGCGACGGGTACAGCGTAGTGGAGGGCGACGAGCGCGTTGATCGCGCTCTCGCCGACCACGGTCCCGTTCAGCGCGACCTCGTGTACGGCGAACGGGTCGTACGTATGCGCGAGGATCGCCCGCTCGGCCCCGATCGAGCCATGGTAGGCGACGAGGAAGGCCGCATCGAAGGACTTGTCGAGCCCCTCCATCATGAAGAGCGGCTTGCACCTGCCGGAGACGTACGAGGCGCGGCCGGCGAGCTCCGCCGGGCGCAGGTTCTGCATCGTCCAGTGAGAGTCGTTGACGACAACCTTCGTCGCGCCGCCAGCGAGCGCGCCGTCGATCGCTGCGTTCACCTCGCCGAGAAGGAGCTGTCGTCCGAGCTCGTACTCCGGCCCGGCGCCGATCGCCTGTTGCGGGTCGACGACGCCCGCAGCACCCTCGATGTCGCTGGAGAGGAAGATCTTCAAGTGGGGATCCGCACACCCTCCGCGTCGAAGAGGTGGATCTTCTCCGATCTGAAGCGCAGGTGGATGCGCTCGCCTTCGGCGACCTTCGTGTCCGCCGGGGCGCGCACGAGGCACGAGCAATCGTCGGCGAGCGCGACGTCGAGGTAGACGTCCGGGCCCATCGGCTCGACCAGCGTCACCACGCCCGCAACCGCCCCCCGCTCGCCATCCACGGTCAGGAGCACGTCCTCGGGCCGGACGCCGAACGTCACCTCCTCGCCCTCTGGGTACCGCTCGCCGGAGAGAGGGATCGCCGCCGCGGGCGAGACGGCCGTCGTCACGCCGTCGCGCGCTTCCGCCCGCCCCTCGAATAGGTTCATCTGCGGGCTGCCGACGAAGCTCGCCACGAACGTGTTCGTCGGGCGACGGTAGACCTCGTCGGGGGTGCCGACCTGCTGCACGAGCCCCGAGCGCAGGACGACGATCCGATCGGCCATCGTCATCGCCTCGGTCTGGTCGTGCGTGACGTAGACCGTGGTGCGACCGACGCGCCTGTGGAGCTTCTGCAGCTCATCCCTCATCTGCACCCGCAGGAGGGCGTCGAGGTTCGAGAGGGGCTCGTCCATCAGAAAGGCGACCGGATTCCGCACGATCGCGCGCCCGAGCGCGACGCGCTGGCGCTGGCCGCCCGAGAGCTGCTCCGGATACCTCGAGAGCTCCGGCTCGAGCTCGAGCAGGCGCGCCGCCTCGCGGACGCGCTCGCGCACCTCGGCTTTCGGGCGCCCGGTCATCTTGAGCGGGAAACCGAGGTTTTTCTCCACGGTCATGTGCGGGTAGAGCGCGTAGTTCTGGAAGACCATTGCGACGTCGCGCGCCTTGGGGGCGACGTAATTCACGAGGCGGCCATTGATGTAGACCTCGCCCTCAGTCGCGTCCTCGAGCCCGGCGACGACCTTCAGCACCGTGCTCTTGCCGCAACCGGAAGGGCCGAGGAGCACGAGAAACTCGTCGTGCCCGATGTCGATCGTGAAGTCCGTCAGCGCCCTCGTCTCGCCGTAGCGCTTGCCGACGCCGACGAGCTCGATCGCCGGCGCTTGCGCGTCCTCGCGCGTGACCGCGGGCGCGTCGACGGCCGCGGACCGGTCGCTGCGTCCACGGAGTTTCATGAAGCGCTTCCGCCGACGGAGGCCACGCCAGGGTGCTGCGCGCCGTTCGTCCGCGCGAGTTCGCGCCAGAACCAGCCGGAGTCCTTCACGGTTCGCCGCTGCGTCTCGTAGTCGACGTGCACCACGCCGAAGCGCTTCGAGTAGCCTTGGGCCCACTGGAAGTTGTCGAGGAGGCTCCAGACAAAGTAGCCGCGGAGCGGCACGCCGTCGCGAAGCGCACTGCGGGCGGCGTCAACGTGCGCCGACAGGTACGCGATCCGGCGCGCGTCCCGCACGCGGCCGTCGGGATCGACGACGTCTCGGAACGCGGCGCCGTTCTCCGTCACGAATAGCTCGGCCGGCCGGTACTCGCGCGCGACCGTCGTGAGGACGTCGTAGAGCGCCCGGGGGCAGACCTCCCAACCCATCTCGGTCACCTCGCCCGGAACGTCGATCTCACTGAGCAGGAGCGGCTCGTCGGCACCGGCGGCTGTGACACGGCGGTGGTAGTAGTTCGCGCCCAGGAAGTCGATTGGCGCGGCGATGGCGGCGAGGTCGCCGTCCTCCACGACCGGCGTCAGCTCTCGCGCCGCGAGCCACGACCAGAGACTCTCGGGATAGCGGCCGCGGAAGATGGGGTCGAGGTACCAGCCGTTCAGGTACTGCTCGTACCGCTCCGCTGCCTCACGGTCTGCGGCCTCGTCGCTCGCCGGCTCTGCTGGCTCGAGCACGAGCGTGATCCCGATCTTGCCCGCTCCTGCCGCGCGCAGGGCCGGAACCGCGAGCCCGTGCGAGAGGAGGAGGTGATGTGCCGCCTGGAAGGATGTGCCCCAGTCGGTGAGCCCGGGGGCATAGACGCCGAGTGCGTGGCCAACGGACGCGTGGAGCGACGGCTCGTTGTGCGTGATCCACATCGGCACCCGATCGGCAAGCGCGTCGGCGACGACGCCGGCGTACTCGACGAACGCGCCGACAGTCTCGCGGTTCCGCCAGCCTCCGCGGTCCTGGAGCGCCTGCGGCAGATCCCAGTGGTAGAGCGTCAGCGCCGGCTCGATCGCCGCCTCGAGCAGCGCCTCGACGAGCTGCCGGTAGAAGTCGAGCCCCCGCTGGTTGACGCGGCCGGTTCCCTCCGGCAGGACCCGCGACCACGAGACGGAGAAGCGGTACGCGTTCAGCCCGAGCTCGCGCATGATCGCCACGTCCTCGCGCCAGCGGTGGTAGTGGTCGCATGCGACATCCCCGGTGTCGCCCGCGGCGATGCGCCCCGGCAGGTGCGAGAACGTGTCCCAGATCGAGGGTCCGCGGCCTTCCTCTGCCCAGGCGCCCTCGATCTGGTAGGCGGCCGTGGCGGCGCCCCAGAGAAAACCGGCCGGGAAGCCGTCGTCGCTCATTGCTTCAGCGCTCCCGCGAGCGAGCCGGCGATGAAGTAGCGCTGCAGGGCGAGGAAGACGATCGTGATCGGGATCATGGCCATGATGCCGCCCGCCGAGACCGTGCCCCAGTCGATCGAGGTCACACCTCTCTGGGCGGCTAGGCCGGTCGTGAGGACGCGCATGTCCTCGCTGCTCACGGCGACGAGCGGCCAGATGAAGCTCGTGTACTGGATCAGGAACGTCAGGACCGCGAGCACGACGAGCGGCGGCTTGATCAGCGGCAGGATCACCCGCCGGTAGACGGCGAACTCCGAACAGCCGTCGAGGCGGGCGGCGTTCTCGAGGTCGTTCGGCAGCGACTCGATGAAGCTGCGCATGAGGAAGATCCCGACGGGGTTCGCGAGCGGCGGCAGGATGAGCGCCCAGTAGGTGTCGAGGAGACCCAGATCCCGAACGAGGAAGAAGAGCGGGATCAGGATGGCCGAAAACGGGATCATCAGCGTCGCGAGCACGACGACGAAGAGAACGTTCTTGCCGGGGAAGCGCATCTTCGCGAACGCGTAGCCGGCCATCGAGTCGAACAGGAGCTTCAGTACCGTCACCGAGAGCGCGACGACAAGCGTGTTCAGCATCCAGCGCAGGAACGACGTCTGCTCGAGGAGGAACGTGTAGTTCCCCCAGAAGAAGTCCGCCGGGATCCAGTCGGGCGGGTACTGGAAGAGGAGGCCAGAGTCCTTGACCGACGTCGTCAGGATGTAGAAGAAGGGTCCGAGCGTGACGACGCAGGCGACGATCACGATCGCGTAGGAGGCCGCCGTCAGGAGTGGGCCCGCCTCGCCGACCGGGCGCAGGCGGAAGACCCGGCGGAGCGACGGCCGCTCCCGGCTGGACGCGACGACGCGCCCGTTCGCGCCCACCTAGGTCATCCTTCGGGCGCGCAGAAGGCGCATCGCGATCAGCGTCAGCGCCAGGATCATGAGCAGGAGGACGAACGACAGCGTCGCCCCGAAGCCGGCCTCGTCGAAGACGTAGATGCTCTCGTAGATGTACCAGGCGACCGTGGCGGTGGAGTTCGCCGGGCCGCCGTTTGTCATCACGAAGACGGTGTCGAAGGTCTGCAGGGTGTTGATCACCGACAGCACGATCGCGAAGAGGAACGTCCGCCGCAGGAGCGGCAGCGTCAGGTAGCGGAAGCGCTGCCAGGCGTTCGTCCCGTCGAGGTGGGCCGCTTCGTAGAGCTCACGCGGCAGCGAGATGAGCGCGGCGAGGAAGAAGAGCGACCAGAAGCCGATCCCGCGCCACACCTCCACCATCGCGAGCGTCGGCAGCGAGAGCTGCGTGTCGCCGAGCCAGTTGACGCTGCCGCCTCCGAGCATGCGCAGGCCGAGGTTCAACGCCCCGAAGTCGGGATGGATGACGAAGAGCCAGATCGACGCGACGATGACGAGCGGGGCGAGCGTCGGAAAGTAGAGGGCGGCCCGGAGGGCGGCGCCGCCGCGGCGGAGGTTGAGCAAGAGGAGGGCGAGGCCGAGACCGATCAGGAAGAGCGGCGGGATCGACATCAGCGCGAGCGAGAACGTATTCTCGATCGTCGTTCGCACGAGCGGGTCGGAGAAGGCCGTCTTCCAGTTCTCGAGCCCGACGAACTCGGACGGGCCGTACACGCCGCCGGCGTGGAACGTCCCCCAGAGAAGCCAGATGCACGGCACGACGAGGAAGACCGAGAAGAAAACGAACACGGGCGCGAGGAATGCGTACGCGCGCAAAGCCCGGCGCGCCTTGTATCGCCGCGAGAGGCGACGGTGCTCGGCGGCCGTCAGGCGACGCCGCGGCGGCAGCGATAGGTCGATCGAGGCTGGATACG
>JANDLU010000034.1 GCA_024330215.1 Candidatus Gaiellasilicea maunaloa
TTAAGAGCCTGTCCGAAAAGTTGGTCGCGGTGGATGGCACGCGACACGTGCCGCGAGGCAAGGACGCAGGGAGCGCCCAGATACGGGCATCTGGGCGCGACTGAGGACGCCGCCTCGTGGTGCGTGGCGCCTGGCCGCGGTAGTCGCCGAGACAAGGAGGACCTCGCCTTGGCCATGCTCGAGTGGGTCGTTGAGACGTGGAGGCTCGAGGTCGGCCGGCTCGTCGGACAGGAGCCGGATCCGGTCCTCGCACCGATCGCCCTGGCGCGCGGTCATGCCGTCTACTGCCGGCGCGACGTCGCCCGCGTGGCGATGGCACTGAGGCAGGCGGGGCATGATGAGCTGCTCGCGGCGCGCGCGGCCGTGGGCGTGCTCGGGCTCCATCGTCTGCCAGACGGACTTGCCTGAACGCCGTCGCGGGCGCCCGCGAGACGAGCACCCACCACCGCGTGGCATCATCGGGCCGGTGTTCGACCACGTCACGATTCGCGTCTCCGATCGGGCCGCCTCGGAGCGCTTCTACGAGACCGTGCTCGCCGAGCTCGGGATCGAGCGGACGCATTCCGGCGAGCGGTTCGCCGAGTGGGACGACTTCTCGCTCATGCAGGCCGAGAGCGAGGAGGGGGTGACGCGACGGCTGCACGTCGGCTTCGCCGCCCCGTCGCGCGAGCACGTCGACCGGTTCTGGCGCGCCGGCACGGAGGCCGGCTATCGAGACGACGGGGCGCCCGGCCTGCGGCCGCGGTACCACGAGGACTATTACGGCGCCTTCCTCCTCGATCCGGACGGATCGAGCGCCGAGGCTGTCAACCACGGCTCGACGCACGAGCGCCGCGGGATCGACCATCTCTGGATCCGGGTGGCCGACCTCGAGGCGTCGACCCGGTTCTACGAGACGGTCGCTCCCGCGACGGGCTTCCGGAGCGGCCGCGACCTCCCAGGCCGGATGCAGTTCTCGTGCGTGAGCGGGTCCTTCTCGATCGTCGCCAACGGCGGGGCGACGGCCAATGTCCATCTCGCCTTTCCGGCCGCCGACAACGAGGCCGTCGACCTCTTCCACCGCGAAGCCCTCGCCGCCGGCTACCGCGACCATGGCCCGCCCGGCGAGCGATCGAACTACCACGAGGGCTACTACGGCGCCTACGTGCTCGACCCCGACGGCAACAACGTCGAGGTCGTGAGCCACAACCGCTGAGAGCGCGATCAGCCGGCGGCCGGCTCGCGGCGCACGCTAGCGCGCTGAGATGTACTCCGTCAGGTACTGGATCTGGTAGCTCTGCTTCTGCGAGGTGAACTTGACGAGATCGCCGATCGAGATCATCCCGACGAGCGCGCCCTCCTCGACGACCGGCGCGTGCCGGATCCGGCGGTCGGTCATCAGCGCCATCGCCTCCTCGACGGTCGTCTCCTGCGTGACGACGAGAACGGGCGACGACATCACCTCGCTCACGCTCGTGTCGCGCGAGCGCCGGCCCTCGACGGCGATCCGGCGCAGGTAGTCGCGCTCGGTGAAGATGCCCGTGATCCTGTCGCCGTCGGTGATCAGGAGCGCGCCGACGTTCGCCTCGACCATCGCCTTGACCGCGTCGAAGACGGTGGCGCCGCCGTCGATCCGGATCACCTCGCCGGTCTTCTCCTCTAGGATCTCCGCGATCGTGCTCATGCGGCGAGCACCTAGATCCCCTTCTTGGCGGCGGCGCGCTTCTCGTTCCGCTTCTCCTTCAGCGTCTTCTGCGGCGCCTTCTTCGCGAGCTTCTTCGGCTTCTCGGATCCCTTCATCGCGTCCTCCTTTCGGTGAGACTCCGGGGAAAGCCTAAACGCCCCGGATGATTGATGCCACGCTCTCGCGCGATACGGCGGTCAAGCTCCCGCGAACGATCAGCGCGACCTACGTTCAAGCTCGTACTCGGCGTCCAGGATCATTGCGACGTCGAACGAGCGGGCGGCCTGCTGGCGGCGCGCTCGGCCCCGAGCTACATGCGCTTCCGGGCCACCACAAGCAAGTACTCGTAGTGGTACTCCACAGGCCCCTCGGGCTCGCCGAGGTTCGCGCGCGTGGCGAACTCGAGGAACTCCCGATCGAGCGCGCCCAGCCGACCCGGCTCGTCGGCGAGGAGACCGTAGAGGGCGACAACCGGCCCGAAGGTCGCCTTGTAGAACGCGCAGTAGTCGCTGGGGCCGCCGCCGAGCTTCTCCACGGCCTGCTTGCGGGTCAGCTCGAGCGAGGCCACCCGATCGCCGAGAAGCTCGCGCACGTGGCTCTCACTTCCCCACAGGACCGGCGGCAGCGCTCCCGGCGGAGGCGGCGGCGCGTAGCGCCCGAAGAGGTCGAAGAACTCGGCCGCCAGGCCCTCGGGCGTGAAGTTGATCATCCCAATGGTGCCTCCGGGCCGACAGACGCGCAGCAGCTCGTCGGCCACCGCCTGGTGATCCGGGGCGAAGATCACGCCGGCCGCGGAGGTGACGACGTCGAACTCGGCGTCGCCGAAGGGGAGCGCCTCCGCGTCGGCCTCCACCCACTCGAGCTCGATGCCCCGGGCGCAAGCTTCGCGGGCGCCCGCCTCGAGGTTCGCGGGCGTCAGATCCGACGCCACGACCTCCGCCCCGGCCTCCGCCGCGCGGATCGCCACGTTTCCGGTTCCCGCGGCCACGTCGAGCACGCGCTGGCCGGCAGAGATCCCGCACGCCGCGACAAGCTCCGGTCCGAATCCCCAGACGAGCTCGGTCGCGAACCGGTGGTAGTCGCCGAGCCCCCACATCGTCCTCGCCGCGGCCTTGGCCTCTCGCCGCGCCTCGTCGGTCAGCCACGCAGACTCCTGGGTCATCATGGTGCCTCTCCTTTCGCGTTCGCGGTGGATCTCTCGGATCAGGGAACGCGCAGCGAGCAGTGGCAGGAATCCGCCCGACCCGACCCCACGTTCCATCCCACTAAGCTAGTCCTCGGAGCCGGGCGCGACTTCGCCCGAAGCGGCCATCTTCGAGGCGGAAACGACTAGCCGGTTCTGGCTATCGATCAACCAAGCCGGCCCTCACCGCGTGCGCCGCCGCAGCCGTCCGCGAGGGGAGCCCGAGCTTGCGCAGGATGTTCGTGACGTGCCGGTGCACGGTGTGCTCGCTGACGACGAGCCGCTCGGCGATCTGCCTGTTCGTCAGCCCGTCGGCGAGCAGTCGTAGCACCTCGTGCTCCCGCGGCGTCACGTCAGCGAGCGGCGAGGTGGCGCCAACGGCATCGACGAGCAGGCGTGCCCGCGTGGCCTCGGCTGCCGCTCCCAGCTCGAGTAGGCACGAGAGGGCGCTGGACGCCTCCTCGCCGGCCACGTCGAGGCGGCCCAATACGAGGAGGCTCGTGGCGAGCTCGATCCTGGTCAGGGCGGTCTCGAAGGGAGCGCAGCAGACCTCGAAGCCGTCGACGGCATCCTCGAGCAGCGGCCGGGCCTGCTCGTGGTCTCCACGCGCAGCTGCGTGCATTCCCTCGGCCCTGTCCGCGCACGCTCGCAGCGCCGCGCTCCGGGCCAGCAGCTCGACCTCCCGAAGCGCGCCCAGGGCCACCCACGCCTCGTCGAGGTCGCCGCGCGCGATGCGGGACCGGACGAGGATCTCGAGGGCGGGGGCGCGGTCGATCTTCCGGTGCGTCGGGATCTGCCGCAGTAGCCGCTCCAGGAGCTCGATCGCCCGGAGCGCCTCGCCGCGGTCGAGCGCCAGACGGGCGCGACAGAGCTGACCTGCAGATGAAGCGCCTGCGCGGTCGAGCAACTCCACGACATCCGCCGGTCTGCCCTGACGCCGACGCACCTCCGCCAGCGTCACGAGCGGGCCGCCGGCCCAGGCCGGGCGCGAGCGGGCGAAGTCGTCGACGGCCGCAACGAGGTCCGCCTCGGCATCCGCCCACCGGCCGCGCCAGAGGTGCACCGCGCCGTACTCGGCCCGGCAGAAGGCGAGCATGTACCGACTTCCGTAGCGCTGCGCGAACGCGGCGATCCGATCGCACCACTCGAAGGCGCGTTCGTAGTCGAGCACGGCCGTGCAAGCGGAGACGAGGAAGCAGCAGACCCAGGCTCCCGAGATCGGGATCGTGGCCTCTTGCTCGAGCGCGGCTGCGGTCGCCTCGTCGAGACAGCGCATGCCGTCGTCCACCTGCGCGCACGCCACGAGCGTCGCGCCCTCGAGCGCGAGGCCGAGCATCTCCAGGTCGGGCACTTCAAACCGCCGTCCCAGCTCCGCAGCGCGCTCGCCGAGCTCGCGGGCGTTGTCCGAGTCGCCCTGCGCGTGGGCGAGGTAGCCCTCGTGGAAGGCAAGCCAGCCGTGATCCGGGCCCGGCTCCAACGCGTCGAGGAGTCTGCGCGCGCGCCGGAGCCAGCCGCCCGCCACTCGCCAGGCGCCGTGGAAGTCGAGCTCGTCGACGGCAAGCCACGTGGCCATCCGGGCGGCGGCTGCGGCGTGTCCGCCGCCCTTGTACAGGCTGTACGCGCGCTCGCGGGCGTGGAAGACCACGTCCGCGTCGTCGAGCCACCACGCCGCCCAGCTCAACCCATCCAGTGCCTCGGCTGTCTCGACCTCGCCGAGCGCCTTCTCGAACATTGCGGCGGCGTCTTCCCAGCGCCCCTCCGCGAGCGCGGCCCACCCGGCATCGACCGGGCGCGAGACCGGTGCTCTCGAAGGCTTCGACGCCACCGACTCATTGTGCGCCGTGGCCGGCGGCCTCGCTACTCCAGCTCGAGCACGGAGAGGATGTTCCCGGCCGGGTCCTTGAACCACGCGATCGTCGGTCCTTCGCCGCGATTGATCCCCTTCTCGTCGAGCTCCATGCCCTCGTAGCGCTCGAACTCGACCCCGGCCTCCGTGAGCTTGTCGACGGCCTCGTCGATGTCCTCCACCGGAAAGTTGAGGACGGTGAAGCTCGCCGGAGCGTGATCGTCCTTGGGGTAGACGAACACCTCGCCCCCACCTGCGAGGTGGAGTGCGAGCCCATCCATCTCGTCGGCGACGTCGAGGCCGAGAGTCTCGCCGTAGAACTGCTTCGCGCGCGGGATGTCGTCCGCCGAGAAGGTGGAAAAGGCCTTGCTGTCCTTGAACATTGATCGTGCTCCTCTCGTTGTGTTGGTCGATCTCTAGTCGGCACCCGCGAGGGCACCGCTCGCCTCCGGGCTCTCCTCTGCGGGTGTTTCCTGCGGCGAGCGCAGCAGCAGCGCGCCGAGCGCGGCGGCCGCGGCCGCGAACAGGGCGCCCACGAGGAATGCCGCGTGATAGCCGCCGTTCAGGGCGCCGACCGAGTCGCCGCCGGCGGCGACGAGGGTGTCCGTCCGAGAGGCGGCCAGACTGGCGAGGACCGCGAGCCCGAGCGCACCGCCCATCATGAACGAGGTGTTGACGACGCCCGACGCGAGGCCGGCGTCGCTCGGCTCCACGTCGCTCATGGCGGCGAGCATGAGCGGGTTGAAGGCCATGCCGGCGCCGAGACCGAGCAGGATCATGCTCGGGAAGATGTCGACGACGAAGCTCCCGTCGACCGGAGCCCGCGCGAAGAGCACGAGCCCGGCTGCCGCCAGCAGCAGCCCGGTCGCAAGCGGCAGCCGGAAGCCGTAGCGAAGGACGAGCTTGGCCGAGAGGCCGACCGAGAGCGCACCCATGATCAGGTTGCCAGGCAGGAAGGCGAGACCGACCTGCAGCGGGCTGTAACCGAGCACGAGCTGGAGGTACAGCGCCGAGATGAAGAACCACGCGAACATCGCTCCGGCCCAGAGGATGCCGACGACGTTCGCGACCGAGACGTTGCGCAGCCGGAAGAGTCCGAGCGGCATGAGCGGCGATCGAACCCGCGCTTCGATCCCCAGGAAGACCGCCAGCAGCGCCGCCCCGGCGCCGAGCAAGCCGAGCGTCTGGACGCTCGTCCAGCCTTCCCGGTTGCCGTTGACGATCGCGTAGACGGCCAGCATCAGCGCCGCCGTGACGGTGACCGCACCGGCGACGTCGAGCCGTCCCGGCGCAGCCTCGCCGCGGGACGACGGCACCAGTCGGAGGGTGAGCACGACGACGAGGACGCCGACCGGGACGTTGACGAGGAAGATCCAATGCCAGTTGAGCACGTCGGTCAGGATCCCGCCGAGCAGGACGCCGATCGAGCCGCCGCCCGAGGCGACGAAGCCGAAGATGCCCATCGCCTTGGCGCGGTCCATGGGTTCCGTGAACAGCGTCATCATCAGCGAGAGCGCGACTGCGGAGACGACCGCCGCGCCGATGCCCTGCAGAGCCCGCGCTCCCACGAGGAGCTCCTGCGAGCTCGCGAGACCGCAGGCGAGCGATGCCAGCGTGAAGAGCGTGATCCCGCCGAGGAACAGACGGCGGTGTCCGAAGAGGTCGCCCAGCTTGCCGCCGAGCAGAAGGAAGCCGCCGAAGGTGAGCAGATAGGCGTTCACGACCCAGGCGAGCGACGTCTCCGAGAATCCGAGGTCCTCCCTGATCGACGGCAGCGCAACGCCGACGATCGTGACGTCGAGGACGATCATCAAGTCCCCGAGGCAGAGGACGTACAGCGCGAGCCAGCGGGTGCGGCTGTCCATGGTCATCTCATTTCCTCCCCAGTCGCATGTTCGAGGAGTCAGACCGGGCCGCGCAGCAGAACTCATCGGTCGAGCGCCGATGAGTCTCGCCCGGCCGGGCAGTCTCTATCCGCGATGGCGACCAGCGCGCCGGAAACGATCCACATCGCGATCCGCGGTCCGATCGCCCGCGCCGACCTGCCCGGCTTGTGCGATCGGCTGTGCACGTTGCTGGAGCACAACGGTGCAGCCGTGGCGCTGTGCGACGTAGCCGGCGTGGCGCCGGACGCGGTCACCGTCGATGCCCTCGCACGGCTTCAGCTCGCCGCTCGGCGGCACGGCTGCCAGGTTCGCCTGCGCCAGACGTCGTCCGGGCTGCGCGAGCTGCTGGTCTTCATGGGTCTGCGCGATGTCCTACCGGATTAGTCCACGAGCGCTGGGCCTCGATCGCCGCGCACGCCAGGTTGAACCCTCCCATCCGATGCCGCGCCTCGTCGGCCGCCGAAGACGACAGCATCACGATCACGCCGGAGCCCTGTGCGCTCATCCGTCGCACGGCCGCCGTCGCGGTGATGAAGTGGGTTACGCACGCGCGACCGCGCCACCCATCGACCCTCCCGCTCCGTAGACCACCGCGTACTTGCCCTCGAGCAGCATTCCGATCCTCCTGACGATCGCGACCGATGAATTGTCGAATCGACGCCAGTCTTACCGACCGACACCGCTACCAAGGAGGAACGATGGCAACCGGAACGTCCCGCATGATCTTCATCAACCTCGCAGTCGAGGATCTCGGCCGATCGGTCGACTTCTTCACGAAGCTCGGCTTCTCGTTCAACCCGCAGTTCACCGATGAGCACGCCACCTGCATGATCGTCAGCGATCAAGCGTTCGTGATGCTGCTCGTCAAGAGTCGCTTTCAGGACTTCACGAAGAAGGAGCTCGTCGACTCGACCGCTCAGACGGAGGCGATCCTCGCACTCTCGGCCGAGAGTCGGGAGCAGGTCGACGAGCTCGCCGACAAGGCGCTCGAGGCGGGCGGTACGGCCGCGAACGAGCCGATGGAGATGGACTTCATGTACAGCCGGAGCTTCAACGATCCCGACGGCCACCTCTGGGAGCTGGTCTGGATGGACCCGAGCGCGCTCCAGCAGTAGCAAGGCGGCCCTCGAGCGCCTGACCGCGTGTCTGCGGTCAGGCGCCCAGCGCGCCCGACGTGCCACCCCAATCCTCGGGAGCGACGTCGGCGATCGACTGCGAGAACGTCCAGCGGTGGCCGCCGAGGTCCTCGGCGGTGTACTACCTCTCTCCGTAGGGGTAGTCGGCAGGCGGTTGCAGGATCCGTGCGCCGTGCGTGCGCGTCCGCTCATGGTGGCTGTCGACGTCTTCGACACGCACCAGCACGGCGGAGAGTCCTTCCGCCGCGTATCGCTGCTCGGTCACAACGACGGCCCCGGCGCCGACAGCGAGCTGGGCGCGGTGGGTTTTCGGCGCGCCATCGTTCCGTCAAGCCGAACGCATCACGGAGCCACTCGATCGCGTCATCGACATCCTCGTAGCCGAGCTCGGGGATGACCGTGCACGCCGGCATCGAGCGGTTCGCGAGCATGGCTTAGCCCCTAAGACTCAAGGCGCGCAGGCAGTCCGAAGAGCGGGAAGACGCGCTCGGTGTCGAGGAAGAACGTGAAGCCCACGATCTTGTCGCCGTCGAGCTCCAGCACCTGTAGCGCCCACGGGTCGTAGCCGTCCCCGGTCTCGCTCGGCTTGTACTGCCCGAACGCAGGTGCGCCGTTCGCCGCCGTCGTCGGGATCATCCTCGAGCCGCGGCAGGCGCCGCCGGGCCCGACCCACCAGGCGAGGATGTCTTCGCGCCCACGCAGCCAGAGGTCATAGGGCGGCATCGACTGGGTCGCGTCTTCCTGGATCAGCGAGGTGAGTGCATCCATGTCGTAGCGCTCGAACGCCTCGACGTACCGGGCCAGAAGGTCGGCGTCGGCCTCGTCGACGGACGAGCCCGTCTCCAGGGCGCTCGGGTCGCTGGCCTCCAGCGTCGCCCGCGCCCGCTGAAGTGCGCTCGTCACCGATGCCACGCTCGTCTCGAGGAGCTCCGCCACCTCGGTGGCCTTCCAGCGCAGCACCTCGCAGAGGATGAGCACGGCGCGCTGTCGCGGCGGCAGGTATTGCAGGGCGGCGACGAAGGCAAGCCTGATCGTCTCGCGTGCGACAGCGACCTCGGCCGGATCCCCGTCGGACACGACCCGGCCGTCGGGGATCGGCTCGATCCACGTGACCTCCGGCAGGGTGTTCAGGTTGGACGCGAGCGGCTCGCGCGCCGGGCCGAGATCCATCGGCAGGGCACGACGTTTCCTCCCGTCCAGGAGATCGAGGCAGACGTTCGTGGCGATCCGATAGAGCCACGAGCGCACCGCCGCCCGTCCCTCGAAGCGGTCGTACGCACGCCACGCCCGGATGAAGGTCTCCTGGACGGCGTCCTCGGCCTCGAACGGCGAGCCCACCATCCGGTAGCAGTAGGCCGTCAGCTCCCTCCGGTGCTGCTCGAGCTGACGCTCGAGCTCGGCGGACGCGGGGGCGGCGGTGGGCGACGAGTTCTGCACTCGGGACATCGTAAGCGCTCGCGCTGCGCCTGAGGTACGGCTAGCCACACACTTGCGGTCTCCCTCGACTCGGAGACCCGGCCCGGGATCACGCGCGCAAGGCAGGAGCCGGAAGCTGCCGGACCAGGTTGTCGAGCGTCCGGCGCAGCGCGCGTGCGGTCGCGTACCGGAGCAGCGTGCGATCGAAGAGCCCGGCGAGCCCGGAACGTGGCATGAAGGAGACGACCAGCCGGTACTCGAATCCGGTGGCCGCGGGTTCGAAGTACCGCTCGTGCGCCGTGTCGGGCATGCCCTGCTGGGCAGTTCGGTAGCGCACGAGCGCCGGGCGGCGGAGCTCCTCGAGGGTCATGTCCAGGTCGATTGCTCGTCCGGCGAGACGCATGCGCAGCCGCATCGTGTCTCCCGGCTCCTGCCAGCTCAACCGGCCCAAGCCCGGGATGTCGACGAGGTCGGGCCAGAAGTGAGGCCAGTTCTTGGGATCCGTGATGTAGTCGAAACCGACCTCCCGGTCGACCGGGAGCGTGCGCGACGCTTCGATCCTCACGATCGTCCTCCCTGCCGTCCAGCGCTCTTACGCCGGCGGCTGGATGTTCCGGTTTGCCCGGAACAGGTTGTCGGGATCGTACGTCTTCTTGATCCGGACGAGCCGGTCCCAGTTGGCGCCGTACGTCGCCCGGACGCGCTCCTCGCCCTCGTCGGCGGTCTGGAAGTTGATGTAGGTACGGCCGGTCGAGAATGGTCGGACACGCGCCCAGCCGTCACGGACCCATTGCCGGAAGGCGTCGGCGTTCGGCTCGTCCGCCTCCCACATCCCGTTCACGCCCAGCGCGTAGCGTGCGTCGCGGTTCCCGACGGCCCCGTCGTCCTCGGCGTGCTGGTTGAGGACGCCGCCGAGCTGAAGGAAGCCGACCTGGGCTTCGGGAATCTGGCACTCGGCGAATACGTCCCTTACCGCCGCGAGCAGCCCGTCGCTCAACTCGGAGACGTACTCCGTCTTCCAGTAGTAGTGGGCGCCCTTGGGCTCGCTCTCGTCGAGGAACGACTGCTGCTGCGTGTAGGGCCACTCCTGGAGCACCTCGACGACGGGAGCGCCGAGCGCCCTGATCGGTGCCAGCGCCTCGTCCATCTTGTCGGGATCGCCGGAGTAGCAGACGACCATCGCGCAGATCTTGCGCCCGTGCCACTCCTCCGGGACGAAGGGCAGCGGCGGTGCGTGGAGGAGAACCATCCACACGGTCAGCTCCGCCGGCGACTCGGTCGTGATCGTCCGATAGGCCCGGAGAATCTCGTCCACCCGCTCGAAAGGCCACGCAATCAGGCCGCCGTAGACGATCGGGCCGACCTCGTGAAGGCGGAACGTGAACCGGGTGACGACGCCGAAGTTGCCGCCGCCGCCGCGGACCGCCCAGAACAGGTCGGCGTGCTGCTCGCGGTTGGCGACGCGGATCTCGCCGTCTGCGGTCACGATCTCGACCTCCTCGAGGTTGTCGACCGTCCAACCGAAGCGGCGCGACAGGTAGCCGAGGCCGCCGCCGAGCGTGAGACCGGCGACTCCGACCTCGGAGATGAAGCCGAGCACGGTCGCAAGCCCGTGCTCCTGCGTCGCCCTGTCGACGTCCTTGAGCAGGCAGCCGGGCCCGACCTGCGCGAGCCTGGCCTCGGGGTCGACCGTGAGCTCGCGCATCCGGGACATGTCGAGCGTCAGGCCGCGCTCGGCGATCGAAGTGCCGGCGATGTTGTGGCCCCCGCCCTTGATCCCGAGCAGCACGCCGTGCTCGCGGGCGAACCCGACGGCCGCGGCGACATCGTCGGCCGACGTCGGCTGGAGGACGAGCGCAGGGAACCGAGCAACGATGCCGTTCCAGATCAGAACGGCATCGTCCCAGCCTTCGTCGCCGGCGCGCAGCAGCGGCCCGTCGACCCGTGCGTCGAGCTCTTCGAGTTGCTCCGCCGTGAGGTTGGCGATGTCGTTGGTGATTGCCGTCATGTCCGGTGTACCTCCCCCTTCAGGGTTCGAGTCGAGTGCAGCTCTTGTGCAGCAGGCCGGCCATTCGACCTGGACGAGATGTGCTTCGCAACGCGCTCGGCGTCCCTTCCTGCGCCGAGGATGAGCATGGAGCTGAAGGAGTGCAGGAAGAGCAAACCGAGGAAATAGAGGCCCGGCGACGCAGCGACGACGCCGCGATCCTGCTCGGGATATCCGTCCTCGCCCACGACCGGGAGCTGGATCCAGCTGAAGTCGTTCCGAAACCCGGTGCACCAGATCACGTTCGCGACCTCCGCCACCTGGCCGTCGTCGAACATGGGCATTCCGTCCTGGACCCCGACCGTCTTCGCGACGACACGCTCGACGCCGACGGCAGCCAAGTCAGCGGCCTTGATCCGGAGGAGAGGCCCGCCGTGAGCCCGGATCTTGGCACGAGCCTTGCGGCCGATGGGTGTGCCGACCGTCAAGACGCGAGTGGCGACGAACCGCATCACGGGCCAGATGACGGGCGCCAAGCGGCCGTCGACCCGGAACGGGATCTGGCCGGTATCGGTCCCCGATAGGAGCGTCCGGTGCTCGCCGGCCACCTCGAACGCGATGTCCGCACCCGAGTGGGCGGCACCCACGACGAGGACCGGACCCTCCTGCAGCTGGGCGGGGCTTCGGTAGTCGTTGGAATGGAGCTGCCTGACGCTCGGGTCGAGCTCGGTGGCGAAGGACGGGATCACGGGACTGCGGAACACGCCCGTAGCCACGACCACGTGGTCGGCCTCGAACCGACGCTCGCCGGCGGTGACGAGGTACCGCTCGCCTTCCTTGGAAAGCCCGTCGACGGCGACGCCTGCCCGGACGGGAAGCTCGAACCGTAGCGCGTAGGACTCGAGGTAGTCGGCCATCTCGTTGCCGGTCGGGAAAGCGTGACGCCGAGCGGGAAACGGCATCCCCGGCAGCCCGTCGTAGCGCGCAGGCGAGTAGAGCCTGAGGGAGGACCAGCGCTTTCGCCAGGAGTCGCCGATCCGCTCGTTCGCGTCCAGGATCACGCAGGGCCGGCCTCGCCTCTTCAGGTGATACGCCGCCGAGAGCCCGGCCTGACCACCGCCGACGATCACCGTCTCGAACTGCTCTGCCTGCTCCGTCACTTCGTCTTCCTCCTCCTGCGTGGCACGACAACGAACGACGGTACGGCCGGAGACGGCGGCGCACATCGCCCGGAACCACCAACTGCGGAGGAGGAAACCCGTGGTCATTTCTGACCACTCGCGGCGTCAGACCAGGTCGTGCTCGAACGCGAACGCGCCGGCCGCGGTTCGCGACGAGACGCGGAGCTTCGCGAAGATGTTCTGGACGTGCCGGGCCACGGTGTGCTCGCTGATGACGAGCGCCGAGGCGATCGCCCGATTGCTCTTCCCGGCCGCGACGAGGCGCAAGACCTCGAGCTCGCGCGGCGTCAGGCCATGGGCAGCGCCGGACACGTCAGCCCGGCTGAACGAGTCGAGGCGGGCGAGGTCCGGCGCTGCTCCCAGTCGCGCGAAGGCTCCGCGGGCTGCGTCCAACTCCATCGCGGCGGCGTCGTCGTCGCCGAGAGCCCGGCAGGCCAGGCCGACGAGCACCCGCACCCGGGCGGCCTCATAGGGTGCCTCGAGGTCGTGCCACAGCTGCCACGCGTGCCGCAGCGAAACCAAGGCGGAGCGTGCCTCCCCGCGATCCAGGTCGACCGCCCCCCGGGCCTGGGCGGCCATTGCCGCCAGCATGATGCTCTTGTGGCTCTCGGCGATCTCTCCGAGCTCGCGACACGCGGCGTACGCTTCCGCCGCGTCGCCGACGGCGAGCATGATCTCGACGTACGCCGCCAGCAGGCCGGCGCGCTTCAGCCGCTCGGAGACCTCGCCGGCCGCCCTGCGGATCGCCGCGGCGGCCACGTCGGCTCGCCCCTGTGCCAACCGCAGCTGAGCCAGCCCCGGCTGGGGCTCCCAGCCGTTCCGGCTCGCCTCCCGGTACGCCTCCTCGGCGGCTCCGAACTCGCCCTGCAGGCGAAGGAGCTCTCCCTGGCGGTAGTGAGCCAGGCCGCAGGCCGAGTTCGATGTCGCCACGAAACGGAGGCTGGCGCGTCGTGCCTCTTCCAGCGCGTCCGGCCACGCACCATCGAGCTGCATGATCTCGGCGCGATGCACGAGGCAGCGGCCGGTGAAGGCCACCAGGTCGGGCTGGTCCGCGCACCAGCGCGTCAGCGCTGCCGTCCACTCACGAGCTCGACCCAGCTCGTACACCTCCTGACAAGCCAGGATCACGCCGCAGTAGACCAACCCGGTCGGGATCGGCGACAGCTCCCCTGTCGTGACCGCGACCATCGCCTCGTCGAGCAGTCCGAGACCTTCCTTGACCTGCCCGTTCTTGATCAACATGCAGCCCTGCCCGTGAACGGCGAGCGCGAACAGGTCCGCGTCGCCGAAGCGCTGGCCGATCTCTGCTGCGGCGGCGACCGCCTCGGCCGCGGCCGCGAAGTCGCCCGCCGCCTCGTGCTGGAACATGACGGGCAGCAACATGTAGCCACGTTCCGCGCAGTCGCGACCGTCGCGCTCGAGCAACCGCTGCGCCCGGCCAAGCCAGCCAGACGCGCCGCCCGCTTCACCCCGAAGCGCCAGGTTCATGCCGACCCAGAACGCGCAGCGCACGGCGGGCAGAGCCTCTCCCGCGTCGGCGTAGAGTTGATGGGCACGCTCGTGGAAGCTCATCCACTCGTCATCGCGGCCGAGCATGTAGGCCGCCGTCGCGAGCAGCTCGAGGTCCTCCGCTCCTAGCAGGCCCGCCTCGTCGGCGCGTCTGAACGTCTCGTAGGCGTCGAGCCACACCCGCGCCGCATAGGACCGACGACCGCGCTCGAGTTGGCCCGACCTCTGCGCCGCTCGCGCAGGCTCGGAATCGCCCCTGACCCGGACTGGGGACATGAGCGCACTCTAGATGCTCGCTGAGGTGGCTATCGCGTCTCGTCCGCGGCCCATGCTCCTCGAACTGATCGAAGAGCGGCTGATCGGCGTCGCCGAGCTCCAGCCCGACGCGCCAGCAGTCAGCCCCGCCCGCAACGACTCGACTACGCGGGTTCGCCGCGGGCGTCCCGAATCGCGTCGATCAACTGCCCGGTCGTGCAGAGGATGAGGCTGCGCTTGTCTCCGATGCCGATTCAGCGGCTCGAACGCGAGCAGGAACACATTCGGCGCGCGCTCCATCGGCAGACGCTTCGCCTGGAGGAGCACGACGACCCCAACCATCCCGTCGTCGCCGCAGCCAAGCAGCGGATCGAGGCGCTGACCAGCCGCCAGGCAGCGACCGAGCACGCCATCGGAGACATCGAGGCACGCGTGCGGCCCCGGCGAGATCGAGGCCATTCTCGACGCCGTGCCTGACGTCCATAGCGAGCTGCGCAAGGCATCGCATAAAATGGGTAGAAGGTTCGTTGTCAAACTGAGCAACGTGCGCCGCGCTGCGAGAGTCGGGAATCGGGCGCAACCGTCAGCGTGTACTCGGTGGATCAGCGTTACCTCGCGATTGCCCGACCAAACGCCTCCACGAACTCGCGCTGGCGGCCGCTTCCTGGGAAGGGAACCCTCACATCGCTCACAGGCAACCCCGCGCTCTTCAAGGCTTGTAGCGAGCGGCCGCTTCGCGCCGACGCCGAAGACTGTCGTCGTGAGGAACGTTCATCTCCGCATGTTCTGCATTTTTCAGCTTCGTGCAAATGCGAGGAGCGACGCAATTTCCCCGCCGTCGGCGGCCTGCAGGGCTTCGATGTACATCCGCCGGGCTGCGGTGGCGTCTTTGGCGGCGAGCGACACACCCCACGTGAATCGCTCGCCGCCCAGCACCTCGACCAGCAGATCGGCACCGGTGCGCGCGAGGCGACCGTTGCCATTGGGGAATGGATGAATCGCGACGAGGCGATGATGGAACCGGACGGCGAGCTCGTCGGGTTCGTAGACCTCGTTCTCGACCCAGTAGAGAGTGTTTCCAAGCAGCTGCCCGATCTCCTCGGCGATCCGCCAGTAGTCGACGCCGATGTTCTTGTTGCTCGTTCGATAGCTTCCCGCCCATCGCCAGACCTCGCCGAACATCCGGCGGTGCAAATGCCTGATGAAGCTCTCGGCTATGAGTTCTGGAAGGCGGACCCTCCGCCCCCGCGTCCAGGACTCGGCACGAAGGATGTTCTCCTGTTCGGCGCGATCGAGGTCACCGCGGGTCGACAGCCAGGACGGGATGAGCCCCTCTGCCTCGTCGGGATCGAGCGGGGTTTGGCCCGCGCCGCCGCCGACCAGGAAGTGCATTGCCTAGGCGCGCCAGAGGCGGCGGGAGTTCTTCAACTCTTCCGCGAGTTCGTCGACGAGACGCTCCTTGTCGAGGGAGTCGTCGACGAGTTGATCCTCGAGTAGCATCGTGTGCCGCACTCTCTCTGTCTCCTTCAAGGCGACGTCATGTGCGCGACGGTCGACGATCTCCTCCAATGAGTCGTTCGGCACCAGGGCATAGGCGAGGGTGCAATCGAGGGCCTCGGCAGCGCGACGCAGGCTCTCGAGCCGAATCGATCCGTCGGCTTCGGACCTCTCCAGTTGCGCGACCGCTTGGCGCGTCGTGCCAAGCCGGCCAGCCAGATCAGCCGATGACATGCCGAGCGACTCACGGATCGCCCGGATCCACCCGCGCACCGGCGCTGGCGCGAAAGAGCGCCAGCCGGCCAACCGTTCATCGAGGGCCTGGCGGGCTAGGGTCGTAGTCTTCATAGTCTTGAGCACGTTGGCAACAGTAGCAAAATTGACAAGCTAGAGCTTGTCATCGATGCGGCGACCGACAACTTGTATCTTGCCACCTCTCGAGTAAGTGACAAGTTATAGATTGTCATAGTTTATTGATTTGTCAACGTATAGCTTGACCACGGGAGGGGTTTGGTTCTAACGGGTCCGGCGCGGCCTCTACCGTCCACGCCACTTCCCTTCGACTCCACACGAGCACGTCGTTGCGACCTGGCTGGCGCTGGCGAACGTGCCGGCGGTCGTCTCGCACGAGAGCGCGCTCGAACTCTACGACCTCTCTGACGTGATCCCGAACGCGGTTCACGTCACGCTCCCGCGCGACAAGCGCGGCCAACGCCCCCGCTCCGGTGTTCGGTTCCATACGCTCCAGCACCCTCCCCGCGCGACCGAGATCCGCCGCGTCGCCGGCGTGCTCGCGACAAGCCCCGAGCGCACCATCGTCGACTCCCTCGAAGCCGGCACCCAGCCGGAGCAGATCGAGCTCGCCGTCCAGCAGGCGCTCGAGCGAGGCCTCACGACACCCCGCCGCCTTCGCACTGCTGCGGCCGGTCGTCCTGAGCGCGTCCGAACCTTTATCGATTGACTCCTCCGGCAAAGCGCGGCATGAGATACCGCGACGCTGCTGCCTTCCGCCAAGCGCTCGAGCAGCGACTCAAGGCCCGCGCAGCGGGAGACGGCGCACGCATCGCTCGCGACCGTAAGCGGGTCGCGTACGACCGACTCCTTGCCCGCTTGAACGCCGCCGCGCCCGACCGCTGGCTGCTCAAAGGCGGCTTTGCCCTCGACCTCAGACTCCACGAGAGAGCTCGCGCGACGCGGGACGTCGACGTCGAGTGGCAGGCAGCCGAGGAAGAACTGCTCGACGTTCTCATCGACGCAACGTCCATAGACGTCGGCGACTACTTCGCGATCCAGGTCGAGCGCACGACTGTTCCACCTGATCGGGGTCGCCGCGTCTGACTAGAAACAAAAGGCCCGCGTTTGCGGGCCTTGCTCGGTGGTGGGGGCGGGTTTTGAACCCTCTACCCTGACGCTTCGGGCGAGCAGCTATCGCATCGGGGAGACGCGGGATCTCGCTTGAGACATCGTCTGGATGGCTATCGGCCTTGACACCATGCCCGCCGTTACGGTCCGCGATGATTTTCGGCCCCAAGGGCGGTCTCTAAAGACATGAGCGCAAACGAAAAATCCAAGTCAGTCCTCTACATGTCGATGTCGCTCGACGGGTTCATCGCGGGCCCGGACGACGACGCAGACCATGGCCTCGGTGTCGACGGCGAATGCCTTCACGACTGGCTGGGGCCGTGGACCGGCAAGTCGGCTGGGTTCGACCCGCCGGGCGCGAGCGCGAAGGTGTTCGAGGAGTCGATGGCGACCGGTGCCGTGGTCGTCGGCAGGCGCACGTTCGACCTCGCCGGCCGCTGGGGAGGCGATCACCACGGGGTCCCAATCTTCATTCCAACGACCGGGACGCCACCTCCCCCAGAGTCGGACTGGGTCAACTACGTGACCGACGGCGTCGAGAGCGCGATGCGCCAGGCCAAGGACGCGGCGGGTGAGTCGAACGTGATGGTGCATGGCGCCAGCCTCGCGCAATCACTGCTGCGTGCCGGCGTGCTCGACGAGCTGGAGATCCACCTCGTCCCGGTCCTGCTGGGCGAGGGGCGTCGCCTCTTCGAGCACCTCGGCGCGGACCACACCGACCTCGAGCTCACCCGCGTCCTCGAGGCACCTGGCGTCGTCCACCTGCACTACCGGGTGACGTCATGAGCGCTGAAAGGCAACGACGGCTGATCCTCCACATGTCGGTGTCGCTCGACGGCTTTGTCACCGGCGTCGACGGCAAGGTCGACTGGCTGGCCCCGGAGGACGCCGTCGACCACGGTGATCAACGCCACCGGCTGAACCTCGAGATGCTCAGTCAGCTCGACGTGATCCTGCTCGGGCGAGTGGCCTACGAGGAAATGGGGCCTGCCTGGGCGAGCTCCGACAGCCCAATGGCCCAGCTCATGAACGCGCTTCCCAAGGTCGTCTTCTCAGAGAGCCTCACTGAGCTCGACTGGAACAACGCGCGTCTCAACGAGCTCCCCCTGGGAGAGGAGATTGAGCAGCTCAAGCGCGAGCCCGGCCGCGACATCGTTGCCTTCGGCGGCGGCCACTTCGCGCACAGCCTGATCCGCGAGCGGCTGGTCGACGAATATCGGCTCACCGTGCACCCGGTCGCGCTCGGCTCCGGCATCTCGCTCATGCACGGGCTCCTGGAGCCGCAGCGTTTCGAGCTCGTCAGCAGCACGGCCTACACCGATGGCTGCGTGATGCAGGTACTCCGACCGGATCGTGGTGAGCCGCAATGACCGATGAGGAGCTTCGCGACGCCGCTCGGAAGATCTGGAGCCAGTTCAACGCCCACGATCTCGACCTCGCTGGCGCCTCGCCGCCGTCGAAGACGGCTACCGCAAGCCCGCGCGGGTGGCCTTCGGTGAGTTCGCCGAGCGCTTCGTGCGCGACTACCTCCCGTCGCGGAACCTCAAGCCCACGACGACCGAGAACTACCGCTACCTCCTCGGCCGCCACCTGCTCCCCTTCGCAGATGCGCCGCTGGCCGAGCTCGAGGCGCGGCCGGAACTGCTCGACGCGTACATCGCGCTCAAGTCGGATGCCGGCCTGTCGCCGAAGACGATTCAGAATCATCTGCTTCTGCTGAACGTCATGTTCCGTCGCGCGATCGTCTGGCGCCTGATCCGGACGAATCCGGTCGCGAGCATCGATCGGCCGCGGATGGAGCAACCGGAGATGAGCGTCCTCTCCGAGGCCGAGATCGCGAGGCTGAGCGTCGCCTACGAAGAGCTGGTCGGCGAGGCCGCTGAGGGCGAGCGCGCGTGGTGGCTGCTCGCCAAAGCGATCGTCGTGACTGCCCTCGGTACGGCGCTCCGGCGCGGCGAGCTGATCGGGTTGCGCTGGCGTTCCGTCAACCTGCTCGACGGCAAGATCGAGGTTCGGGAGGCGTTCGTGCGCGGACAGTCACGACGCCGAAGAGCAGAGCGTCGCGGCGCGTCGTCGAGCTCGGCCCGCGCACGCTGGGCGTCCTCGACGAGCAGTGGCGCCGGGCCGCGTATCGGAGCGACGATGACCTCGTCTTCGGCCACCCGACGAAGGGAACGCCGGTCGACACGAGCAAGCTCGCGAAGCGCTAACTGAAGCCGGCGCTCGCACGCGCCGGGATCGAGAAGCCGTTCCGCCCCTTTCACGATCTCCGCCATACCTCGCTCACGCACGCCGCCGCGGCTGGCAACCCGCAGATCTACGTCCAAGCGCGCGCCGGCCACTCGCAGGGCTCGATCACCGAGCGGTACATCCACGCCGCCCAGGTTCTGTTTCAGGGCGCCGCCGAACGGAGTGAGGAGCGGATGTTCGGTCGGCGCGAACGCGCGGACGGCGTCGAATAGCGGCCGACCGGTTGGTTCCGACAGACTTCACGTCGGCGTGTCAGACGGGGATGTCCATCCGCTGCTCGTGGCGGCTTAGGCTTCTCCGGTGGAGACCGCCGAAGCCCACCCGGAACCTGTAGCACCGCCTGAGAAGCGTTGGCTGACGCCGGGCGTGCGAGCGATCGGCGGCGCAAGCCTGCTCGCCGACCTCGGGCACGAGGTGCCAACCTCGCTGTTCCGAGCTTTCTCACCTCGACGCTCGGCGCGCCGGCGGCGGCTCTTGGTTTGATCGAGGGGGTCGCTGACGGACTCGCGGGCGCTGCCCGCTTTGGCGGCGGCGCGCTTGCCGATGATCCTGAACGCCGCCGCCGCGTTGCCGTCGGCGGCTACACGGCGACGGCCGTGTTCTCGCCGCGATCGGCGCTGCGACCTCGGTGTGGCAGGTCGGCGCGCTCCGGGCGGGAGCGTGGATGGCGCGCGGGCTGAGGGTACCGGCGCGCAACGCGCTGCTCGCGGACGTCGTTCCGTCGAGCGCGTACGGGCGGGCGTACGGATTCGAGCGGGCGATGGACAACCTGGGCGCGATCGGCGGACCGCTGCTCGCACTCGCCCTGGTCGCCATCGTCGGCGTCCGCACCGCGATCCTCCTCAGCGTCATCCCCGGCCTGCTCGCCGCGTTCGCGATCGTCTACGCGATCCGCGCTGCGCCGAAGCTCGAGCCGCGCCCGCGCCAGCCGATCCGTCTGCGCGTCCGGCCGGTGCTGCACGGCCGACTCGGACAGCTGCTCTTCGGCGTCTCCGCGTTCGAGGTCGGCAACATCGCCGCGACGCTCCTGATCCTCCGCGCAAGCGAACTCCTCACTCCCGCGCACGGCGAAGACACGGCTGCGAAGATCGCGATCGGCCTCTACGCCGGCTACAACCTCGCCGCCACGCTTGCAAGCGTCGCCGGCGGACGACTCGGAGACCGCCGCGGCGCCGTCCTTGTCCTCGCGCTCGGCGTCGCCTGCTTCGGCGTCGCCTACGCCGGCCTGGCCTTCGTCGGCGCGAGCATTCTCGCGCTCGCGTTGTTCTTCGTCGCCGCCGGAATTGCGATCGGCTTCGTCGAGACCGCCGAGCACGCGGCCGTCGCCTCGCTCGCCCCAGCAGACCTCCGCGGCTCTGCCTTCGGCCTGCTCGCAGCCGTGCAGAGCTTCGGCAACCTCGCGGCAAGCGCCGTCGCCGGCCTGCTCTGGACGACCGTCTCCCCGCGAGCAGCGTTCCTCTACCTCGCCGGCTGGATGGCGCTCGCCCTCATCGCGCTTGCCCGCCCCGCCAGGCAGTGACCGCTCCTACCGCTCGCACGTTTCGGCGACAAGCACGGCGAAGAGCGCTTGACGACTAAGCTGGTTCGCCGCCGGCGTCCCGGATCGCGTCGAGCAACTGGCCGGTCGTGAAGAGGGTGAGGCCCGCTGCCTCCAGGTCCTTGTCCTGCGACCAGATCGGGAGCGCGCGGGCGAGGGCAAGGGCGACGGTCGGCCAGTCCTCGGGGTCGCGGCCGGCCATGCGGCGCTCGGACTCCCGACGCTCGGGCTCATAGACGGCCGGAGGCTGCCAGTCGACCGGCATGACGCTCAGGGCTGCGAGGAGGAGACCGGCGTCGAGGCCACGTCGCCCGGCCAGCGCGGGCAGATGCTCGGCGACCTCCTCGGCCACCGCCTGGGCGGCGAGACACGTCGGACCGGCGGGTGAGGCGAAAACGATGCGGGCGCGCCCGCCGATCAGCGCCGAGAGGATGACGTTCGCGTCAGCGACGACGGCGGGCGGCAGCGAAATCGCTGAGAACCTCCTCCTCGGTCACCCCTCGAGCCTCACGCTGTGCCGCGATCTGCTCCGTGAGGCGCAGAAACACCTCGCGTCGCACATCGGCAGGGAGCTCAGGGGCGTCCCAGGGCAGGAAGAACCCAGCGGGCCGGCCCTCACGGGTCACGAGAATGACGTCGTCGGAGCGAAACATCTCGCTCGCCCGATCGCGAAAGTCCCGCACGGTCACAACTCTCATGTGATCACCATGGTGGCCACACTCTAGCACCGCGGAGTCAAACGGTCGACGCCTGGGTCTGCGCAAGACGTTTACCACGGAGCGAACAGAGGAGAGCGAAATCGTGCGGGCCTTTTGTAGTAGCGGGGGCAGGATTTGAACCTGCGACCTCCGGGTTATGAGCCCGGCGAGCTACCTGACTGCTCCACCCCGCGGCGCGGCGTCAAGTGTAGCACCGGCCGGCCGCTTCGCCTCGCTTCTCGGGACGCCGCCGCCACCGCGTCGCCGGCGTGAACCAAGCGAATGACGATTGCCTCCAGCGGCAGCGACATCAGGCGGATTCGATGACCATTGCTAGCATCGCCGCAATGATCCTTTTCTGGCTTGCCCTGGCGCTTTTCGTGCTCGTGAGTGTCGCGTCCATAGTCGTTGCAGCCCGCCGCGGACTCGCGCTCTTCCGCGACTTCAAGCGACTGTCGCGTGAGCTTCGCGACGGGCTGGACCGGATCGCCCGCTCAACCGACGAGCTCGAGCTTCACCTTCGGGCGGCGGCAACGAGCGGAAGCGCACTCGAGGCCTCGCTTGCGCGGCTACGGACCTCGCGCTCCGTGCTCGGCGTCCTCACGGCGGCACTCGCCGAGGTCCGCGCCTCGGCCGGCCGGATCACGGCCGTTGTGCCCCGCAGCAAGTGAGAGTTGCCGCCATCGACATGGGGACGAACTCGAGTCGGCTCCTCGTCGCAGACGTGAACGGCGAGCTGACCGAAGTCGTGCGACGGCTCGCGATCACGCGGCTCGGCGAGGGGGTCGATAGCCGCGGGAAGCTGCTGCCGCTCCCCATCGCGCGGGTTCGCAACGTGCTCTCGGACTACCGGCGCGAGCTCGAGTCGCTGGGTGCGGAGCGAACGCTCGCGATCGCGACGAGCGCCGTCCGCGACGCGGACAACGGCGCGGCCTTCCTGGGCGAAGTCGAATGGAGCTACGGCTTCACGACACGCCTCCTCTCCGGTGAGGAGGAGGCGGCGATGACCCTCCGCGGGATCGGCGACCTCTCCGACGGCACGCTCGTCGTCGACATCGGCGGCGGCTCGACCGAGCTCCAGGTCGTCGGCACGACATCGCGCACGAGCCTCCAGATCGGCTGCGTCCGGCTGACGGAACGCTTGGGCGAGGACATCGGTGCGATCCGCGCTCATGTGCGGAGCCTGCTGCCCGAGCTCGAGGCCACGTCGGCAGTCGGCGTCGCCGGCACGGTGACCACGCTCGCCGCACTCGACCTTGGCCTCGTCGGACACGACGCCGAGCTAACCCACGGACACGTCCTCTCCCGCGAGGCGGTCGCCGGCCAGACCGCGCGGCTCGCCTCGCTCTCGCTCGAGGAGCGTGCCCGGATCATGGAGCCGGGACGCGCACCCGTGATCGTGGCGGGCGCGGCGATCCTCTCGGAGATCGTCGAGCGCTACGGCCTGGAGGAGATCGAAACGAGCGAGCGGGACATCCTCCACGGCGCCGCCCTCGCGGCCGCCGAGCTGCCGGAGCCCGAAGAGGGCGCCGCGCCTCCGGGCGCCTACACCTGCTGCTGACCGGAACGGACATCTTGCGCGGCGGCCGTGCCATCGGCACTCTTGATCCATGTCCGAGCCGGCATTCGATCAGGAAGCGGTGAATCTAGGACTCGGCCTCCTGGCGGACATCGCCGTGCACTCGGCACGGATCGTCCAGCTACTGGAGGCAAAGGACGACGATGGCAAAGAAGCGTACGAAGACTGATTTCACCGACATGAACGAGCGCGTGCGCCAGGCGCGCGAGTACATCGCCCGAACGACCGAGAAGATGCGCCAGCAACGCGCGAAGGAAGCTAGGCAGCCGAAGTCCGACTAATCCTCGAGGTCGGCGGGCGGCTCGTCCTCGGCCAGGCGCCGCTGCAGGACGGCCCGCGAGAGGACGCCGACGAGCCTGCCGTTCTCGACGACGGGCACCCGCTCGAGATCTTGCTCCTCGAGGAAGCGGAACGCCTCGTCGAGCGGCACGTCGGAGCCGATCGTGTGGTGCGGCGGCTCGGCGATCCCGCGCAGCTCGGTCGAACGAGGGTCGAGCCCGGCTGCGACCACCTCGCGGACGAGCGTCTTCCGCGTGACGACGCCGAGCAGCCGGCCGTCGTCGCACACGAACAGCGCTCGCACCTCGGGCCGGCCGAGCGCCTCCCCCGCCTGCTGCGCGCTCGCCCCACCGTCGAGGAGCGGCGGGTCGCTGACCATCGCGTCGCGGACTCGATCCGTCATCACGGATAGAGGCCGCGCGCCTCCAGCGCCGCTGCGACCTCGCGGATCCCGGCGACGAGTGCGGCCGTCCGCAGCGTGATCGAGCGCTCGGCGGAGACGTCCCAGACGCGGTCGAAGGCATCGTCCAGCTTCTCGGCGAGCTTTCGCCTGATCTCAGCGCGATCCCAGAAGAGCCGACCCAGATCCTGAACCCACTCGAAGTAGGAGACGGTGACGCCGCCGGCGTTCGTGAGGATGTCGGGCAGGATCGGGATGCCCCGCTCGGCCAGGATCGAGTCGCCCTCGAACGAGGTGGGGCCGTTCGCCCCCTCAGCGATCAGTCGCGCGTTGATCCGCCCGGCGTTTCCCTCGGTCACCTGATCCTCGCGCGCCGCGAGGACGAGGATGTCGCACGGCAGCTCGAGCAGCTCGTCGTTCGTGATCCGTCGCCCGCTCTCCCAGGCCTCGAGCGAGCCGTTGGCCGCCTCGAAGGCGAGCATCGCGTCGACGTCGAGGCCTTCCTCGTCGAGGACGCCGCCAGAGACGTCGGAGACGGCGATCACGGTCGCCCCACGCGCGGCGAGCTCGTGGGCTGCGATCCCGCCGACGTTGCCGAAGCCCTGGACGACGCAGCGCTGCTCGGCGAGGTTCCAGCCGAGCCGCTCGCAGGCGCGCGCGATCACCATCACGACGCCGGCGCCGGTCGCCTCGTGCCGGAAGACGGAGCCGCCGATCGAGATCGGCTTGCCGGTCACGATCTCCGGCACGGCGTGGCCGACCTGCATCGAGTAGGTGTCCATCATCCAGGCCATCGTCTGCTCGTTCGTCGCCATGTCCGGCGCGGGAATGTCCTCCTGCGGCCCGATCACCGGCAGCAGCTCCGACGTGAAGCGGCGCGTCAGCCGCTCGAGCTCGGCCTGCGACATCTGTCGCGGGTTGCAGCGGACGCCGCCCTTCGCGCCTCCGTAGGGAAGCTTGAGGAGCGCGCACTTCCACGTCATCCAGACCGCGAGCGCTGCACACTCGCCGAGGGTCACCTCAGTGTCGTAGCGAATCCCGCCCTTCGTCGGCCCGAGCACGCTCGAGTGCTGGACGCGATACCCGGCGAAGACGACCCGCCGCTCGTCGTCGAGCCGGACGGGAACGGAGAGCATCACCGCCCGCTCGGGGTAGCGAAGCCGCTCGGCGACCCCCTCGGAGATATCGGCGTAGGGCACCGCCTGCTCGTATTGGGCTACCGCCGTCTGGAAGAGCGGCGTGTCCCACTCGAGGTGCGTGAGAGCAGCGGTTTCCTCGATCTGGGCCATCGCCGGAGTGTATGGAAGGCGATGCCCTAGCTTGGCGGGATGTTCTGGTTGATCCGGAAGAAGTTGTCCGGGTCGACCTTTCGCTTCAACGCCTGCAGGCGGCCGTACTTCTCCAGTCCGTAGGAGTCGCGAACCCGATCGCGCCCCTCGTCGCCGAGGAAGTTCACGTACACGCCCTCGTGCCACGGCTCGAGGGCCGACCAGAAGCGCCGGACCCAGTCTCGCTCGCCGTCGAACCCGTCCTCGGTCTCGGTGCAGGCGCCGATGTTGTACGTGAATCCGGCAGAGCGGCCGTTGAACGCGGTCTCGTCGTCTCCCACCCGGCCGACCGCTCCGCCCATCTGCCAGATCGGGAACGAGGTGAGCGGGGAGTCGATCTGCAACGAGCGCTCGACCGTGATGTCGATGATCTCGTCGTTCAGCTCGGCGACGTCGCAGCTCTTGAAGTAGTACCACCGGCCCGGGACGAAGCTCGGGTCGAGCATCGCCTGGTGGGCGAGAAACGGCTTCGGCACGCAAACGTCCGCGACGGGCGAGCCGAACCGGCGCAGCGGACGAATGAACCTCTCCCCCTCCTCGAGGTCGCCGACCCAGCAGCAGATCACCATCACGACGGGCTTTCCGTGCAGCTCGACCGGGACGAACGGCAGCGGCGGCGCTTTCCGATGGACGACGATCGTCATCAGCTCGTCGGGCGCGTCGGCGACCCACTCGCGATAGAAGCGGAGAACGTCGCCGGACTGCTCCATCGGCCAGAACACCGGCCCCGCCAGCACCTGCGGGCCCACCGGCACGCAGCGGAACTCGAACTCCGTCACGATCCCGAAGTTGCCGCCGCCCCCGCGCACGCCCCAGAAGAGATCCGCGTTCTCGTCCGCGCTCGCCTGGACGAACTCTCCCTCGGCCGTGACGAGGTCGACCGAGACGAGCTGATCGATCGAGAGTCCGTGCTTCCGCATGATCCAGCCGATCCCGCCGCCGAGCGTGAGTCCTGCCACGCCGGTGTGCGTGACGATGCCGGACGGGACCGCGAGTCCGAAGGCCTGCGTCTCCTTGTCGAGCTCGCCGAGGAGGACGCCTGCCTGGACGCGCGCCGTGCGTGTCTCGGGATCGACACGGACGCCCTTCATCGGGGAGAGGTCGATCAGCAGCGCGTCGTCCGCGACCGACAGCCCGGGGAACGAGTGACCGCCGCTCCGCACCGCGACGGGAAGGCCGGTCGCCCGCGCGAGCTTCACCGCCGCGATCACATCCGAGACGCCTGCGCAGCGGAGGATCACCGCCGGTCGCTTGTCGAACGAGCCGTTCCAGATCCTGCGTCGAAGATCGTAGTCGGGGTCCGCTGGACCGATGATGCTGCCGCGGAAGGCGGCTTCGTCGAGCTGCTGCGTGCCCACGACGGCCACGAGCCGAGTATCCCACTCGAGCGGGAGGCAGGCAAGCGGGCGGGAAGCGCAGCGATGCCGGGGGAGGGAGTCGAACCCTCATGGCCCGAGGGCCACCCGATTTTAAGTCGGGCGCGTCTGACCGGTTCCGCCACCCCGGCGGTCTGCGGCCAGTCTAGAAGGCCCTATCCCCCACCCGGCACGAGGTCGCCGACAGGGAGCCGCTCCGGCCCCTTGCCGCGGTGCTCGTCGACGAAGGTCGAGAACGCCGACTCGTCGAACTCGGTGCACTCGGCGAGGTAGCCGCGGCCGCGGTCGGGCTCGTCGCCGGGCGACGGCTCGGGCGTCGTCCACGCCGTGAGCGCGATCTTCTCCCCGAGCCGCGGGAGCGGCGCGACGATCAAGCCGTTCGGATCGTCCTCGTAGAAGGATCGAATCGCCTCGATCTCGGCCTCGGGCACGTCCTCGCCGTAGTGGATGATCACGGCGCCGTGCTCGAGGTTGTGCGTCGACTGGACGAGCGGCACCGGCTCGTCGTAGGAGCCGAAGACGGCCGTTTGACCGAAATGCGGGCCGCTCGTCGGGGGGAACGAGTTCCACTTCGGCTTGCTGGTGAGGCTCGGGACGTCGGAGTGATCCGATTCGTTCGCCTGGGCCGGGAAGCTCCGGAGCGTGCAGCCGGCTTCCTCGAGGACGGCCGCCTCGCTCCTGCCGCCTCCGCCGTCGAGGAGGAGGAAGCCGACGACGAGAACGAGCGCGGCGAGGGCCGAGGCCGCGATGATGGCGAGGAGGCGCTTCCGCCGCTCGGCGTCGGCCGCGGTCGTAGGGGTGCTGCGACGCTGCGGAGCCTGAACGGGACGCTTCGGCGGGTTGGGAACACGGTCTTTGCGGGCCATTGCCGCGGCGACTCTAGCAGCGGCGGTCTGTCCGTCCGACCCGATCTCTACCGTTCGTCGGCCCAATGCTCGCACTCAACCTCATCCTCGGTCTCGTACTCGGCCTGGCGCTCGGCGGGGCCTGCGCGTGGGTCGCGATGCGCAGCCGGACGACCCAGCTCGATGCGGAGCTGCGGCTCGAGCGGCGATCCGGCGCGGAGCGAGACGCGATGGTCGCGGAGGCGCGCGATGCCTTTCGATCGCTTTCCTCGGAGACGCTCCAGCAGACGACGACCTCGTTCCTGGAGGTCGCGAAGAGCCAGATCCACGGTTACGTCGCGCCGTTGAAGGAATCGCTGGAGAGGATGGACGGCCAGATGCGAGGGATGGAGAAGGTGCGTCAGGAGGCGTACGGCGCGGTCACCCAGCAGCTGACGACGCTCGGCGGCACCCAGGAACGGCTCCGACTCGAGACCGGCAACCTCGTCAAGGCGCTGCGCACGCCACACGTCCGCGGACGCTGGGGCGAGGTGCAACTGCGCAACGTCGTCGAGGCCGCCGGAATGCTCCCGCACTGCGACTTCGAGGAGCAGTCGTCCGTTCGCGACGGCGACGGCGCGCTCCTGCGGCCAGATCTGGTCGTGCGGCTCCCCGGCGGCAAGCAGGTCGTGATCGACGCGAAGGCACCTCTCGCGGCGTACCTCGATGCCTGCGGCTGCGAGGACGACGTTCGCCGCGTCGAGTATCTCGTCGGTCACGCGCGTCAGGTGCGCGACCACGTCGGCAAGCTTGCTCAGAAAGCCTACTGGCGCCAGTTCTCTCCCTCGCCGGACTTCGTGATCATGTTCGTTCCCGACGAGACGTTCATCCGCGCGGCGCAGGAGCAGGACCCGGCGCTCTCCGAGGACGGCTGGCGCAGCGGCGTCATCCTCGCGTCGCCCTCGACGCTCTTCACGCTACTTCGCACCGTCGCGGCCACGTGGCAGCAGGAGACGGTCGCGCAAAGCGCCCGCGAGGTGCACGAGCTCGGGCGCGAGCTGTACGGACGGATTGCAACCATGGCGAAGCACCTCGGTGACGCGGGCAAGGCGCTCGACAGCGCCGTCGGGCACTACAACTCGGCGATCGGGTCGCTCGAGACGCGCGTGCTCGTCCAGGCGCGGCGGTTCGAGCAGCATGGGATCGAGGGGGAGCTGAAGCCGTTGCAGCCGCTCGAGCGGCAGACGCGCTCGCTGCAAGCGCCCGAGCTCGTCGGCGACGGCGAGACCGCGCTCCGCGCGATCGACGCCGCGTAGCGCTCGGAGTGACGCAGGCCTAGTACCTCAGAATTGCACCGATACCCGCGACGGGATCGAGGTCTCGTCGGTGCTCGACCGCCCGAACCTCGCCGCCGTGGACGAGGGTCAGCCGGATGGCGAGATCGAGCCCGTCGTCGCGCGGCTCCAGCTTCGTCCCATCGAACGGGCACGCGCTTCTGTCGAGCGACGCTCGACCGCACGCAGGGCAGCGAAACGCCTCCCTGTGTGCGCCCTCCTGATAGAGCCCCTCCTGATAGAGCAAGGTCTCGACCCGGCCGTCTGAGGCTGCCTCGAACGTATCCTTCCAACCGGCGACGCCGCGCGCGTCGCGCCCGGCCTCCTCGCGCCAGCGCTCCACGAGCTCTGTCTCGCGCTCCGCCCGCCACTGCTCGAGCAACGGCAGGGCCGCCTCGTGTAGCTCCGCCGGACCGGCGTGCTGCTCCACGGCCACCCAGCCGACGACGGCCTCGGCGACCTCCGTAGCAAGCGCGTCCGCGAACTCCGGGCGGACGTCATCGGAGCACGCGACGACGATCCGCGGCCGGTCGAGTCGCCGGAACGCCCGCTCGAGCTCTTCCGCGACCGTCTTGTAGTGCTCGTGAGCGACGTTCTCGATGTGACGCTGGAAGCGGGCCTGCGACCAGCCTCCCTGGTCGTGGCGGCTCGGCGCATCCTCCGTTCGGTCGACGAGCTCGTCGAGCCGGCCGTCGCGCAGGGCGAGCAAGCGGCCCTGCTCGCGGTTGACGACGGCGACGAGCGCGCCGTTGCCGCGCCCGAGGAGCGGCACGAGCGGGGCCAGCAGGAAGTCGTCGGACACGCGGGCGGCGTCGGGTACCGAGGAGGAAAGCGCCAGCACGCGCCAGACGTTGTCGAGCCCGGCCGCATAAACGGCGAGCCCGTGGACGCCATCGCGGTCGAGCTCCTCGGCGAAGAAACGGTGGAGCCGCTCGAAGTCGGCCTTCAGCCCCTCGCGCACCTCGTGGGCGAGGTCGCGCCGCGTCGCACCGTGCGACTTCGTCGCCCGCTCGAGCAGCGATCCCACCCGTGTCGCCGTCTCGCCTGCGGTCGGACTCACACTCGGGTGCAGATCCAGAAACAGGCTGATCGCGCAGCCGTTCAGCGCTCGGAACGCCGCCAGGTCTCTGAGGCTCTCGAGGCTCACCGTCGTCGTCATCTCGACCTTTCTGCCGGGCCGGCGGGATCCTAAGCAACCGTGACGATCGCTGCCGGGCGACTGGCTCGACCGGAACACCCAGTGCCTCCGATTCGTTCTCTATGGTGAGGGTCGCAAAACGCGGCCGGAGGAGGAAGCAGCTCTTGAGTGAAGTACGCGACGTGATCATCGTCGGCGGTGGCCCCGCCGGCTATACGGCAGCGCTCTACGCGGCGCGCGCAAATCTGAGGCCGCTCGTGATCGAGGGGTTCCAGTGGGGCGGCCAGCTGATGATCACGAGCGAGGTCGAGAACTATCCGGGCTACCCCGACGGTGTGATGGGGCCGGCGATGATGAGTCAGTTCAGGGAGCAGGCCGAGCGCTTCGGGACCGAGTTCGTCACCGATGACGTGACGAAGGTCGACTTCTCGAAACGGCCGTTCCGCGTCTTCGTCGGCGACGAGGAATACCGGTCGGAGACGGTGATCGTCTCGACGGGAGCGACGGCGCGCCAGATCGGACTCGAGTCCGAGCGCGCCCTGCATGGGCGCGGCGTTACGTACTGCGCCACCTGCGACGGAGCGTTCTACCGCGACCGCGAGGTCGTGGTGGTCGGCGGCGGCGACTCCGCGATGGAGGAAGCCCTCTTCCTGACGAAGTTCGCCTCGAAGGTGACGATCGTCCATCGGCGCGACGACTTCCGGGCTTCGCAGATCATGGTCGACCGGGCCAAGGCGCACGAGAAGGTCGAGATCCTGACCCCGTACCTCGTCGAGGAGGTACTGGGCGTCGAGAGCGGCAAGCTCTCCGGGGTACGACTGAGCCACGTCGAGACCGGAGAGCAGCTCGACTACGCCGCGGACGGACTCTTCGTCGCGATCGGCCACGATCCGACGACCAAGCTGTTCGTCGACCAGCTCGACCACGACGACGCGGGCTATCTGCTCACGAAGGGCAAGACGACCGAGACCAACGTTCCTGGCGTCTTCGCGGCCGGCGACGTCCAGGATCGCGTCTACCGGCAGGCCGTCACAGCGGCCGGCTCCGGCTGCGCCGCCGCTCTCGACGCCGAGCGATTTCTTGCCGACGCCCATGGGCACCTGGCGGCGGCGCTGACGGCGCCACGCGAGCAGACTCAGCCGGCGTAAGGATCAGACCGGCCGACTCGGTCGCTAGGCTCGGCTCCGTGGCCCGTGGCGTGCGTTGGATCGACCTCCTCGATGCCTCGCGGGACGAGCTCCTCGCGGAGTCGCCGGTCGATCTGCACTGGAGTGCCCTCGATCAGCTGCTCGCGCCGCCGCCGGAGCGGGCGACGGCCCGGCCGACGTTCGACGGTCACGGCGACTATGTCTTCGGCGTCCTGCTCGTCCCGGTCGCGGTGCCCGAGGAGGATCGGGTCTTCTACCAGGAGGTCGACTTCGTGCTCACCCCCGAGGTCGCGCTCACCGTCCGGAAGACACCGTCGGGCGAGGAGCCGTTCACGATCGACGAGGTCCAGGATGCCTGCGATGCGCACGGCTCTCCCTCCACAGGGCTCGTCCTCTACTACTTCGTGGACAACGTGGCCGAACGCTATCTCCGCCTGCTGGATGCGGTGAACGACGAGATCGACGAGCTCGAGGAAGGGATCGAGAGCTGGCCCAACGAGCGGATCCGGCGGCGACTCGCCGACCTCCGCGAAGACGTCCTTCAGATCCGGCGGACGCTCGGGCCGACGCGCGACGCCGTTCGCCGGATCGTGGACGGCCGGGTCGACGTCGGCAAGGACGAGATCTTCGACCGGGCGCTGGAGCTCAGCTTCTCCGATGCCTACGACAAGCTGCTGCATGCGGTCGAGTCACTCGACGTCGCACGCGATCTGATCTCGAGTGCGCGGGACTACCACCAGTCGAAGATCGCCCAGGAGCAGAACGAGGTCGTGAAGAAGCTGGCCGTGATTGCATCTCTGCTTCTCGTCCCAACCTTCATCGTCGGGATCTACGGCCAGAACTTCGATCACATGCCCGAGCTTCACTGGCGGCTCGGCTACGCGTTCTCGTGGGCGATCATCGTCGTGACGACGATCGGGCAGCTTGCCTTCTTCCGCCGGAAGCGCTGGATCTAGCTCCTGGGAGCTCGGACCGCGTCGCTACGCTGGACCGATGCCGTTCTTCATCTGCCCGAACTGCAAGAATCGATCGCTCGACCACGACGGGAAGCAGGGACTCCTTCGCCAGGGGGTCTCCTGTGAGCGTTGCGGCTTCGGCTTTCTCTTCGAGCTGCTCGACGACTATTATCCCGGCCCGAACGCCGGCCTGATTGCGTGCGATCGAGCTGGGCGGATCCTCGCGGCCGGTCGCGGCGTCTTCGAGCTGACGGGCTTCCGGGAGCACGAGTTGATGGGCAAGGATGTCGTCGAGGCGTTCGGGCTCGCCGGGTTCGACGCCGAGCGCAACCCGATCGCGCTGGCGCTCGAATGGGGCGTTCGCCGCCTCGACGAGCCGATCGAGCTGCGGTCCCGGGCAGGGAGCGTCAAGGCGGTGACCGTCGATGTCTTTCCTGGCTACGACAGCGACGGGGGCCTACTCGTCTCGCTCTCGCCGCGTCGGGCGAACAGGTCGCGCGCCTGATCGCCAGACCAGGGTTTCCCGA
>JANDLU010000035.1 GCA_024330215.1 Candidatus Gaiellasilicea maunaloa
TTCGCGGGGGCCTCCACCTCCCGGTCGAGCGGGCCGAGGCCAAGCTGCGCCACCGCTCGCCGGCGCTGCCCGCAAGGGTTTTGGCCGCTCCCGGTGGTTTCCGGCTCGAGCTCGAGCGGCCGGCTTCGGCGGTCGCGCCCGGACAGGTGGTCGCCCTCTACGACGAGGGAGCGATCGTGGGCTCCGGTGTGGTGTCGTCCGCGAGTCGCGACTAGGATTCCGCCGTGCCGATTCTCGCCTCCACCGCCGGTGACGTCGCTTACTACGCGCTGGCCCTCTTCCTCGTCGCCGTCGGTCTCGGTCTCGGCTACATGTTCCTGCGTCTCGCCGAAACCTTCGCGCGGCTCTCCTCGTTTATCCAGGGGACGGAGCAGGAGTTGCTGCCCGTGATCGCCAAGGTCGGTGTCAGCGTCGACAAGGTGAACGGGCAGCTCGACAAGGTGGATCAGATGACCGACAGCGCAGTGGACATGGCCGACAGCGTCGACACCGCCGTAC
This sequence comes from Candidatus Gaiellasilicea maunaloa, assembly GCA_024330215.1. GTDB lineage: Bacteria > Actinomycetota > Thermoleophilia > Gaiellales > Gaiellaceae > Gaiellasilicea > Gaiellasilicea maunaloa. The sequence goes on from JANDLU010000035.1 coordinate 499, forward strand.
GTGCGGTGAGCATGGCGATCGCGCGGCCGGTGCAGAAGGTCTCGGGTCTCGCCGCCGGGCTCAGTCACGGCGCGTCCGCCTTCAAGTCGCGCCGCGACTTCGGCGATGCCGTCCGTGTCGGCAAGGACGCCGCCGCCCGTCGCGAGCGCGATCTCGCCGACGAGCTCCGGCACGCCGGCGGGGACGAGATTTCTTAGTGGACGAGATCACGGTCACACTCCCGCGCGAGCGCCCGTTCGGCGCGGTCGCGGGACTCGTGCTCGGAGGCGTCGCGGCGCGCCACGAATTGACGCTCGACGTGCTCGACGATCTCCAGATCGCACTCGAGACGCTGCTCGAGCACGAGGAAGGTGAGCGCGAGGTTAACGTCGTCCTGCGCATCGATGCCGGCATGGTCCAGGTCTCGGTCGGTCCCTTCGAGCATTCGGCTGTTTGCGAGCTCGAGGAGGAGGCCGGCGAGGAGCTCGGCCTCCGGCGGCTCTTGGACGCCGTCGTCGACGATGTCGCGGTGGAGAAGCGTGCCGACGGCTGCTGGGTCGACCTCCGCAAGGGCTATGCGCTCGCGGCGCAGGACGAGCGCTGATGCCGCGCGAGTCCGACCGGATCCTCCTGCGCCGCTATCACGAGCAGGGCGACCTGGCCGCGCGCGAGCAGCTGATCGAGCAGTACCTCTCGCTCGTCCGCTCGCTGGCGCGGCGCTACAGCTATCGCGGCGAGCAGCTCGACGATCTCGTCCAGATCGGGAGCATCGGCCTGATCAAGGCGATCGACCGCTTCGATCTCGAGCGCGGGGTCGAGCTGACGACCTACGCGACGCCGAACATCATCGGCGAGATCAAACGCCACTTCCGCGACAAGGGCTGGGCGGTGCGCGTCCCGCGCGGGCTCCAGGAGCTGAACGTCCAGCTCTCGAAGCTGATCGAGGACCTGACCGTCCAGCACGGCCGCTCGCCGACGATCCCCGAGCTCGCGAAGGCCGCGAGCGTCGAGGAGGAAGAGGTGCTCGAGGCGCTCGAGTCGGGCCGCGCCTACACCTCGCTCTCGCTCTCGTCGGGCGGCTCGGACGAGGACGGCGAGCTCGATCCGCTCGAGTCGCTCGGAACCGAGGAGCATCAGTACTCGGTCTCGGAGGACCGGGCCGTGCTCGCGCCCGGCTTCCGCGCGCTCGACGAGCGCGAGCGTCGGATCCTGCACCTGCGCTTCTTCGACGGGCTCACGCAGTCGCAGATCGCCCAGCAGGTGGGGATCTCGCAGATGCACGTCTCGCGGTTGATCCGCCGCGCGCTCGAGAAGATCCGAGCCGAGATCGCGAGCAACGAGGACTTCGCCGACGAGGAACTCGGCGGGAAGCCCGTCGAGCGCGCCACCGGCTGAGCACGCTCGCCGTGGAGATCGCAGGACGAGTCGCGGTCGTGACCGGCGCCGCAGGAGGCGTCGGCTCGGTGGGTGCCGCTCGGCTCGTCCGGGAGGGAGCGGATGTGATCCTTGCCGATATCGACGAGGAGCGTGGCGCAGCCGTTGCCGCCGAGATGGGTGGCACGTTCTTCGCAACCGACGTCACCGAGGCGAGCGGCGCGAACCACCTCATCGACTTCGCAAACGAGCGGGACGGTGGCCTTGGCATCCTCGTCAACAATGCGGGTGGGTACAACCGGCCGGTCTTTCCGGACGCCGCGGCGGCTCACTGGGAACGTGTCCTCGACCTGAATCTCCGCGCCGTCATGCTCTGCACGCAGGCAGCACTGCCCGCTATGGCAAGGCGCGGTGTCGTCGTGAACATCGCCTCCGCGGCCGGCACCGGCACCCGACCATACGACGGCGCGCCGGAATACGCCGCTGCGAAAGCGGCGGTCATTCGGCTGACGGCGGCGATGCGGGAACGCGACGGCGTTCGGATCAACTGCATCTCTCCCGATTGGGTCGGGACGGCGGCGGTAAGGGAGTCGATCGCCGCCATGACCGATACCGAGCGGGAAGATGTTCCGGATGTCCTCATCGAACCGGATGTGATCGCTGACGGCGTGATCCGCTTCGTTCGCGACGACACGCTCGCGGGTCGAATCATGGTGATCTGGTGCGGCGAGCGGTCGAGGCTGCTCCCCGACAACCGGCGCGACTGAGCCCAAGCAAGCGACGGCTCATGCGGGGCTCGAATCCGCACCTTGTCCGCTCGAGCCGGGTCCGCTCGAGCCGGGCCCGCCCGAGCCACGGCCGGTGCCAGCCCCCGGACACGGCTGAAAGGGACGGCGCTCCACCGGTCACGTCCAGGGGCTGGCCCCAGACACGTCCCTCGTCGACGTGTCTCGTTCGGCCAGGCTTGGCGCGAGGCGGAGAGCGATCGATACGCACTCACACACCGAATGTGGAAGTCGGCGGGCGTGGAGCTCGCACCTACAATCCCGGGGTGCGTACGACCGCCGAGCTCCGCGAGGGCTTCCTCTCCTTCTTCGAGGAGCGAGGGCACCGACGCTTCCCCTCCTGGTCGCTGATCCCGCCGCCCGAGGATCCGTCGACGCTCTTCATCTCGGCCGGGATGCAGCCGCTGAAGCCGTACTTCTCCGGGGCGAAGCAGCCGCCGGCGCCGCGCTTCACAACGGTGCAGAAGGTGCTTCGCGCCGGGGGCAAGGACACCGATCTGGAAGAGGTCGGTCTGACGGCGCGCCACGCCTCGATGTTCGAGATGCTCGGCAACTTCTCGTTCGGCGACTACTTCAAGGACGGCGCGATCGACTTCGCGTGGGAGTTCGCGACCGGGCAGATGGGGCTCGACGGCGACCGGATCTGGCCGACCGTGTTCGCGGGCGATCCCACGCTCGGGATCGGCGAGGACGAGGCGGCGATCGCGGGCTGGCTGCGGATCGGGATCCGACGCGAGCGCATCGTCGGCCTTCCTCGCTCCGAGAACTTCTGGGGTCCCGCCGGCGCGACCGGCCCATGCGGTCCCTGCTCCGAGCTCAACTACGACCGGGGCGAGGAGCACGGCTGCGGCGAGCCCGATTGCGCGCCCGGCTGCGACCGCTGCGAACGCTTCCTCGAGTTCTGGAACCTCGTCTTCATGGAGTTCGACCTCGCCGCGGACGGCTCGCTCACCCCGCTCCCGAAGCAGAACATCGACACCGGGCTTGGTCTGGAGCGCGGCGCGATGCTCCTGCAGGAGGCCGATTCGATCTTCGACACCGATGGCTTCCAGCTGATCATGGAGTGGATCGCTCACGAGTCGGGCGCGGCCTACGGGAGCTCGCCCGAGGCGACGAAGGCTCACCGCGTGATCAGCGATCACGGCCGCGGGATGACGTTCCTCGTGGCCGAGGGGATTACCCCGTCGAACGAGGGTCGCGGCTACATCCTCCGCCGGCTGATCCGACGCGCGGTCACCCAGGCGCGGCGAATCGGGCTCGAGGGCGTGCACCGGCTGCCCGCGATCGTGGTCGAACAGGTTGGGCCGTGGTATCCCGAGGTCGTCGAGCACGCCGGCACGATCGAGCGTGTCGTCCGTCAGGAGGAGGAGCGCTTCTCGGAGACGCTCGAGCGCGGGCTCAAGGAGTTCGAGGAGCTTTCCGGCGCCGAGCGGATCGGTGGAGGCGATGCCTTCAAGCTTGCGGCCACCTACGGCTTCCCGATCGAGCTGACCGTGGAGCTCGCGACCGAGCGGGGTCAGAGCGTCGACACCGACAGCTACGGCGAGGAGATGGGCCGTCACCGCGAGATCTCGCGGTCCGGGGCAGAATCGGGCGCGCAGCGCGCCGCCGACTTCGCCACGACCGCCGGCTTCACGAGCGAGTTCGTCGGCCATGCGAAGACCGACGTCCTGACTCAGATCGGGGCGCTCGAGGAGCTCGGCGACGGCCTCTTCCTCGCGAAGCTGCGCGAGTCGCCGTTCTACGCGGCCGGCGGAGGTCAGGTGAGCGATGCAGGTGAGCTGATCCACGAGGAAACGGGAGCGATCGCGACGCTGCGGGAAGCGCACCGGCTCGGCGACGATCAGGCGCTCGTCTTCGAGGGCGAGGGTTTCGCCGCCGGCGATCGCGTCCGGGCGCTCGTACCGTGGTCGGTGCGCTTCCCGACGATGGCGAACCACACTGCGACGCATCTCCTCCACGAGGCCCTGCGCCAGGTGTTGGGCGAGCACGTCAGGCAGGCGGGCTCGGCCGTCCGGCCCGACAAGCTCCGCTTCGACTTCACCCACGACCGTGCGCTGACGCCCGAAGAGCGAGCCGAGGTGGAGCGGATCGTGAACGAGCAGGTCTTCCAGAGCCAGCCGGTGCGGATCTTCGAGACCCCGATCGCGGAGGCGCGCAAGCTCGGGGCGCAGATGCTCTTCGGGGAGAAGTACGGCGAGATCGTCCGCGTGGTGGAGATCGACGGCTTCTCGCGCGAGCTCTGCGGCGGCACCCATGTCCGCTCGACCGCCGAGATCGGCCCGGTCGCGATCCTCTCGGAGGGGTCGGTCGGCTCGGGCGCGCGCCGGATCGAGGCCGTCTCCTCCGGCGAGGCCTACGCGGTGCTGCGCGCACGCGCCCACGAGGCCGACGAGCTTCGCGGCGAGCTCGAGCAAGCCCGAAAGCGGTCGAAGGAGACCCCGCGGCCGGACACAAGAGCGGACTTCTCCGTCACGCGAGAAACCGCCGCCGGCGACGTGACCGTGCTGGTCGTGGACGTGGCGAGCGGCGATCCGCTGGACGTCTCCGATCGTCTGAAGCAGAAGCACGCCCCGGCCGTTGTCATCGTCGGGCTCCGCGAGAACGGCTCCGCCCAGATCCTGATCAACGTGGACAAATCGCTCGAGGCCCGCGGCGTCCACGCGGGCGACGTGATCCGCGAGGCGGCGGCGCTGATGGGCGGCAAGGGCGGCGGGCGGCCGACGATGGCGCGCGCCGGCGGCAAGGACTCCGAGCGCCTGCCCGACGCGATCGCGCTCGCCGAGCGGACGATTCTGGACGCCCTCGGCTAGCCTGGTCGCGTGAAGGTGCTCGCCCTGGACTACGGCGCCGCGCGCACCGGCGTCGCGGTTTCCGACGCTACGGGCACGCTCGCCCGACCGCTCGAGGTCGTGGAGCGGGCGGCGGGACGGGCGGGCCTCCGGCGGCTCGTCGAGCTCGTTCGCGCCGAGCAGGCCGAGCGGATCGTGGTCGGCCTGCCGCTGACGCTGCGCGGCGCGCAGGGCCTCCAGGCCGAGGAGACGGATCGGTTCGTCGAGGCGCTCCGCTCGGCGGTCTCCGTGCCCGTCGAGCGCTTCGACGAGCGGTTCACGACGACTCTCGCCTCGCGCGACCCGGCCTCGAAGGCGCCCGAGGACGCGCGGGCCGCGGCCCATCTACTCGAGAGCTATCTGAGCTGGACGGCGGCGCGGGCATGACGCCGTCTCCCGGCCGCACCTACCGCTCTCGCCCCTCCCGCGTCCGCGTCGCGCTGCGGCGCCTCGTCGCGGCCGGGCTCCTCGCGGCCTTCTTCGGAGTCGCGCTCTGGCTCGGGGTCGGGGCGCTCGGGAGCGGCGGCGGCGAGGAGGAGGTCGTGGTGCCGACGACGACGGCCGTCCCGCCGCCGCCGTCGCTCAAGATCGTCTTCCCGGAAGGCTTCACGCGCGACCAGATGATCGCCCGGGTCGGTGCGGTGCGGAATATCGCGCAGCGCAAGCGGAAGATCACGCCGAAGCTCTCGGGCCCCACCTATGCCAGGGCGTCGAAGGCGGCGAAGGTTCCGGGACAGTTCCGGGGCGATGCGAAGGGAATCGAGGGCTTCCTCTTTCCCGCGACGTACGAGTTCGCTGCGAGGACGACCGCGAAGAAGCTCGTCGCAGATCAGCTCGAGTTCTTCAACCAGAACTGGGCGAAGCTCGACCTGCGCGCGGCAAAGTCGAAGAACCTGACGGCCTACGACGTCCTGATCATCGCCTCGATGGTCGAGAGGGAGACGATCGCGCCCGTGGAGCGCTCCAAGGTCGCCGCCGTGATCTACAACCGGTTGAAGGCGGGGATGCCGCTCGGGATCGACGCGACGATCCGCTATGGGCTCGACGTGCCCGGCACCGAGGCGCTGCGGGTCTCCCAGCTCGAAAGCGACAACCCGTACAACACGCGCAACCGGACGGGACTGCCGCCGACGCCGATCGCGAACCCGGGTCTTGCGTCGATGCGGGCGGCCGCAAAGCCCGCAGACGTCGACTTCCTCTTCTTCGTCCGGATGCCGGACAAGGTCCATCACTTCTTCACCGCGAGCGAGTCGGAGTTCTTCGCGAAGGCGTGCGAGTACGGCTTCGGCTGCGGTTAGGACGTGACTTTGTGTTTCTTCAACACAAGCTTCACTCGAACGAGCACGATTCCTAGGGACGACTAAACCTTGTGTTGGAACAACACAAGGTCGTGAGCTCGGGGTCGACCCGATTCGTCGCGCTGCTCGGACATCCGGTCGCGCACTCGCTCTCGCCGAGGATGCAGAACGCGGCGTTTGCGGCTCGCGGGCTCGATTGTGCGTATGTGCCGTTCGACGTTCCTCCCGAGCGACTCGAGGAGGCGGTGTGCGGGCTCGTCGCGCTCGGCTTCGTGGGTGCGAACGTGACCGCCCCGCACAAGCTCGCGGTGGCGACGCTCTGCGAGACGGATGAGCCTTCGGTGAACACGCTCGTGCTCCGCGATGGGCGTGTCGAGGGACACTCGACCGATGCGGCGATCCTGCAGGGGCTCGCAGCGAAGCGCCCGATCGTCGTAGGTGCGGGCGGGGCGGCGACGGCGTTCTGCGAGGCGCTGCCGCGGGCGCGCGTCTTCTCTCGTCGGGGCGATTGGCCGCCGCGGGTCGACGACGCCGACCTGATCGTGCACGCAACGTCGGTGAAGGACGAGGTGCTCGTGCGGCTCGGTCCGGGCCAGACGCTGATCGATCTGCCGTATCCCGCTTCCGCCACAGCCGCCGCCGCGCGGGAGGTGGGAGCGACCGTGCTCGACGGCCTCGACGTGCTCGTCGCGCAGGGAGCGGCGTCGTTCGAGCTGTGGACAGGCGTGCCCGCGCCCGTGAACGTGATGCGCGCCGCAGTAGGTTTGCAGCCATGACCCTCGGCCTGGCGACGGCGGGCGAGTCGCACGGGCCGGCGCTCGTCGCGATCCTGACCGGCCTGCCCGCAGGGCTCGAGCTCGACCGCGAGGCGATCGACACCGACCTGCGCCGCCGGCAGCAGGGCTACGGCCGCAGCCCGCGTCAGCAGCTCGAGCAGGACGCGGTCGAGGTGCTCGCGGGCCTCCGGCACGGGCGCACGCTCGGGACGCCGCTCGCGCTCGTCGTCCGCAACCGCGATCACGCCAACTGGAAGTGGGGGATGAGCCCGTGGCCGCCCGAGGGCGAGCCGAGCGGGAAGGGGACGAAGCCGGTGACGCTGCCGCGGCCGGGGCATGCCGATCTCGCAGGGGTGCTCAAGTACGGCCACGAGGACGTGCGACACGCGCTCGAGCGCGCGAGCGCGAGGCACACGGCCGTCCTCGTCGCTGCGGGTGCAGTTGCGAAGGCGCTGCTGCGCGAGCTCGGGATCGAGGTCGCCGGCTCCGCCCTCGAGGTGGGCGGCGAGACAGGCGAGCAGGCCCAGCGCGACGCGACCGACGCGGCGAAGGCGGACCGCGACACGCTCGGCGGGGTCGTCGAGGTGCGCGCGACCGGAGTCTGTCCCGGACTCGGCTCGTACGCGACCCGCGAGGACCGGCTCGATGGGCGGCTTGCCGCAGCGCTGATGGCGATCCAGGCCGTCAAGGGCGTCGAGGTCGGGGACGGCTTCGCGCTTGCACGTGCTCGAGGCTCCGAGGCGCACGACGAGATCGAGCCGGGTCTGCGCAGGCGCTCGAATCGAGCCGGTGGGATCGAGGCCGGGATCTCGAACGGCGAGGAAGTGATCGTCCGCGCGGCCATGAAGCCGCTGCCGACCCTGATGAAGCCGCTCGACTCCGTCGATCTCGCCACCGGCGAAGCCGCCCAGGCGCTCGTCGAGCGCAGCGACGTGCACGCGGTCGAGGCGCTCGCGGTCGTGGCCGAGGCGGCGGTCGCCTGGGAGCTGGCGCGCGCAGCGAAGGAGAAGTTCGGCGGCGACGCGATCGGCGATCTCGTCGCGGCGCACCGCGCGTACCTGGAGCGCATCGCGTGGCCCCGCACGCGCTAGACCGCCACATCGCCCTCGTCGGGTTCATGGGCGCCGGTAAGTCGGCACGCGGCCGCGAGCTTGCCGAGCGGCTCGGCCGGCGGTTCGTGGACGTCGACCGGAAGATCGAGGCCGACGCAGGCGCGTCGATCCCGCAGCTCTTCGCCGGCAGCGGCGGAGAGATGGCGTTCCGTCTCCGCGAGTGCAGGACCGTGCTCGACGCTCTTTCGACCGCGGATCCGGCGGTGATCGCGCTCGGAGGCGGCGCCGTCACGAATAGGCAAGTCCGTGACGCGCTGCGAGAGCAGGCGTGCACGCTGCTCGTCGAGGTCGACGTGGAGCAGGCGTGGGAGCGGGTGCGCGGCACGGACCGGCCGCTTGCCCAGGACGAAGCCGAGTTCCGGGAGCGCTACGAGCGGCGGCGTCCGCTCTATGACGAAGTCGCCGACGGCCGCGGAAGCGATCTGGAGGGGCTCGTGCTCGCCGCAGCCGGCATCCATCTCGAGGCCGGCGCGCTCGAACGCCTCGGCGAGCTCGTCCCCGGCAACGGCCCTGTCGAGATCGCCGCCGACGCGCACGTGGCCGGGATCTACGGGATGGAGGCGCAACTCGCGCTCGGCGCGCGCGTGCGCGGCTTGCACGAGCTTCCGCCCGGCGAGGACGCGAAGTCGTTCGGGACGCTCGAGCGGCTCTGGCGCGAGCTCCGGCTCGACCGACAGGGAACGCTCGTCGCGCTCGGCGGCGGCACGACCACGGATGCGGCCGGTTTCGCGGCGGCGACCTGGCTGCGCGGGATCGATTGGGTGGCGGTGCCGACGACGCTCGTCGGCCAGGTCGACGCGGCGATCGGCGGCAAGACGGCGATCGACCTGCCTGGGGGAAAGAACCTCGTCGGCGCCTTCCACTGGCCGATCAGGACGGTAATCGACCCGGCGCTCCTCGATACGCTGCCCGACGACGAGCTCGCGAACGGCCGTGCCGAGCTCGTCAAGACGGGCCTGCTCGCCGGCGAGCTGCTGTGGGAGCTGCCGCTCCCCGATGCGGTCCGACGCTCTGCAGCGTTCAAGGCGGCGATCTGCTTGCGCGACCCGCACGATCGCGCGGAGCGCGCGCAGCTCAATCTCGGCCACACGTTCGCGCACGCGCTCGAGGCGGCCGCCGACTTCGCGCTTCCGCACGGCCGCGCCGTGGCGCTCGGCCTGCTCGCGGCGCTGCGGCTCTCCGGTCTCGACACCGCCGTCGTCGATGAGCAGCTCCGCCCCGAGCCGGTGAGCGTCGACCGCGACCGCGCCTGGGCGGCGCTCGCACGGGACAAGAAGGCGGAGGACGGAGTCCCGAAGCTCGTCCTCCTGGATGCGCCAGGAACACCGCGGCTCGGCGTCGAGCTCCCGCCCGAGGAGATCCGTGCCGCGCTCGACAGCCTGATCGCCGGGTAGCATCGCCCGCGTGCGTGTCGCTGTCCTCAATGGGGTCAACCTGGACGTGCTCGGCCGCCGCAGCCCGGAGCACTACGGCGGACTGACCCTCGCCGAGCTCGAGAGCCGCATCTACGCGTGGTCGAAGGAGCTCGAGTGCACGACCCGCTGCCGTCAGACGAATCACGAGGGACAGTTCGTCGAGTGGTGCCACGACGCGCTCGACTGGGCCGACGGGGTCATCCTCAATCCCGGCGCGTGGAGCCACTACAGCTACGCGATCCGTGACGCCGTCGAGCTCTTCACGATTCCCGTCCTCGAGGTGCACCTCTCGAACATCGAGGAGCGCGAGGAGTGGCGGCGGCAGTCCGTCGTCTCGGATCTCGCGACGAAGGTGATCTCCGGCAAGGGGCCGGATGGCTACCGCGAGGCACTCGCCTTCCTCGCGGAGAGGGTCAAGGCGGAGGAGGGTCGACCGGAGGAGACTCCGCCGGAGGCGAGCGAATGAGTCGGCCCGCGTCGACCTGCCACGTCCGCGCGTTCCTCGCCGAGGGGCTCGCGTGAGCAGGATCGAGCGGCTCGCCGCGCTGCTCGAGGTGCCGCTGCTCGTCACGAGCGGCGTCAACGTCCGCTACCTGACGGGCCTCGCCAGCTCGAACGCCGCGCTGCTCGTCGACCCTGGCGGCGAGGCAACTCTCTTCACCGACTTCCGTTACGCGAGACGGGCGCGGACGCTCGAGAGCGTGCGCTTCGAGCAGACGGCGCGGGCTGTGATCGGCGACCTCGCGACGCGGCTGGCCGGGCAGACGATCGGGATCGAGGCGCACGTGCTCACCCTCGACTCGCTCCACGCGCTGCGGGCCGGGAGCGTTGCTGCACAGCCGACGTCCGGCCTCGTCGAGCGCCTGCGCGCGATCAAGGAGCCGGCGGAGCTCGAGAGCCTCCGACAGGCCGCGGCCATCTCCGACAAGGTCTTCGGCGCGCTCGCCGAGGAGCGCTTCGCCGGTCGCACCGAGCTCGAGCTCGCCTGGCGCGTGCGCGAGCTCTTCAACGAGCACGGCTCCTCGGAGCTCTCCTTCGACACGATGGTCGCCGCCGCCGACAACGGCGCGAGCCCGCACTCGGACAACCGCGACGTGGCGGTACTCGCGAACACACTGGTGATCATCGACGCCGGCTGCCGCGTCGACGGCTACGCCTCCGACTGTACGCGCACGTTCGCGACCGGCGGTCTCCCCGACGAGCTCGCGCGCGCCTATGCGGTCTGCCTCGAGGCGCAGCTCGCCGGCCTCGAGGCGATGGGTCCGGGCGTGAGCGGTCGCGAGGCGGACGCCGCCGCACGCGACGTGATCGCGGCCGCCGGCTGGGCCGAGGAGTTCGGCCACGGCCTCGGGCACGGGATCGGGCTCGAGGTGCACGAGGCGCCGGCCGCGCGTCCCGAGTCGACCGACACGCTCGAGGCCGGCAACGTGCTCAGCTGCGAGCCTGGGATCTACCTCGCAGGAGTCGCCGGCGTCCGGATCGAGGACATGGTGCTGATCACCGACGATGGCCGCGAGCGCTTGACCCAGGTCGGCAAGGAGCTCGTCACCGTCGGCTAGGCTGGCGCGCGCTCATGGCCGACGTCGTCTCCACGAACGAGTTCAAGAACGGCATGCACGTCGAGATCGAGGGCTCGGTCTGGCGAATCCTCGAGTTCCAGCACGTGAAGCCGGGCAAGGGCGGCGCGTTCGTGCGGACGAAGGTGCGGAGCATCGACTCCGGCTCGGTCGTCGACAAGACCTTCCGCGCGGGCGAGAAGTTCCCGCGTGTCTTCACCGAGACGAAGAACATGCAATACCTCTACGACTCGGGCGACGAGGTCGTCTTCATGGACGAGTCGACCTACGAGCAGATGTCGCTACCGCACGCCACACTCGAAGCCGAGCTGCCGTACATGCAGCCGTCGACACCCGTCCAGCTCCTCTTCGTCGGCGGCAAGCCGAGCGGGATCCAGCTCCCGTCGTCGATCGAGCTCGTCGTCACCGACACCGAGCCGGGTGTCAAGGGCGACACCGTCTCGAACGTGACGAAGCCGGCGACGCTCGAGACGGGCGCGGTCGTCCAGGTGCCGCTCTTCGTGAACAGGGGCGACCGGATCAAGGTCGATCCCCGCGAAGGCCGCTACATCAGCCGCGCCTGACGCACGGCCGGGCGGCTTGCCGCCCGGAGGGACGCCGGAAGAAGCTTGTGTTGAAACAACACTAAGTTCCATGAACGGGACGTCTGTCAGTCTGCTGGTTCCTTGCCGCAGCTCGCGCCCGAAGCGCTTGTGTTGTTCCAACACGAGCGCTTCGCTCGGCTTCGAGCCGCACGCGGGCCGAGAGGCTCGTCGGTTCCCCATGGCGGTAAGGTCTCAGCCGTGCCGCGGCTCGTCGACACCACCATCCGCCTGCTCTCGCAGGAGCCGCTGGCCGGGAGGATGCCGACGGCGGATCTGCTCGGGCTCGCGGAGGTGCTCGACACGGCCGGCTTCGCTTGCCTCGAGGTCTCGGGCGGCGGTGTCTTCGACTCGGCTGTGCGGCGCGGGGTCGAGAGCCCGTGGGAGCGGATTCGGGCGCTGAAGTCCCGCACGAAGACGCCGCTCGGGCTCGCGCTCCGAGGGCGCTTCCTCGTCGGGTCGCGTCCCGTCGGTGCCGACTTCGTCCGTCGCTTCGTCGCCTCGGCGGCCGAGAACGGGATCGACGTCTTCCGCCTCCACGATCCGCTGAACGACGTCTCGAACCTGCGCGAGGCGGGCGAGGCGATCGTCGGCGCCGGCAAGGAGTTCCACGCGGGCCTCGTCTACAGCCCTGGCCAGACCGGTGCCGACGCCGCGCTCGTCGAGCAGGCGAAGGAACTCGGGGAGCTCGGCGCGAACCGCGCGCTGATCCACGATCCCACCGGCGGGCTCGAGCCGCACCAGAGCGGCGAGCTCGTCGCCCAGATCGCCGAGGCTTCCGGATTGCCGGTCGGCTTCTACTGCCAGGGTGCTGCCGGGATGGGGCTCGCCGACTCGCTCGAGGCGGCGCGCGCCGGCGCGGATCTGATCGCCTGCGCGCTCTACCCACTCGCTCTTTCGCTCCACCGTGTGGCCGGCGAGTCGCTGGCCTCCGCGCTGGCCGGAATGGGGATGGGCACCGGCATCGATGTGGCGCGACTCTGGGAGGCATCCGACCTCGTCGACGAGCACCTCGAGGACGTGCCGATCGCACCGCTCGCGCCACGCCTCGCCGTGCGCGCGGCGGAGTACGACCTCCCGGCCGGGCTCGTCGCCGCGCTCGACGGGCAGCTCCGCTCCCATGCGGCCGACGACCGACTGCTCGAGGTGCTGGACGAGCTGACGCTGATCCGCCGCGAGGCAGGTTGGCCGCCGCTCGCCGCCCCGATCGGACAGATCCTCGCGTCGCAGGCGCTGATCCACGTCCTCTCCGCGCGCCGCTACGGGACCGTGGTCGACGAGTTTCGCTCGCTCGTCCAGGGTCGCTACGGCAAGCCGCCGAGCGCGATCGATCCGACTGTCGCCCGCGCGGTGGCGCTGCTCTCGGACGGGTTGCCGCTCGACGAGGATCCGCCCAGTGCCGAGGATGTGCGCGCCGAGGCGGAGGGGCTCGCGGCGAGCGAGGAGGAGCTCGTCCTGATCGCGCTCTTCGGCGAAGAGGCAGAGAGGCTGCTGCATTCGATCCGCGCCCGCCACTCGCGCGACGACGCGCTGGCGGCTGGGGTCGACCAGACGCGGGCCGAGCGGATCCGAGAGCTCGTCCGGATCGTCCAGGAGAGCGGCGTCGCCGAGGTCGAGATCGAAGACGATGGGATGCGGGTCTCGGTGCGGCGAGCCGACGCGCCGGTGCCGCTCCAGCTCGTCGCCCCGCTCGCCGAGGAGGAGCCCGGCGAGCTGCCGATCCTGCCGGCCGCAGCGCTCTCGGCGTCGCGGATCGAGTCGCCGATGGTCGGCGTCTTCTACCGATTCCCGGAGCCTGGCTCGCCGCCGTTCGTCGAGGTCGGCGATGTCGTCGCCGCCGGCCAGACGCTCTGCCTACTCGAGGCGATGAAGCTCTTCAACGAGCTCCAGGCCGAGAGCGCCGGCCGCGTGACCGCGATCCACGTCGAGAACGGCCAGCCCGTCGAGTACGGGCAGCTCCTCTTCGAGCTCGAGCCGATCGCCTCGCCGCCCGTCTTCTGATGTTCGCGCGTGTCCTCGTGGCGAACCGCGGCGAGATCGCCGTCCGCGTGATCCGGGCGCTGCACGAGCTCGACGTCGAGGCCGTCGCGATCTACTCGACCGTCGACGCCGACTCGCTCCACGTCCGGCTCGCCGACCATGCGGTCAAGATCGGCCCGCCGGCGGCTTCCCAGAGCTATCTCAGCATCCCGGCTGTAATCGCGGCGGCTGAGACGACCGGCTGCGAGGCGATCCATCCCGGCTACGGCTTCCTCTCGGAGAACCCCGATCTCGTCCGGGCCTGCGCCGACAACGAGCTCGTCTTCGTCGGCCCGACCGCCGAGGTGATGGAGCGGATGGGCGACAAGGCCCGGGCCAAGGAGGAGATGCGCGCGGCCCGCGTCCCGCTCGTCCCCGGCACGGAGGGGGACGTGTCGTTCGTGGAGGCCGTCGTGGCGGCCGCGGCGCTTGGCTTCCCGGTGCTCGTGAAGGCAACCGCGGGCGGCGGCGGCAAGGGGATGCGACTCGTCCGCGCCGCCGACGAGCTCGAGGCCGCTCACTCGACCGCGCGTGCCGAGGCCGAAGCAGCCTTCGGCGACGGCTCGCTCTACGTCGAGAAGGCGATCGACCCGGCGCGGCACGTCGAGATCCAGGTGCTCTGCGACCGGCAGGGCGGCGTGCTCACGCTCGGCGAGCGCGAGTGCTCGGTTCAGCGTCGTCACCAGAAGCTGATCGAGGAATCGCCCTCGCCGGCACTCGACCCGGAGCGCCGCGAGGAGATGGAGGCGGCCGCCGATCGCGCCTGCCGCGCGATCGGCTACGAGAATGCCGGCACCTTCGAGTTCCTGCTCGGGCCGGACGGCGCCTTCCACTTCATCGAGCTGAACGCGCGCCTCCAGGTCGAGCATCCCGTCAGCGAGCTCGTCACGGGGATCGACATCGTACGCGAGCAGCTGCGGATCGCTGCGGGCGAGCCGCTCTCGGTGACCGGGCGCGCGCCGCGCCGCGGCCACGCGCTCGAAATGAGGCTGAACGCCGAGGATCCAGCACGAGACTTCGCGCCGGCACCGGGGCGGATCACCCGCTTCCGGCCTCCGCTCGGGCCGGGGGTGCGGGTCGACACGTTCCTCGAGGAGGGCTCGGCGATCTCGCCGTACTACGACTCGCTGATCGCGAAGCTGATCGTCTGGGCCGAGGATCGCGACGCGGCGATCGCCCGCGGGATCCGGGCGCTCGAGGAGCTCGAGCTGGAGGGGATCCCGACCACGCGCGCGCTCGTGCTCGACGTCCTTCGCTCGCCCGAGTTCCGTAGCGGCGAGTACTCGACGAGCTTCCTCTCCGACATGGAGGAGCGCCTGCCGGCGCTCATGCCCAGATGAGCCACGACGGCCACACGATCGAAGGCGCGAGCGGCTCGATCCGAATCTCGGGCGATGCGCTCGCCGGGCTCGTCGCCACCGCCGCGGAGCTGGTGGACGGCACTCGCGTTCGCCGGCCACGCCGCGGTCTCGATGTGACCGTGAAGGACGGGCACGTCCACGTGACCGTCGAGGTGGCTGCGCGCTACGGCGCCGTGTTGCCCGAGCTCGGCGCCGCGGTCCAGCGCTCCGTCACCGAGACGCTACGGGTGGCGACGGAGCTCGAGGTCGACGGCGTCGACGTCGCGATCGAGGAGCTCGACCGGTGACCGGCATAGGCTCGACGGAGCCGGCGGCAGCGGAGGTGTCGGCTTTGCCGGCACCGAAGCGAAGATGAGCGCCGCAGTGGGCAGGCGCCAGGCGCGGCGCACCGCGCTCTTCCTCCTCTATCAGTGGGATCTCACGGGCCAGCCGCTCACGACGCTCTACGAAGGCACACCCGACGCGTTCGCGCTCGAGCTTGCAGGGGCCGTGTCGGCGCGCGCCGAGGAGCTGGACGTGCGGATCACGGACGCCGCCGAGGGGTGGACCGCCGACCGCCTCGGTACCCTCGAACGGAACATCTTGCGGATCGGGATCCACGAGCTCGACGTCGAGAGCGTGCCGGCCGAGGTGGCGATCAACGAGGCCGTCGTGCTGGCGAAGCGCTATGCGTCCGAAGACGCGGCACGGCTCGTGAACGGGATCCTGGCCCGCGTGGCCCGAGAGCGGACGGAGGTGGGCGAATGAGCGGCGTAGGCTCGACGGAGCCGCCGACAGGCGGGAGCGGAAACGAGACCGAGGCGGCGCTCGGGCGGGCCGAGGAGCTGCTCGAGCGGCTGAAGGCGACCCGCGAGGAGCTGGAGCAGCTCGCGGCGGCGGAGAACGCCGAAGCGGCGGTCGACGTGCTCGCGGAGCTCGCGGAGCTCGCGAAGGAGGTCGAGCTCGAGCTGACGAAAGCGCGAGCCCTGGCAGATAAACCTGTGGCGGATGCACCTCCGCAGCCCTGACGATCTGCGCACGCTTGTCGAGCGGTATCTCGACGAGCTGGCGTTGAGTCCGGAGCTGGGCGGCCTCGAACAGGCCGTGCGGTATCCGCTCGAGTCGGGTGGGAAGCGAATCCGGCCTGTGCTCTGTCTCGCGGTGGGCGAGGCTGCGGGTGGCGAAGCCGAGCGCTGCCTCGCTGCGGCCGCAGCCGTGGAGCTCGTGCACGCGTTCTCGCTCGTCCACGACGACCTGCCGGCGCTCGACGACGACGACGAGCGGCGCGGGCGACCGAGCGCGCACGTCGCCTACGGCGAGGCTGTTGCGTTGCTGGCCGGTGACGCGCTACTCGCGGAGGCGTTCCGGCTCGCGCTCTCGTACCCGACGCCCGCGGTCGGGCGCGAGCTCGCGGAGGCGACGCTCGGGATGATCGGCGGCCAGTACCGCGACGTGACCGGGTCGGCAGGCGATCTCGCGGAGCTGCACCGCTTGAAGACGGGCGCGCTCTTCTCGGCCGCGGTCGGGGTCGCGCTCTGGGCGGCCGAGGTGCCCGAGGTCGAGCAGCGGCCGTGGCGCGCGTTCGGCGCCGAGCTCGGCCTCCTCTTCCAGATCGTGGACGACGTGCTCGACGGCGACGGCTACGCGGAAAGCCACGGCGTCGCCGGCGCGCGCGCGCTGGCCGACGCGGCGGCCGAACGCGCGCAGGAGCGCCTCGAGGCAGTTCCGGCGGACACGTCCGTCCTCGCCGAGCTCGTCGCCGGCCTCGCCTCCCGCACCACGTGACTCTCTGGGCGACTGCCCATGTCTCACGTCCAACCTAGGCCAGCGTCAGATCCGTCTGCGCGAAGTCGTCGCCGAGGCAGAGCAGCGGCTCGTCGGCCAGCCGAGCGACGGCGTAGGTGAGGCAGTCGCCGAGGTTCAGCCGAGCGGGATGCCGCCCCTTGCCAAAACGTGCAAACGCATCGAGCGCAGCCGGCCAGTGCGCTGCGCCGAAAGAGATCACCTCGACATCCAGCTCCTCGAGAAAGCGTGACAGCAGCGTCCGTCCCAGCGTGTCGAGCTGTGATGTGAGCAAGAGGCCGGTTTCGACGAGCGTGGGAGCACCGATTGCCAAAGATTCGACGCGTGCCTGCACGAGCAAGCGCTCCCGTTCAGGTTCGCCGACGAGGATCGCAACGACGGCGGAGGAGTCGAGGATCAGAAGCCCTCAGGCCCGTAACCAAGGATCTCCTCGCGTTCTTCCTTCGTGATCGGCTTTCCCCGCACCTCGGGAGGTATCTGCGGCCAGACCTCGTTCTCCAGAAATCGTTGGATACGCTCGGCGCGGTCGGGATCTGCGGCGCGCCGAGCGAGCCGGACGCGGCGTTCCTCGAGCGCCACCTTGACGGCTCTCGTCTTCGTCTCTCCTGCCATCTGGGCGACCTCCGTCGCGAGGCGTTCGGTCTCGGCGTCCTTGATGTTGAGAGCCATGGTGGAAAGTTAGCGAAAAGGTGGAAACTAGGCGAGCTCCGAGGCGAGCACATCGAGCAGCAGTCCATCGCGCTGGACGCCGTCCGGGTCGAGCCAGTACTCGCGCATGATCCCGACCGGCCGGAAGCCGACCTTCTCGTAGCAGCGGATCGCCCGCTCGTTGTCGGCGGCGGGGTCGATGATCAGCCGATGGTGGCCGCGCTCGCGCACGAGGTAGCGCGCCATCGTCCGCACCGTGTCCGTTCCGAGCCCGCGATCCTGAAACGGCGTCCCGAGGAAGAGGTCCATTCCCGCATGCCGGAACTCTGGATCGAGCTCCTCGTAGTACTGGATCATCCCTGCGATCTCGCCGTCCGCGACGATCGTGAAGCTGAGGCCGGCGGCCAGCTCCTCCAGCAGGTACGGCTGGTCGATCCCGGCCCACCAGCGCGCCACCTCCGGATCGCCGCCGAGATCCGCCAGCACCGGAACATGCTCCTCCGCCAGGGAGCGCAGGACGACGCGATCTCCGTGCAGTTCCATGACAGAGGTGTAACAGGTGCACGGACTACCCTTGCTGAGGTGGGCGCGATGAAGAAGCGACTGGACGTCCTGCTCGTCGAGCGCGGGCTCGCCGAGAGCCGCGCGCAGGCGCAGGCGCTCGTGCTCGCCGGGCTCGTCCGCGGCCACGACAAGCCGGGCCACCAGGTCGACGTGGACGCCGAGCTCGAGGTCGAGCGGCCGGCGCGCTTCGTCTCCCGAGGCGGCGAGAAGCTTGCGAACGCGCTCGCGCAGCTCCACGTCGAGCTCGACGGGCGCGACGCAATCGACCTCGGCGCCTCGACCGGCGGCTTCACCGATTGCCTCCTGCAGAACGGTGCCGCGCGCGTGATCGCCGTCGACGTCGGCTACGGCCAGCTCCACCCGAAGCTCCGCGACGATCCCCGCGTGACAGTGCTCGAGCGGACGAACGCGCGTGACCTGACCGAGCTCCCGTTCCGTCCCGACCTGCTCGTCTGCGACGTCTCGTTCATCGGCGTGCGGCACGTGCTGCAGCCCGTCTTGCGCCTGCTCGACGACGAATGGGATGCGCTCGTGCTCGTGAAGCCGCAGTTCGAGGCCGGCCGCTCGGATGTTCCCTCGGGCGGTGTCGTCCGCGATCCAGCCGTGCACCGGCGGATTCTCCGCGAGGTGATCGACGCGGCGCTCGGCTGGGGAGGAACGGCGGTCGGCGTCGTAGACTCCGGCTTGCCCGGGCCGAAGGGCAACCGCGAGTTCTTCGTCCACCTCATCCACAGCGACGAGGCCGTGCTCCTCGATGACATCGACGACCGGATCGACAGAGCAGTTGGCTAGCCGGGTCGGGAGCGCGGTCGTGCTCACGCACGGAAAGCCGCAGACGATCGGGCCGGCGCTCGCCCGGGTCTCGACGGTCGCGCGCGAGGCCGGGGTCGAGCTCGTCGTCGCCGAGGACGGCGGCGACGACGTCGACCTCGCCGTCGTGCTCGGCGGCGACGGGACGATGCTGCGTGCGCTGACGCGGTTCCTCGGCACCGGCGTGCTCGTGATCGGGGTCAACTTCGGCCGGGTGGGCTTCCTCTCCGCGATCCCGCGCGACGAGCTCGAAGCTGGGCTCGCTCGCGTCTTCGCCGGCGAATACACAGTCGTGGAGCTACCGACGCTCGACGTCGAGGTGGGGGAGGAGCGGCGCGTCGCGGTCAACGATCTCGTCGTCGCGAGCGCGGTCGTCGGGCGCATGATCCAGCTCGCGTGGTCGGTCGGCGACGAGACGCTCGGCCGGCTCGCCTGCGATGGCGTCGTCTGCGCCACCCCGTCGGGCTCGACGGGCTACAACCTCTCGAGCGGCGGCCCCGTGCTCGTGTGGGGGCTCGATGCGTTGGCGGTCACGTTCATCGCGCCGCATTCGCTGAACGCGCGGCCGCTCGTCGTTCCGCGCGGGCGCGACGTGATCGTCTGGAACCGGACCGCCGATCTGGCCGCGACAGCCCTCGTCGACGGGCACCGCGTCGCCGATCTGCCGCCTGGCGGCCGCGTGATCGCCCGGATCGGCGAGCAGCGGTCGCTCCTCGCCACGCTCCCGGAGGCGACGTTCTTCAGCCGTTACAGCCGGACATTTGCTTCGTAGTCTCCGCATCGAGAACCTCGTCCTGATCCGCGCGGCCGAGCTCGCGCCGGCGCCGGGGCTAAATGCGATCACCGGCGAGACGGGAGCGGGAAAGACGATCCTGGCCCAGGCGTTCGGCCTCCTGCTCGGTGCGAAGGGCGACGCGGCCTCGGTCGGTGCGGGAGCCCGCGAGGCGTACGTCGAGGCCGAGTTCGAGCCACCCGAGGGCTTCTTCGAGGACGACGAGCTCGAGTCGATCGCCGCGCTCGCGCCCGAGGACGAGGCCGGTCTCGTCCTCGGGCGCCGCGTCTTCGCCGACGGACGGACGCGAGCGTACGCCTGGGGGCGAGCGATCGCACGCGAGGATCTCGCCGCCGCGACCGAGCGCCTACTCGCCATGTCCGGCCAGTTCGAGCAGCGCC
The DNA here is from genome assembly GCA_024330215.1 of Candidatus Gaiellasilicea maunaloa. Classification (GTDB taxonomy): domain Bacteria; phylum Actinomycetota; class Thermoleophilia; order Gaiellales; family Gaiellaceae; genus Gaiellasilicea; species Gaiellasilicea maunaloa. The sequence goes on from JANDLU010000035.1 coordinate 20,584, forward strand.
GGCTCGCGCAACCCTCGTACCAGCTCGACGTGCTCGACGCCTACGCGGGCGAGGAGCAGCAGCGACGCCGCCGGGATCTGCGGGCGGCGTGGCGCGAGCTCGCCGCCGCGCGCAGGCGCCACGACGAGCTGAGCCGCGACGCGGCCGCCGAGGAGGCGCGGCTCGCCGACCTCCAGGCGCTCGTCGATGCCACCGAGGAGCTCGATTCGGAGACGGAGACGACGCTGCGGGCCGAGCGCGAGCGGCTACGTCATACGACCGAGCTCGTCGAGGCGACCGCACGGGCGGCCGAGGCGCTCTCCCCCGACGACGGTGAGGGCGCCGCTGCGCTCGCCGGTGCCGCAGAACGCGCGCTAGCTCCACTCGAGCGGCTCGCGCCGGAGCTCGAGCGCGCCGGGACGGAGCTGCGCGATCTCGCGCCGCGATTGCACGAGCTCGGCTCCGACCTGCGCGCCTTCCTCGCCTCCGTCGAGGCCGATCCCGGTCGCGTGGAGCAGGTGGAGGAGGAGCTCGAGCGGATCGCCGACGCCAAGCGCCGCTTTCGCGCAGCTACCTACGAGGAGCTGCTCGACCGGACTGCCGCCGCCCAGGTGGAGCTGGGAGTGCTCGCGGCTGGGCTCGACCCGGCGGCTGCGGCCGCCGAGGCGCTGGCGGTCGCCCAGACTGCCGTTTCCCGACTCGCCGCCGAGCTCCACGACGTGCGCACGGCAGCTGTCGAGCCCTTTGCGGCCGCCGTCGCCGAGGAGCTGCGCGGCGTCGGTATGGGCGAGGGCGAGTTCCGCGTCGAGCTGCGCGAGCGCGAGCCGGGCGCAAGCGGCGGCGACGAGGCCGTCTTCCTGATCCGCCCGAACGCCGGACTCCCGTTCGGCCCCGTCGCCGAGACCGCCTCGGGCGGCGAGCTCTCGCGCGTCGCCCTCGCCATCTCCGCGGTCGGCGGAGGCGAGACCCTCGTCTTCGACGAGATCGACGCGGGCATCGGTGGCACAACCGCCCACGCGGTCGCAGAAACCCTGGCGCGGCTCTCGGAGCGAGCGCAGGTGCTCACGATCACCCACCTGCCCCAGATCGCGAGTGTCGCCGAGCGCCACTTCCGGGTCGAGAAGGTGCCCGACGATCCCACGCACACACGGATCGAGGAGCTGGATGCGGCCGAGCGGCAAGACGAGCTCGAGCGAATGCTGGGCGGAAGCGCCTTCCTAGCCACGATTTCGTCCGAAGGACGAAAGCGTGGTAGTTGAGCACACGGGACCAGCGCGGCTCGGCCGCCGGACGAAAGAGCTGACACCGCGGCTGAAGCCGCAGGACATCGCGATCATCGACCACAGCGATCTCGATCGGGTCTCCGCAGAGGAGCTCGTCGAGTCCGGAGTCCGCGTCGTCGTCAACGTGGCCGAGTCGCAGAGCGGCCGGTTCCCAAACCCGGGCCCGCTGCTCCTCGTCCGCGGCGGCGTCCACCTGATCGACGCGCCGGGCGCGGAGCTCTTCGACGAGCTCTCGGACGGAGACCGAATCACGATTCGCGGCGCCAGCGTCTTCAAGAAGAACACGTGCCTCGTCAACGGGCGCACGATGAACGAGGGGGAGCTGGTGGCCGCACTCGCCGAGCAGCAGGGGCGCGTCACGGACGCGCTGCGCGACTTCGCCGACAACACGATGCGCTATCTCCGGGAGGAGGGCGAGCTGCTCACGGAGGGTCTCGACTTCCCCCAGCTCGCGACGAGCTTCCGCGGCCGCCATGCGCTCGTCGTCGCGCGTGGTCCCGGCCACAAGCGTGACCTCCGCATCGTCCGCCCCTACGTGCGCGACTTCCGGCCTGTGCTCGTCGCCGTCGACGGCGGGGCAGAGGCGCTGCTCGAGGAGGGCTGGCGGCCGGACGTGATCGTCGGCGACATGGACTCCGTCTCCGACGAGGCGCTTCGCTCGGGCGCCGACATCGTCGTCCACGCCTATCGCGAGGGGCACGCTCCCGGCGAGGAGCGACTACGCGAGCTCGGCGTCCCGTTCGCCTCGATCTCCGCCGCAGGGATCTCGGAGGACATCGCGCTCCTACTCGCGCAGGAGAAGGGCGCCGAGCTGATCGTCGCCGTCGGCACCCACTTCAACCTCGTCGAGTTCCTGGAGCGCAACCGGGCCGGAATGTCTTCCACCTTCGTCACGCGCCTCAAGGTGGGGGAGATCCTCGTCGACGCGAAAGGCGTCTCCCGGCTCGTGAGCCGCAGGGTCGGGCCCTGGCCGCTCGTCGCGCTCGCAGCGGCGGGGATGGCCGGAATCGTCGTCGCGATCGCGGCCTCGCCTGCGCTGCGCAGCGTTTTCACCGGCTTGGCGGATCGACTGCTCGGCCTCTGACGGCCCCTGGCCGGCCGCGCCTCCCGGCCGGCGGAGCCTGCCTCCGGCGCAGCCTCACACCGCTCGCGGCGCTTCAGCCGGCGGCCCGTACCTCCGTACTGTGCCACCGGCCTACGCACCACGAGCGGCGCGCCAGGAACCGCCAGAGACCACGCAGAAGCTCGGCGTCTGACCTCTGCGAAACTGAGGCCGTGCTCGACTTCCGCTACCACGCGATCTCGCTCGCGGCGGTCTTCCTCGCGCTCGTGATCGGGATCCTCGCCGGCGTCGGGATCTCCGGCCGCGGCTTCGTCGACGACGCCGAGCGCGATCGCTTCAACCGGCAGATCTCCGGGCTCGAGGGCCGGATCGACGCGGCCGAGGAGCGCGCCGACGAGCTGGAGCGTCGCCAGGCGGCCGCGCAGACGTTCGTCGAGAGCGCCTATCCGGTTCTCGCCGATCGGCGACTCGAGGGCGCGAACGTCGCGGTACTCGTGGTCGGCTCGGTCGACACCACGCTCGAGTGGGTGCGGCGGGCGCTGGAGCGGAGCGGCGGCGACCTCGTGCGGATGCGCGCCGTCAACGTCCCCGTCGTCTCGGAAGAGCTCGATCGAAGCTTGAGCTCGGCCTTCGGAGGCTACGTGGGGGAGGACGAGCTCGACAACCTCGGCCACGACCTCGGTCTCGAGTTGGCGGAGGGGGGCGAGACGCCCCTCTGGGATCTCCTGACGCCGGATCTCGTCGGCCAGCGCGAGGGTGACTTCGACACGCCCGCCGACGCGCTCGTCCTGATCCGCCAGTCCGAGCCGCAGCAGGGCGACACGGCCCGTTTTCTCGCAGGTCTCTACAGCGGCCTCGCCGGCAGCGGCGAGCCCGTGGTCGGCGTCGAGCTCTCGCGCGTCCTCCAGAGCGCGATCCCCGCCTTCCAGCGCAGCGGCCTCTCGACGGTCGACGGGGTCGACACGCCGCTCGGTGGGCTGGCGCTGATCCTGCTTCTCGGGGGCGCCGGGCCCGGCGACTACGGAATCCGGGATACGGCCGAGGACGGAATCCTGCCGCCGATCGAGCCGCTTCCGGCCGCCGTCGCGGGTGAGTGATGCCCGCCTGACGATCCTGATCGCCGCGCACGACGAGGAGGCGCGGATCGGAGCGACCGTCGCGGTGCTGGGAAGGCTCTTTCCGGACGTCGAGGTGATCGTCGCCGACGACGGCTCGCGCGACACGACCGCGTCGGCCGCGCGGCAGGCCGGAGCGCGCGTCCTTCGCCTTCCCCACCGAGGCAAGGGGCAGGCGCTGACGCTTGCCGAACGCGACGCCGGGCCCGGACGGCTGCTTCTCTGTGACGGCGACCTCCTGGGCGACCTACGTCCGCTCGTCGAGCATGGCGGCGATCTCGTAGTCGCCGCGTTCGGCCGCAGGCAGGGCGGCGGCTTCGGGCTGGCCAAGACGACGGCGCGCGGGCTGATCGGGCTGGCGACCGGCCGTGCGCCGCGCGAGCCTCTGTCGGGTCAGCGCGTCCTCTCGACGAAGGCGCGCGCCGCCTGCTTTCCGGTCGCCGCCGGCTTTGGCGTCGAGACCCGGATGACCGTGGACGCACTCCGCGCCGGGCTCGAGCTGAACGAGGTCGAGCTGGAGCTGGAGCATCGCGCAACCGTGCGCGACCTCGCCGGGTTCCTCCACCGCGGCCGCCAGCTCAGGGACATCGTCCTCGCATTCGGCCCGCAGGCGACGAATCACCGCGGGCTGCGACTACCGCTCGTAGGCTGGGTCGTCGGCCTCGCCGAGCCGCAGGTGGCGCCGATCGCGCTGCTCGGCCTCGCCGACGACATCTGGAGCGGGGAGGAGCGAGGCTTCACGGCGCATCTGCGTTCGGGCCGGTCGACCGGCGTCCTCAAGCTCGTCGGGATTCCGCTCTATGCGCTCCTGCGGACGAGATCGCTCTCCGGCGCGCTGCTCGTGGCGCTCTCCGCGAACGTCGTCAACCAGCTCGACACACGGCCCGGCCGGGCGCTGAAGGTGTTCGCGCTCGGTGCTCTCCTGCTTCGCAACATCCCCCGCCGAGCCGCAGCGCTCGCCGTCCTGCTCGCGCCCTACGATCTTCGCGAGATGGCGATGCTCGGAGACTCCGGCTCGAACGCGCTCGGCGCCGTGCTAGGTTTCGGTTCCGTGGAGCGGTTCTCACGGAGGCGGCGTTGGAGCGCGATCGCGGCGCTCGCGGGCCTCACCCTCCTCGGGGAGCGGCGCTCGCTCGGGACGCTGATCGAGGAGACGTCGCCCCTACGCGAGCTCGACGCGCTCGGCAGGCAGGCTTCGTGACTGTATGAGCGAGCAGCAGACCAAGTACATCTTCGTCACGGGCGGCGTCGTCTCCGCCCTCGGCAAGGGGATCGTCGCCGCCTCGCTCGGCCGCCTCCTGAAGGCGCGGGGGCTCCGCGTGCAGGCCCAGAAGTTCGACCCGTACCTGAACGTCGATCCCGGCACGATGAGCCCCTTCCAGCACGGCGAGGTCTTCGTCACGGAGGATGGGGCCGAGACCGACCTCGACATCGGCCACTACGAGCGCTTCGTCGACGAGAACATGTCCCGGAACGCGAGCCACAGCGCCGGCGCGATCTGGGAGGCGGTGCTGCGGAAGGAGCGCAAGGGCGAGTTCCTCGGCGCGACCGTGCAGGTGATCCCGCACATCACGAACGAGATCAAGGCCCGGATCAAGCGAGCCGCGAAGGCCTCGCCGGCCGATGTCGTGATCAGCGAGATCGGCGGCACCGTCGGCGACATCGAGTCGCTCCCGTTTCTCGAGGCGATCCGCCAGTTCCGGCGCGAGGTCGGGCCCGAGAACGTCCTCTACCTCCACTGCACCCTCGTCCCGTTCATCGAGGCCGCGGGCGAGCTGAAGACGAAGCCGACGCAGCACTCGGTCAACGAGCTCCGCCGGATCGGGATCCATCCCGACGTGATCGTCTGCCGCTCGCACGAGGAGCTCGACCAGGGGATCAAGGACAAGATCGCGCTCTTTGCCGACGTGGACGTTCGCTCGGTCGTCGCCTGCCCGGACGTCGCCGATGTCTATCTCGTCCCGGCGGTGCTCCAGGAGGAAGGGCTCGACGCGCTCGTCTGCGAGCAGCTCGGGCTCGTGACGCCGCCCGCCGTGCTCGGCGAGTGGCAGGAGCTGATCGACCGGATCGGCCAGATGGATCGGGCACAGGGGCGGGGCGAGGTCACGATCGCGCTCGTCGGCAAGTACGTGAAGCTCCACGACGCCTATCTCTCGGTGCACGAGGCGCTCAAGCACGCCGGCGTCCACCAGGGCTGCTCGGTGCGCGTGCAATGGGTCGACGCCGAGAACATGTCCTACGAGGAGGCCGCCGAGCTGCTCGACGAGGTCGACGGCGTCCTCGTCCCCGGCGGCTTCGGCTCGCGCGGCTGGGAGGGCAAGATCCTCGCCTGCCAGGTCGCGCGCGAGCGTGGGATTCCGTACCTCGGGATCTGCCTCGGGATGCACGTCGCCGTCTCCGAGTTCGCACGCCACGTCTGCGGGCTCGACGGCGCCAACTCGACGGAGATGGATCCCGAGACGCCGTACCCCGTGATCGACCTGCTGCCCGAGCAGAAGGAGATCGAGGATCTCGGCGGGACGATGCGGCTCGGCGCGCAGGCGGTCGAGGTCGCCGCGGACACGCGTACGCGCGAGGCCTACGGCGAGGCGGTCGTCCACGAGCGGCATCGCCACCGCTACGAGGTCAACAACCACTATCGGCCGACCTTGATCGAGCACGGCCTGGTCGTCTCGGGCACCTTCCAAGAGGGCAGGCTCGTCGAGATCGTCGAGCTCCCGGATCACCCGTGGTTCGTGGCGAGCCAGTTCCACCCGGAGTTCAAGTCGCGCCCGACGCGGCCGGCACCGCTCTTCCGCGAGTTCGTCGGCGCCGCGCTCGAGCGCTCCCGAGAGCGCAGCGACGCGCAGGCGGCCACCGCGGCTCACTAGGTTTCAGCCCCGGCGACAGATGCCCGGCTCGTAGTAGATGCGCGACGTGCCGGGCGACGCAGTCGGATCCGGCTCCTTGAGCACCGCCGAGATCAGGGCTCGCGGGGGATCTCCGCGCAGCACGAGAAGGACGCTGCCTCCGACTCGTCCCATGGTTCGGTCCCAGATCGGGTGCGCGTTGATCTCGACCTTCGCTGGGACGGTGCACACCAGTGTGGTCGCGCGGTAGACCCCCTCGTCCGGCAAGTTCTCGAACGCGGAAGCCGAGTAGGGGGAAGTAAGCCGCTCGGCAGGTAGCGTCGTACAGCTCTCCGCGATCTCGTGGCGACCGAAGCCCGCGAACGCGAGCGTTTCGTTGCCACTCGTGACGGCCGCGCCCTTCGCCGGATCGAAGGTCAGCCGGATCGTTGTCGCTTCGCACGAGGCGCGGAACTGCTCATCCTCTTTCTCGCCGCCGAGCGGCAGGAGGTCGAGGAGGTCCCCCCCGATGCCGAGCGCGGCCGGCACGGCCAACGCACCCAATGCGATCGCGGCGGCAACGACGAGTGTCAACCCGCGACGACGGCGGCGCCCGGTCAACGCAGCGAGGGTCGCCGCTCGTGCACGCTCCGTTGCCGTGCGTGGAGGCTCGGGGAACACAGGACGCGCCTGGATGAGACGCTGCTCGAGCTCAGTGTCGGTCATGTCGATTCCAGCCCCTTCCGTAGATCCGTGAGAGCTCGGCCGAGCCGGGAGTGCACAGTGCCCACCGGAAGGCCGAGCACGGTCGCGATCTCAGTCGGCGTGAAGTCGAGCCAGTAGCGCAGCACCACGACGACCCGCCGGTCGTCGGGCAGCCTGGCTACCGCCTCGGCGAGGTCGAAGAGGCCGCCAGACTCCGCCGCAGCGGCCTGCTCCGGCCCAGCGTTCGCTTGGCCGCGCTTTGCCTCGCTCCGACGAACGTTGAGGGCACGATTGACCACGATCCTGTAGAGCCACGTCGAGAAGGCGCTTCGCCCGTTGAACTTCCCGAGAGCCGAGAATGCCCGCTCGAACGAATCCTGCGCCACGTCCTCCGCTCCCGCAGCGGCGCCCGTGAGCGCGAACGCGACCCTCCACGCCGCCGGCCAGTGTCGCTCGAAGAGCTCCGCGGCCGCGTCACGCGAACCTGCGCGAGCTTCCGCGACGAGTTCCGCGTCTGTCGCCATCGTCGTGGATTAGACACCGGAGCGAAGGCACTACGTCCCGAAGCCGCTTCGCACGGCAAGCAAGGCGCGTCATTCATACTTCGCGTGAGATGGGAGACACGCGCACCCTCACGGCCGTCTTCACGCCGGACGAGAACGGTTGGACGATGGCGCAGCTCGCCGAGTGGCCCGCGATCGTGACGCGTGGGCGCACGCTCGCGGAGGCACGGGCGATGCTCGAGGACGCTGCGCGGGAGATGATCGCGTCGTATCGGGACGAGGGTCGCGAACCTCCGATCGGGGGCGGCAGCGTCGAGCCGTTCACGATCGACTTCGCCGCTTGACGCGGCGTGAGCTCGAGCGCCACCTCCGCGCTCACGAATGCGAGCCCGCGGCATCGCGAAGTCCCGGTCGGCACCGCGCGGGCGATCTGTCGCCAGCTGGACTCCCGCCGCCGACGAGCTCACGCTGAGCCAAGAGCCGCGTTCAAGGTCTCGTTGGACTGTCACCACGGGCTCCGGAATGAAGGGGCGATACCTGTCTTGTTACACACCGTCCGACGTTGTGTAGTCTAGTCCCCATGTCTCGCAGTCAGACCGGTACGAAGCAATTCAGCGCACGCTTTCGAGCCGCGACGATCGAACTCCTTCGGGAGCGGGCGCGCCGCACCCGGGCGACGCAGACCGAGCTCGCCGAGCGGTACATCGACGAGGGGCTGCGGACGGACGAGCATCCGCTGATCTCGTTCCGCGACGGCGCGGCGGGTCGGCGTCCGGCCCTTGTCGGCACGCGCCACGACGTCTGGCAGGTCGTCGAGACGATCCGCCAGAACGAGAACTCGCTGCAAGGCGCGGCCGACTATCTCCGAATCCCGCTCACCCACGTCACAGCGTGCGCGGCGTACTACGCGGAGTTCCAGGACGAGATCGACGAGTGGATTGCCGACGCGCGCGCGGAAGCCGATCGCGCCGAAAGCTCCTGGCGACGCGGCCAGGAGCTCTTCTCCTGAGGCTGCTGCTCGACGAGCACTACTCGCCGGCGATCGCCGAGGAGCTTCGCGCTCGCATGCACGACGTCGAATCCGTCGACGCGCGCGCCGATCTCCGCTCTCTGCCGGACGTGCTCCTCTTCGCGGCCGCGCAGGCCGAGCTGCGGGCAATCCTCACGAACGACGTCAAGGGCTTCGTGCCACTGGTCCAGAATGCGGCCGAACAGGGCGACGATCATCATGGCCTACTGCTCACGAACGACCGCTCGCTGCCGAGGTCGAGCCGGACGATCGGCCGGTTCGTGTCGCTCCTCGACAAGCTGCTCGTTGCGAACCTCGCGGGCGACGCCTTCCTCAACCGGACGATCTGGTTACCGTAACCCCGCATGGCCGAGCACTCCGAGACGCTCGATCTCTTCCTCGAGCTCGCTGCGATACCAAGCCCGCCGGGGGAGGAGCGGCTCGTCGCCGACCGCGTCACCGCCTATCTCCGCGAGCTGGGGCTCGAGGTCGACGAGGACGACGCCGGATCCCGGGTCGGCTCCAACGCGGGCAACCTGCTCTGCCGGCTGCCCGGTCGGGCGAACGGCGGCACGCCCCTTTTCCTCTGCGCCCATCTCGACACGGTGCCGCCGCTGGGGCCGCTCGAGCCCGTCGTCGAGGACGGCGTCGTCCGGAACACGGGCGGAACGATCCTCGGCGCGGATAACAAAGCCGCAGTTGCCGCGATGCTCGAGGCGGCGCGGCGGATCGTCCAGGAGCGCCTGCCGCACGCCGGGCTCGAGCTGCTCTTCACCCAGAAGGAAGAGGTCGGCCTCCGCGGCGCCGGCGCCTTCGACCACACGAAGCTCGAGGCGGAGCTCGGCTACGTCTACGACCAGGCGGCGGCGATCGGCCAGATCATCCTCGGCGCGCCCTACGGCCGCACGATCTCGGCGCGCTTCCACGGGCGCGCCGCGCACGCGGGAATGGTTCCGGAGGAAGGGCGCTCCGCGATCGCCGCGGCGGCCCGCGCGATCGCCGACCTGCGCCTCGACCGGATCGACGAGCAGACGACCGCGAACGTCGGCCTCATCAGCGGTGGCAGCGCGCGCAACATCGTCCCCGAGTGGTGCAGCTTCGAGGCGGAGGCGCGCTCCCATGACGAGCGGGCGCTCGCCGACCTCACTCAGGAGATGCTCGACACGATGGGCTTCGCAGCGAGCCTCGGCGACTGCACGCTCGAGACCGAGATCGGCGTGACCTATGACGGCTATCGCCTCCGAAAGGACGATCCGGTCGTGCAGCTCGCCGCCGGCGCGCTCCGTCAGTGCGGCTTCGAGGTCACGACCGCGCTTACCGGCGGCGGGGCCGACGCGAACGTGTTCAACCAGCGCGGGATCCCGTGCCTCAATCTCGCGAACGGGATGGCCGAGATCCACACCGCCGACGAGCACATCGCGGTCGCCGACCTCGAGGCGATGGTCGACGTCACCTTGGCGCTCGTCGATGGCGCTCGGGCTTAGGCGGGGCACCGTCACGGCCGTTGCGGAGTCGCGCGAGCGGCTGCTCCGCCTCGAAGTCGACGGAATCGCCTGCATCGCCTACCCGCGCCTGACCGGCGAGGTCGAGGTCGGCGACGATGTGCTCGTGAACGAGCAAGCGCGCCTGCTGGAGCTTGGCTCCGGCGGCTTCGACGTCCTCTACGCGAACCTGACCCGCGGGCTCGGACTCCCGCCCGAGGATGGCGCGCACGTGATGGCGCTGCCGTACACACCGGGCCAAGTAGCAGTCTGTTACAAGGAAGAGTCGGCCGGGGTCGCGGCCTCGCTCGGAGGGATGCCGGTCGTCCTCTGCACGGTGCACAGCCAGGTCGCGCCGGCCTGCGCCGGGCTCGCCGGGGCGCGCGTCGCGTACGTCCAGGTGCAGGGCGGTGCGCTGCCGGTGTCGCTGTCGGACACGGTTCGACTGTTGCGCGAGCGCGGCCTCGCGGAGATCGCGTGTGCGGTCGCGCCGTGCCTCGACGGTGAGGCCCAGTTCGTGAATGCGGCCGCAGCATTCGCGTGGGCGAAGGCGCAGGACTATGACGCCGTCGTCTGCTCGGTCGGTCCTGGGATCGTCGGGACGGGGTCGCGACTCGGCCACGGCGCGCTCGCGCTCGCCGACGCCGCTAACGTCGCGGCCGCGCTCGGCGGATGGCCGGTCCTGGCCGTGCGCACATCGGAAGTTGAGCTGCGCGAGCGGCACCGCGGTGTCTCGCATCACACCCAGGCGGTGCTCGAGCTCGCACTCGCGGAGGTCACGGTCCCCGGCGATGCGGACGGCGACGGTTGGGAGCAGGCGTGCGTCGGCTTGCCGCTATCGCACATGGGCAGGGGGCCGGGCGAGGAGCCCGCGTTCTTCCGGGCCGCCTACGCCGCAGGCGCCGCGGCGCGCCGCGGCCGAGGCTGACTCACCAGCACGACCACTCGGCGATCCGCGGCGAGCGGCC
>JANDLU010000036.1 GCA_024330215.1 Candidatus Gaiellasilicea maunaloa
CGGAACGGATCAGGGGGAGGGTGAACGGTTACGCTAAGTAGCCGATTTGCAGGGATTTTCTCCGCTGTGGGGAAGTATTTGGGGGACGTCCCACAGCGGCGAGGGCGGAGTTAGACGGCTCCGAGCGGAGGCGGAGCGTCAGCTGGGGGCCCCTTCGTCATCCTCCCACGGTCCGTAGAAGTCGAATCCGAGCGAAGCGCCGAGATCGGCGATTCTGCGAAGCGTCTCTGGCGAAACCTCCGGCCCTCCATGACCGGTGGCGGGGACCCAAAAGCACCAAAAGTCGGCACGGAGCTCCTGCTCGTCGCATAGCGCCGCAACTCTCTGCTCGCCGGTTCGATGAGGTGAAGCAGCCAGACCAGGCCGTTCGACGCTGGTCGATGCGAGCTTGTGGTCAGTCGAGACGTACCAGACGCCGGTCGGCTGCCTGATCGCGCGGCGTTGGCTTCGCGAACGGCGGAGCTCGTTCCTTGCAGCGTCGAAGTCTGGATCGACGCCTAGTCGTCGTGTGACCTCATCGGCGCGTAATGCGTGGCCGACCAGTCTGAAAGTGGCGTGAGCTTCTTCGCAGTGCGGGCTTTCGTCGAGGCTCGACATCAGCACGGCCCGCTTGGCGGCGGTACGCCGAGGGTCGGCGCAGATCTTGCTCGCCAGCCGGAAGTCGATCTCGCGGTGACGCGGAACCGCCGTCGAGCGCTCGCCGTCGAAGCCCCAGTAGCTGTGGTTGCCGGCTTCCCGCAGGAGTCGAGCGCCGTGCTCGCGTAGATGACGCTCGAGGTCTCGGCGCTTCACGCGCCGATGACGAGCTTCAGCGGCTTGCTATCGGCGGTTTCGGCGACAGGCGCGTGCTCGCCGAAGCGCAGCTCGAGGATGCCGCGCAGGGCGTCGATCACGTTCGCCCGCGCCTCCTCGCGCGTGCGCCCCTGGCTATGCGCGCCGGGAACCTCGGGGATCGAGGAGACGATCCAGCCGTCCTCCCCCTGCTCGTAGACGATCGTCACCTGCAGCGATTCGCCCATATCCAAACGGTAGCCGACCGTGGATGGACGACCGACTAACCCCGATTGCGCTGGTTGTGGCCTCGTCGAGCAGAAGCCTCAAGAGGCGGCCTGCCGCGCGCGTGCCACACGCGCAGCCACTTCGGCCGCCTCCTCGTTCAGTTGGATCCACTCGTCGATCTCCACCCGGTGCGCGTTGTAGTAGCGCAGCGCCGCCTCGATCGCGCTCGTCGGCTGGTCGAGCCAATCCGCGGTGTGCTGCACGTCGCTGAAGCTCCGGTGCACTGCCACGACCTCCCAGACGTCGGGACCGTCTTCGAGGCCGGCCCGAATCCCTGCTGGCCCCTCGCGGTCGACGATCGTGCCGTGCTCGTCCATGTCGTGCTCGCCTCTGTCCACCGAGGAACTCGCCGCTCAAGCGACTCCGGTCTTGGCCGGCGCAGCAGCCTCCGGAACCCCGAAGACGCCCACGATCTCACCGCGATCGTCGATCTCTCGGATGTTGAACTCGCCCGGCTGGGCCAGCCCCTCGTGGATCAACTCCTCGATCGCCGCGATCGCTTCGGCCCGCGTCTCATGACGGGAAACCGAATCCGCATGGATGCTTTCCTGAACGATGAACGCGCTCATATTCACAGTCTACGGACGCTTTCTGTCGCGGACAACGTCGACGACCGCTCCGAGGAGCTCCTGAGGATGCGCCCAGACATCGACATGGCCCTTTGCCATCTGCTCGGTCAACGCAACACGAAGAAAGCCGTCAGCTGATAGTTGCAGGCGTGCGACGAAGCACGCCGGCCGCTCACTCGCACGGACGGCTTGTGCGTGCTCGAGCCAGTGGCTGACGCTGACTCGGAGGAGCTCGGGAACGCCGCGGAGCTTCGCTTGGCTCCGCGTCAGATTCGGCTCGAAATCTCGTTCGCTCGGGGCCTCATGCTCGAGAAGCCGATGAACGGTCAGCCCTTCAGCCGGAACTGGGACGGCGATCGTCGCGTCCTCGGGCAGGCCGTGCAAGTCGGGCGTCGGAAGCGGCGGCATCAAGTCATCGTGCCAAACCGCGGCGACGGTTATCACTATTGGTAAGTTGACGAACATGGCCAAACGTTCGCGCAGCCCAATCGGACGGTCAGTGACGGAGGCTCGGCGTCGACGACACCGCAATGCCACGCACCGCGGTGCGCACGAGCGGTTGACGCCCTATGAAGGGATCGCTCGATTCGTGATCAGGCGTCGCGCAGAGCTGACGCTCACGCAGCAGCAGTTGGCCGAGCGGATGGGGACGAGCCACTCGGCCATTTCGCGAATCGAATCGGGTCAGCACCGCACGAGCGTCGCCACGCTCGAGCGCCTCGCGCAGGCTGTCGAGGTTCGATTCGTGATGGGCTTCGAGACCGGCTCTCGCGAGGCTCCCGTCCGCGAACTCGTCTCGCTCTAGCCTGTTGGGCCGGAGCTGGGCGGACTCGGGCGGACGAGAACGGCGCGCACCGTCGAAGGCCACCACTGGCGGCCACCCTGCGACGTTGGTACAGAGTCGGCATTGAGCTCACGTGCGATCTCGCTGAGGCTCTTGCCTTCGGCGTGCTGATCGCGGATGCGTGCGACTACCTCGGACGGTAGACCCGGCTTGCGGCCAGGGCGCGCCGGCGGTCGGCGTTGTGATCGGGCCTCGCGCCGTCGCTCGGCTGCGAAGCGCTCGAGCTCGTCGATCGGGACAAGGCGCGTGTACCAACCCATCTCCACCGTCTCGATGAACGGCAGCACACGCCGGTTGAACGTCGAGGTGCTGATGCCGAGCGCCTCCGCCGCCTGGCTTCTGGTGTAGGCGAGTCGCTCGACGCGGGTCGCTGCGCGAACAACTACAAACTGATCATCCGCGCCCGTCCGCGACGGGGCGTGACGCTGTGTCTTCTCGGTCTTGCGTCGAAGCCTGCGGCGTGACACGCGGACAACTTACAACAACATGATCCGTATTTGCATCGGGATGCATCTGTGTGACTCTGGCTATCCCGTTTTCGGAGGTCTGTCCGTTTACACCCGGGCTACAGCTCGAGGCCGTGCCCGATGCTGCGGTCGAGCTCGGCGATGCGGTGCAGCATCCGGAGGGCGGGCTCGTCTTGCTCGCGTCCGAAGGCGGCCGTCATGCGTGCGAGGTCGCCGACAGATGCGATCGCGACGCGCACGCCGGAGCCGAGGTGCTCCCGCGACGCCGCCCGCCGCAGATCGTCGTACCCACGGGTTCCGGTCGGCTCGGGAACGATCTTCAACTCACCCAGATCCGTCTCGAGGTCGAGCACGTCCACGTCACCGACCGCGAGCTTCTTCTCCCCGTCCCGCCGTCTCGCGTTCAGCTCTCCGAGGGCTATGTCGAGCCGACGCAGGTTCTCCTCCCGCATCGAAGGCACGATGTCGACGCCGTTCGTCAACTCGTCCGTCCCCTGGAGCACGCGCGCGAGGCCGCCGATGACGATGTAGGTGACGCGCGCGCGATCGAGCGCCTTGAAGATTCCGATCGGATCGAACTCCGGCTCGGTTGCCGGCGGCATCAGCGCCCACGTTCTTTGAGCATCGCCTGCAAGCGGTCCTGGGGCGAGCGGAAGAGTTTCTCGCGCAGCCGTGTCTCGCCTTCCTCGTCGACCTCATAGGGGACGAGCGCGAGCGCCAGATCGAGGCTGCAGGCACGCACCAGCTCACGCAGCGTCTCGAAGCTCGGCTGGACGACGTCGCGCTCCCAGCGAGCGATCTGCGCCCGATCCTTACCGCTCCGCTCCGAGAGCTCGCCCTACGAAAGTCCCACACGCAGGCGCCTCCCGGATCAGCATCCCGCTCGGGTCGTTCGGCGCGGCCGCCGGATCCTGGTGGCGCTCGCCGAGCTCGAGCGCTGGTTGGACCGGAGCGCGACACGCGCTACTGTCGGACGAACCTGATGGCCGAGGGGATCGAAGTCCGTCACACCCGCGCGTGCGCCTCGCGTGGCGGCAAGCGCTGCAACTGCGAACCGGGCTACCGCGTCGCGGCGTACGACGCGATCAGCAAGCGCAAGGTCTCGAGGACGTTCAGGACGCTCGGAGCGGCTCGCCGCTGGCGCGCGACGGCCCAGACTCAGGCTGCCAAGGGCGTGCGACTGGCCGGAACCGCACAGACACTCCTCAATGCTGCTGAGGCATTGGTCGACGGGATCGCGAGTGGCGCGATTCGCACGAAGGCCGGCGAGCGATACAAGCCCTCAGTAGTGCGCGAGTACGAGCGCTCGCTGCGTCTGCACATCCTCCCCACGCTCGGCGGCGCCAAGCTCTCGAAGTTCCAGCGGCGGACGTGCAGCGCCTCGTCGACGAGCTGCTCGAGTCCGGCGCTGACCCGAGCACGATCCGCAATGCGCTCAAGCCGCTGCAAGTGATCTACCGGCGCGCGATCGAGGACGGCGACCTTGCGATCAACCCGTGCGAACGGCTGCGACTGCCGGCGGCACGCGGTCGCCGGGAACGCATCGCCGCGCCGGCCGAAGCCGCCGGCTCATCGCCGCCCTTCGTCCCAATGACCGTGCGCTCTGGGGCTGCGCGTTCTACGCGGGCTTGCGGCGCGGCGAACTCCGAGCACTTCTCCGGCATGACGTCGACCTTGCCAGCGGGCTCATCCGCGTCGAGCGAAGCATGAACAGCTACGGCGACGCCGGCGAGCCGAAGAGCCGCGCCGGACGACGCAGCGTCCCCATCGTCGCCGCGCTCCGCGACCTGCTCGTTGAGCACAAGGCCGTCACGTGGCCGGACGGCGGTCTCGTCTTCGGCTCGAGCACAACACGCCCGTTCACTCCCACGGCCGTGCGGAAGCGTGCTCTGACCGCCTGGAAGCGGGCGGGACTCGAGCCGATCGGCCTACACGAGTGCCGGCACACCTTCGCCAGCCTCTTGATCGCGGCCGGAGTCAATGCGAAGGCGATCACCGCCTATCTCGGTCACGCCTCGATCCAGACGACGTTCGACCTCTACGGCCACCTCATGCCCGGAAACGAAGAGGAAGCGGTGGCGCTCGTCGACGCGTACCTGAGCCGTGCGGACACACCGGCGCGCCTTTCGCAGATCCAACAACTCGGCTGACTGGAAGCGAGCCCATGGAAGCAAACGAGCTTGAGCGACTGGCCGCAGCGGTCCCGCCAGAGGATGTGTGGCCGACGCTGCGCGAGGTCCTTCCGTTTCTCGCGTCTCCGGACCCGAGGCTTCGCGACGAGCTCGCCTTTGGGATCCTGTCCAGCTGGGTCTACGAACGCGATCTTCTCGGCCCGGAGGGACTGCAGGAAATGCTCACCTTCGCTCTGTCCGAACGTGGGATACGACGAGGGCTCGGCGAATCCGGAACGGACACCGTCTTCGGCCGAAGCTTCGCGGCCCTCGTGATCGCGCTAGCAGTCGTTGTCGACAATCGGCGGCCGTACCTAAGCGAGCTCGAGTACGAACGAGTGCTCGCGGCTCTCGTGGACTACGCCGCGAGCGAGCGCGATCTTCGGGGTTTCGTCCCGACGAAGGGTTGGGCGCATGCGCCGGCGCATCTGGCGGACGCCCTTGGCGAGTGTGTGCTCTCCCGCTATGCGACGACGGAGACCGCGCGATCGGCGACCAAGGCCCTTTGTTCGCTCGTGTCTCGGGCCAATGAGGTCTTTACAGGCGACGAGGACGAGCGGATCGCGATCGCAATCGGTGCGGCCGTCGAACAACGCGGGCTTGCGCTCGACGAAGTCACGACGCACGTCAGAGCTGTGGCGCCGTCGGACAGCAATCGAATCGCGCGCATCAACCGGAAGCTCCTCGCTCGAAGTCTCTACTTTCGTCTCGGACGCGCGGATGAACTCCTAAGACTCGCGCAGTGGGAGACGGACAACGCATCCAAACGGGTGATTCCGTAGGATTGCTGAGCCGGGCATGTCCGTGGCCGGACGCTTCGCCGGCATCGAAGCATGCGGAGGCCCAACGAGTGACACTCGACTATCGTCCTCGCAATGACCACCCTGATCGGCATCGTCGACACGATGTTCGCCCGCGTCGACATGGGCAGCATCGTGGAGTCGGCGCTGAAGAAGTCGCCGGATTATCACCATCGTTTTCAGACAGTCCGGCGGACCGTTCCCGGCCTCAAGACATCCCGGTCGAGGTCAAGATTCTGATCCAGGAGGAACGCGCAGCCATCGTCGTCGCCTGTGGTTGGGTCGGAGCTGCTGAACTCGACAGGCAGACCGCGCAAGCAGCCTCGCTGGGCTTGATGGCAACGCAACTGACGACAAACACACACGTATTCGAAGTCTTCGTCCACGAGCGCGAGAAAGCTGACCCAGGCGAGTTGCGCCGCCTTTCCGAAGAACGGTGCCGCGAGCATGCACTGAACGCCCTCGACCTCCTCTTCGCACGCGAGCGGCTGACGGAGCGCGCTGGTAGCGGGGTCAGGCAGGGCGATCCTGACGCCGGCCCTTTGCCGAGCCCCGCACGGTAATCCTCGCACCGGAGGCAGGATGAACAGCGCGCCTAGCCAGCCAGCGGCCTCGCTCCTGCTCGTCCATGGCGCCGGCAACGGACCCTGGATCTACGCATGCTGGATCGATGACTTCCCATCCCTCCACGTCGCCACCGTCGACCTCCACGAAGGGCTCGAGGTGAGTCGCGCTTCGATGGACGACTACGCCGAGTGTGTCGTCGCAGCGGCGGCTGCGCTTCCGGAACCGCTGGCGCTCTGCGGCTGGAGCATGGGTGGCCTCGTCGTGCTGCAGGCAGCCGCGCGCGTCCAGCCCGACTGCGTGATCCTGCTTGAGCCCAGTGCACCGGCCGAGATTGCGGGCTTCGATCTCAACGTACAGCCGACGGAAGGAACGTTCGACCCTGAGGCCGTGTATGGCCGGTTTCCCTCCGGAGTGCCTTCGCGGCCAGAGTCGTCCCGTGCTCGCGCCGAGCGAAAGCGCGGGATCTCCGTGCCCTCGCTCCCGTGCGCATCGCTGGTGATCTACGGCGACGAGTTCCGCGAAGAGCGAGGCATTCCGGTTGCCCGGCTCTACAGCGCGAGCAAGCAGTACTTTCCCGGCCTCGACCATTGGAGCCTCGTTCAGGACCGCCGCGTTCGCCGGGCGATTGCCGATTACCTCGACACTGGCCGCAAAGACGGTCGGTAGCGGCGGCTCAAACTGCTGGTCGGCCAAGCGCGAGCGACGGCGCGGTGTGGGGAAGTCTGTGGGGAAGACTTACACCGAAACGGGCGGCTTTCACCGTCCTAAGGCGGAAACGTCGCACCAACGAGAAAGAGCCGAAAGCCCTCGATTAGCAGGACTTTCGGCTCTTCTCCGAGGTGGGCAGAGCCGAACGTTGCGCAAACCAACCGCTGCTCGTGGTCGCGTCGCCGATTGCGCTGACGTGACGCGCCCGATCCGATAGGCGGCACGGGGCCAGCGTCCCGCCCTACACCTCTCATCCAAGGTTCCGACTGCCCTCCCGAGCTGACGGGTCGGGGGCGAACCCGGATTGGTGATTGGGCGCGGGGCCGTGATCGACAGCGCTGGTGAACGGCCGGCTCCGGACTGTTTACGTTGGCGGCGTTACCGCGCTGTCCGCACGCTCTCGTCGTGCCGTCTCAGTTCGCCGCGCCAGTCTGCAACGACGCGGACGACGGCGAAGTCGGTGGTGTGCGTCCACTCAACAGTCCGAAGTTCGTAGCCCTCAGGGACGTCGGGCCATGGATGCCAATGCGCCAGGCTGCAGACAAGAAGAGCTGTGTCGGTGAGGCCTGCAGGCCATTCCCGCTGATCGACTCCTTCGGGTCCTTCGCCGCCGAATGGATTCGCGACGACGACGCCGCACACCCAGACCGGATTGCGCTGGTCGTCAGGATGCTCCTCGACGACGTAGGCAACCGGCTCGAGATGCAGGTGCTGGCCGCAAAACCCAGAGGATGTCACGGAACGTTGGCCGTTGGACGCCAATGGATCGGGCCTTCGTCGCCAACGAGCTCGGCCAGGTGTGTGTACGGCTCGGGATCGAGCGGCACCCCTTGCAGGTGAAAACACAGGTTCGAGTGGAAGCACCAGCGTTGGCGTCGGGCCGATATGTCACCCGACAGAACGAGAAGCTCACCGTCGAGCGAGTCCGTTAGGCAGAACTGCTCGGTGTGATGGACATGATCGATCCCGCGATACCGCCGTTTCGAACTGCCGATCGCCTCGACGAACGTCGACCAGCCCAGGCCATGCCAGCTCGCGTTGAACTGCTCGATTACCCAAGTTGCCCCGGAGCTCAGCCAGCCGCCTTGGACGAGATCGTGGACGAGCTCAGCGAGGTCGGTTTCGGCGTGCAAATCAGGCTGCAGATCGAGGGAAACGCCATGGCCGCCGTCCGGCACCCAGTCGACATCGTGAGCTCTTGGGTGAAGACGAACTGGGCAAAGCCACTGCCAGAGCGGATCCAGCCGAGCTGGGCGCCGTTCCTATCGATCGCATACCGTTGTCGTAGACCCCAAGCCGACAACGAAGCGTCGTTGAGGTCGGCGTCGTTCGAGCCGACGAGGACGTCGCCGGTCACCATGAAGTGATCCAGCTTTCGCTGCAGCATGCGCGCCAGACTGCGCGGATCCTCGAGCACGGCAGCCAGCTCTCCAGGCCCGATGAGGAGAACCGGACGCTGCTTCCTGCGCACAATCTCGCTCAGAACGCCCCTTTGGAACCCGCTCGGGCTGATCAAGACACCAACCGTTGGCGGCGGTGCGCCATCGAGCCGCGCATACAGCCCGTCGAGGTCGCCGGCCGCGAGCGGCCTCTTCTTCCATTTCGCCTCGACCATGTAGACCACGCTGCTGCGACTGGCGACGAGATCCAGCTGCCGCCGCCCAGCCGCGCGTGACGCGCGCTCGGTCTTGAAGTAGCCGCGCTTGAACAGCGTCGCCAGGAGACGTTCAAACGGCTCCCAGCGTTTCTTGGGATCGAGCAACGCGAGCTCAGCGAAGCGCGCTCTCAAGTCGGGCGGGCGGTGCACGCGGAGAGTAAATCTCGCGCGGAGGGCGTCTACGAGGCTGCTTCGACGATCTGGTGCTGAGCCAAGTCAGCGCCGCCGACCCACCATCGATCGAAATCCTCAGCGTTGATCTCGCTCGGGAGGATCTCGCCGGTGCTCCCCGCGAGGATCGTGTTTAACGGCGGTAGGTTCCGGCTCATGCCGTCCGTGATGAAGAACCGGTCGTGGTGCTCGAACGCTTCCTGCCGTGTCAGCACGCGCCAGTCGATCTCGATCCCGCGCTGCTTTTTCATCTCAGTCCGGAAGCGCTTGAACTCGTCTTTCACGTCCTGCGTGATGTTGGCGGGTCCGGACAGCAGTCGGACCGACTGAACTTTCTCGCCGTCCAGTTCCTTGTAGAGCACTTCGAGCACCTTCGCGGGCATGTGTTGCTCCCACCAGCGGATCGACCGCCGAGCCGCCCGCAGCAGCTCACGTAGGGCCATAAGGTTGCCGTACGGCGTATCGCGTGAAAGCAGGTGTGCTCGCTCGCGTTCGCGCTCCTCACCCTCCTCCGAGGGCACCAGCTCAGCCGGGTTGTAAAGGATCCGCATCTTGTCGTTGTTGCGGTTGTACGCGACAAGCCCGGCTTGATTGAGGACGTTGAGCCAGCGCCGGGCGTCCTGTTCGTTCGGGTGCCTCGTGAGTCGTTTGAGCATGTTCACGGCGCCCGAGACCGGTGCCGTACCGGCTGGCCAGAGCGCCTCGAGGAGCGCATGCACGACCGGCTGGTGCTTCAGCACTTCGGAGAGTGCCTCTGCCGCCGCTTCGCGGTCCTGGGTGACGTACTTCGCCATGTAGAGCCTGTCGCCCGCGGGTGTCAGGCCGTTGCGGTCGATCAGGCCAAGCTCGGAGAGGAGTTGGTCGGCGCGGTCCTTGCTAGTGTTCGGCTCCGCGCCCTCCGCTACCTGCTGGAGGCGCTCCTCCACGGAGCGCCAGGTGACATCAAGAATCACCCTGATCCGAGCGTCCCAAGGCGCGACTGACAACGGCGATTCGGTCGAGGATCTCTTCCTCGCTCCAGTCCGCCGGGATCTCGACGTTCAGCGTCACGTTCACGCCGGTGGTTTCGGTGACCTTCCCTGCGTGCCGCTCTCGACGCGGTGTGACCTTCCTCGACGAGCTGCTCGTTGAGGCTGGCTTTGGCTTCTGCTTCGGCTTGGCGTTGCCGCTCTGTGTCGACTCGCGCGAGGTCGCTTCCTCCGCGGTCTCGATTCGAGCCTGCTGGCAGAGCGCCAGGAAGCACTTGATGTGCCGTCCCGGGTCGCCGATCGAGTACGCGGACACGAACGCACCTCGCAGGTCACTCGAGGTCGCCTTCTCCACGTCCACCGCGTCGAAGACAGCCTTGTACGCCTCCCTCACGAGCTTCGCGAGCGTCGTCTCCCGCGTCCCGTCAACGCGTAAGTCATCCCATACGCCAGTGCTTTCACCCTCGTCGTCGATCACGTTGAGCCAACGGAGCATCGAGGGAATCGCGGACGGATGCGCCGTCTTGAACTGGTAGCTCTCGACCCAGGCGCTGTCCACCTTCTTCGGCGGCTTTGGCTCAGCGATCGTCTGGACACGCTCGAAGAACGCACCGACGTCGGTGACACTCGTGTACGGAGCCTTGAGAGTCTTTGCCACAAATCTCACGATAGTCGGCGTGCCGGATGTCGTGATCCGGCCGCACCCGCTGTGATCGCCTTGATCCAGATCGATGCCCATGCGACGGCAATGGGTGTCTTGTCGTGCGCTTGTCGTGGGCCTTCTTCTCGCCGCCCTCAGAGCTAGGTTCATCGACTGAAGGACCCTGGGAAGGTTGGAGGCTCGGTTAGGTGGCGGCCACCATTGGGCTGTTGTCTCTCTTGATATTCAACTCCTCGTACTCGGCAGGCGGCAAGTCACCGAGTGCTTCGTGCAGTCTCTCCTCGTTGTAGAAGCCGATCCAGTGCAGGACTTCGTGTTCTGCGTGCTCGAAAGAGGGGAAGCGACATCCGTCGACGAGCTCTGTCTTGAAGGTCGCGACCCACGCTTCGGCCATCGCATTGTCGTAGGCATCGCCCTTCGAGCCGACCGAGGGGGCGATCTCGAGCTCGTCGAGGCGGTCGGTGTAAGTCAGGCTGGTGTACTGCGAGCCGCGGTCGGAGTGTGCGATCAGGCCGGCTCCTGGTCGGCGCAGCCCGTTGGCCATCTCGAGCGCGTCGAGCACCAGCTCGGCGCGCATGTGCGTTTGAAGCTGCCAGCCGACGATCAGCCGGCTGTGGCAGTCGAGGATGAAGGCGAGGTAGAGGAAGCCGTTCCAGGTGCGGATGTAGGTCAGATCGGCGACCCACTTCTCGTTCGGCCGGGTCGCGCTGAAGTTGCGCTGCAGGAGGTCGCGGGCCGTCTCGATCGCGGCCTCGTCCGGGATCGTCGTCCGCTTCTTCGAGCCGCGGAGCTTGCCGACGAGCCCGTGCTCGCGCATCACCCGCGCGACCCGGTCGCGGCCGACGTCGATCTCGCGGCGGCGCAGCTCCTTCCAGGTCTTGCGGGCGCCGTAGACGCGGCGGCGGCCTGAGCGGGCAGCCTCGATCTCGACCAGCAGCGCGCGGTCGGCGAGCTCGCGCGCCGATGGCTTCCGGGATCTGCGCGCGTAGTGCGTGCTCATCGGCACGCCCAACGTGCGACAGATCGGCTCGACCCCGAAGGCGTTCCGCCGCTCCTCGACATAGCGGGTCACCGTCGCCGGGTCGGGTCGAGCTCCTGAGCGAAATAGACGGACGCGTCCTTCAAGATCGCGTTCGCCCGGCGTAGCTCGAAGTTCTCCTTGCGGAGCTTCTTCAGCTCTTCGCGCTCCTCGCTCGTCAGCAGGTCGCGCCGGCGACCGCTATCGGCCTCCGCCTGCCGCACCCACTGCCGCAACGCTTCCTTATGGATGCCCAGGTCCTGGGCGACGTGCGCGATCGGACGCTTCGACTCGAACACCAGCCGCACAACACGCTCGCGCAGCTCATCGGGGTACTTCCTCCGTCTGGCCATCGCAGGAGGATCTCCTTCCGCCAGGACAGAGCCCGGCATCGGAGCCTCCAACCTTCCCAGGGTCCTTCAGTCCTCGTCCGACCGTGGCTGCACGTGATCGATGAACTCCTCAAGCTCAGCCCAACGATCAGCGACCCTCAGGACGTCGAAGCCGGCAATCCGAACCGGCCGAGCGGCGCGGACGTGCGTCCGCTGGAGCCGCTCCCGCAAGCGCCGCAGTCCCGCGACCCGCCCGCGGCGGACCCACGGCCTGTGAACCCGGAGGACAACCGGCGGCTCGACGTCTATCCGCAGGTTGAGGTTGAACCCACCGCCGATGTCTGCCCATCCGGCCCCGCGCGCGACGCGCTCGATCAGGGCCGAGACGGCCGAATCATCTGCGCTGGCCCTAGGACCGAACCAGCGCGGCAACCCCGGGGGAGAGGTCGAAGCTTCGACTCCGGTCATGGGAACGGCGCTTCAGCGCACCCGAGAAGGGTCCGCCCGGCGAACCTGGCGCATCTTGCCGCACGCCACCAGGCCAATGCGACGCGGCGGCAACGGGCCGAGTTTCGAGACTCTCGCTTGCGCAAGCTCCTTGTCCCTTCACGCGGCGGCTGTCAAAGCCCGACAGTGATCGGAGTAGGGTCGGCGGGAGGCGCCTGGCGCCGCGCGGCGCGTGGCCGATTGGGGTTGGTTTCCTGCCGCCACCGCCTCGAACCGTGCGTGAGGTTACTTCACAGGGCAACTCGATCGCGCCGCGCGCTCCTCCGACCGGCGACTCGTGGGTGTCGGTCGCTGTTCACCTGGCTTGCGCAACCCCGGCGCTGGCGGCCTCGACGGCTCTCACGAGTCCCCGTTCGTCCGCGGCCGGCTGGCGCAAGCCGAGCTCGAACTGTGGCTTGATCACAGCGACCAGATCAGCGTCGGGGGCAATGATGACACGACCGCTGAGCTGTGGCACGGCGCGCGCGAGCGAGACGTACGCGGACGCGCCGCGGCGGCATCAGCTGTCGGCCAGCACTTCCGCTAATGCGTGTGAAGCTTGGCGAACCATGCCCGGGTTAGTGTCCCAGTAGTACGGCAGGGCCATCACAGCCTGGAAAAGCGCCCAGCCGCGTCCACGTAACCATGACGCGTCGTCGACCTCGAGCTCGGCTCGATACCGGGATCGACTGTCGTCCGTGAACACGTTCCAGGCGGGTTGCAGGTCGCATGCGGGATCGCCGACGTTCAGGAGGCCCCAATCGATGACCGCCGAAAGGCGGCCGTCAACGACGAGCAGGTTGCCCGGCAGCAGATCGCCATGCACCCAGACCTCCGCCTCATCCGATTCAGGGGCGCCGAGTGACTCCTCCCACGAGCGGATGGCCGCTTCTCCGTCGATCCGTTTACCGAGTTGTGCGATCGAGCGACGCACATGCTCGTCAAGGATGACGAGTGGCACGCCGCGACCAATAGGCGGACGGGTAGGGGCATCAGTCGCGTCGAGTCGGCGCAGTGCTTTCACGAACGCCGCGAGATCGACGGCCGCTTTTTCCAGGTCGTCGATCGTGCCGTTGGCGTTCTCGCCCGGCAACCACTCGTAGACCGACCACTCGAACGGGTAGCCCCCAGCCGGGCGTCCCTTTGCCAACTGCACGGGAACCGCAAGCGGTAGGTGCGGCGCGAGTCTCGGCAGCCATTCCGCTTCCTTCGCCGCCTGCGCAGTTGCCCACCCGATTCGCGGAAGCCGCACGACGAGCTGCTCGCCGAGCCGATAGATGTCGTGATCGGTGCCGTACGACTCGACAGGAGTGATCTCCAGGTCGGCCCACCGGGGATACTGCCCTGAGAGCAAGCGCTGAACGAGCGCCACATCGGTCTCGACCTCGTCGGCGTGCATCTTGCGTGCCGCCACGGGCACAGATTCTAAGCCGCGTTTCTGGGAGCCGCCCGCGGCGCCATGGGCGGCGTGACCGCGTACGATCGTTGGACGTGCCGCGGTTCGTTCTGACCCTGGGGATCGCGGCGATCGTAGCCTCGGCTGCCGCCACGTCAGGTGGCGCCCGAAGCACGGAGCTAACTGCCTGTGCGCCCGGCTACTCGCCATGTCTCCCGCGCGCTGCCAATCTCGACTGTGCTCAAATCAACGAGGCGAAACGTCCGGTGCGCGTCCGCGGCGAGGATCCATACGGCCTCGATCGGGACGGCGACGGGCTCGGCTGGGAGATCGTCGGCGAGGGTGGCGGCACTGGGTCACCGTGGGGTCTGATCATCGAGACGACACCGCGTATGCAAGCCCTTACAGTTCGTGTCGGGCAGCGGTCATCCTCACCGGCTGGTCTCCATCCCGTTTAGCCGGGCGACCGTTCGAGCTCTGCTTCCCGGCCCGCACCCCGGTGAGGTGCGACGCAGGCAAGACCCGACTCACGGGACGCGTGCAGCGGTTCGGAACGCGCGTAGTGCGAAGCTCAGATGTACGTGCAAGGCCGCTTCACCGCAATCCTCCTCGTCAGCACAGTGCGGGCGACCGACCGCGTCCCGTCTCGATAGCTGCGCCCGCGCCGAGGCTCAGTCGCCCGCGATCGTCAACGTGGCTTCCAGCGCGAGGCCGAGCGGCTCAGTAGATGCTGGCCAATCCTCAATACGCTCGCGTGTTGTCGTCACTCCCGTTGCTACGAGGACGGCGCCTGCCTCAGCATCTCGCGCCTGCGCCACCGCAAAGAGGGCCGCGACTTCCATCTCAACGCTAAGGACGTTCTCGGCTGCATAGGCATCAAGCTCACGCTTCGTGATGCGGTATGGAATCGGCATCGTCCACGTCGCCCCGCGTCGCGCGCGTGGCAAGAGGGCGTGTAGGGAGTCCGCGATCTCCGGTGACCCGTCGACGTACCTCCCGGGAGGCAGATAGTGCTGCGAGATCCCGTCGTCGCGAAGGGCGGAGTCCGCAACGACCGTGTCACCGGGCCGCAGCTCAGGATTGATCGAACCGCACGTACCAACGATGAGGAAACGTCGAACCCCGAGATAGATGAGGTTTTCCATCTGTGTCGCCATCGCCCCTCCACCCGGCGAAAGGCACGACACCACGACCTCGCCGACGCGATAGACACGGGCGTTGCCCGGTGCCAGTTCCGGAGCCTCGTGAGCGTCTGGCCGCTCGTCGAGCCGTTGACGTAGGCGGTGGTCGAAGGCGAACACCACGCCTTTCGGGACGTGGCCCGGATCCCACCCCAACGCCTTGGCGCCCTCGATGAACTGCGGGGCTCCATGGAAAGTCTCGTCCTGCCACTTGTCCTCAAAGAGTGGGTAGCCGACATCGTCCATGGCGCACGCAGACTATGCGGTGCTGGCTCCCTGACCCACCCAGGGGGACTATTTAGGCGCTCCGCGGCCCTTGATCCAAGGGCGTTCCGGATGCGCTCGGCACGCGGCGCGAGCAAGCACGATCCGGCCGAGCGCATGAACGTGGAAGACGAACTCGTCATCGTCAGCCGGGTGGTAGATGTCGAGCTCCGCGAACGCCTTGTAGGCGTTGCCGATGTGGTCGACGACCTCGAGCTCCTTTTCAGTGAGCCGACCACCCGCGGTTTCGTCCATCGGTCGACCCTACATCACTCGCGTCGTCCGTGCGAACACGTGTTCCCTCGTGACGTCGCACGGCCCCCGCAGGCTCGCTTCGATCGCGCGATCCGCACCCGCGACATCTACATGGCCGAGCTCGCCGCCATCGAAATGGAGCGGATGGGGCTCGGCAACGCTCGAGCGCTGCTCGGGCGCTACGCCCAAAAGGGCAACCCGAAGTACGACCGGGCGGCGCTCAAGTACCTCGCGAGGTACATGGCCGAAGCGGCCCCGTCCCTGGAGGACGTGGCCCAGACGGTCGTTTTACTCGTTGAGCGAGAGTCGCCGTGGCCGCTGCAGAGGGTTCCCGGGCCGCTCGATCCTCGTTAGAACAGGCGCGCGCGAGGCGCAACTGCCTAGGGCATCGCGGCGTCAGGGAGCGTCCAGCTACAGTTTTCGGTCATGAAAGGCTGGCGGACGCTCGCCGTTGCCATCACGGCTCTTCCGTTCGCAGCACAGGCATCAACTGCGGCTAGCACACCGGTCGTGACGCCAAGCGGCGCGATCTGCCATGTCGCACTGCCCAACGGGATCAGCCCGCGCGGGGAGGTGGCAAGCTCGAGATGGCTAGGGAATGGCCGGTTGTTCACCCAGGTGTATGAGGATGGGATCGTCCGGATCCTTCCGCCCGACGTTCGCCCGGATGGGAGTCTCGAGATGAAGTTCCCCTGGTGGGGCCTCAAGGTCGCGCCGAAACTTGTGATTACCGGCAGACGCCTTGACGGGGCCGCCCCGAGACTCAGCGCGAGAACTAATCACGCGAACCCTGGGCCTGGGCTGCGCAGAAGGTTCTGGTCGAGCGCGCTCCGCTTCCCCACGGAGGGCTGCTGGAGGATCGAAGCACGCGCCGGTTCGGCGCGCTTGGTCTTCGCGGCGGTGGTGCGCCGATTCGACGCCTGACGCCTGAGGTGGCGCGTCCCGCACCGACCCCCTCGCTGGGGAGCAGCCGAGTTCGTTCGCTCAGATACCCCTGAAGAGGCCGGAGAAGAGGTGTTGGCGGGCGAACGAAGCCCACGAATAGAGTCGACCGTTGGATGAAGGTCTGGCTTCCCGTCTTCGTGGCCTCGCGCTCATCAGCTTGACCGTCGTGTAGGTCGCGACGCCGGAGACGTGCGCGACTGCGCCGGTCTACGAGCAGCGTCGGGTGAAGGTTGGCGTCTGGGGTGACGCGTTCTATCCACTGCCCGACCCGAAGAGCGAGCCGAGGTCGCAGTTCGCACCGAAGGAGGGCGAGCCGCTCTATGAACTGCAGGGCGTCGAGGTCGGTGCGAAGCGACGCTGCACGAAAAGCTGGCCCTGAGGGCCGCCCGACCCCTTCTTCTCCGGCTGTCCGTAGGAATACGGGCGAGCGAACTGGACTGCTCGTGAGGAGAAGACTGGTGGGCACGTGCTTGGAACCACCTCGTCTTGAGGCGTGGAGTAGGAACTCGATCGCCGCGCGCTCCTCTGACGGGCGACTTGTCGTCCGGTTGCTCACGGAGGCCGAAGAAGCAGCAACTGCGCCGGCAGACGATGCTGATGATCGGCGGCCTCGGCTGCAACAAGGCGACCGTCGCGGCGCTGACGAACCGGCACGCCGCAACCGACCGCGACTCGTAGGGGTGGGAATCTTCGCGCCGTTCGCCGCTACGGAGTACCATGCCGAGCGGAGGTTGGGCGCGGCGTGTCCACACGCCTCGCAAAGCGGCTTTGTCGCCAACCCCAGTTACACGGGGCCGATCAGCGTCGGGACGGAGATCCCCCCGCGCCGCTGCGGCCGATCGACGTAAGGCACACCCCCGGCGAGCCGATCGCGACGCTCGACACTGACGGCGCAACTCAGTAGCCGACGCGTTGCGTACCGTGAAGATTGGAGAGAGGTTCGACCAGAGGAGCGAACGTGCCGAAGACGCCAAAGAACCACGGCAAGCCATGGACGCCCGGAGACGTGAGGCAGCTCAAGCAGCTCGCCAAAGAGAACACGCCGACGCGCGTCGCCGGCCTGAAGCTTGGCCGAACCGAGGACGCGGTTCGCGGCAGGGCTGCTCAAGAGGGCATTAGCCTCAAGCCGACCAACCAGTCCCCCTACAATCGCCGCAAGAAGTAGCTGCGTCCGATCCAGCCAGACCAGCGGCCCCGTCGAACCCACTTACCTGAAGGCGACCTCTCTCGGGAGACACTTGCTCGTCGACGATCTCCGCTGAAGAGCCCAGGCGAGACGTCACTACGCGAGGAATCCGGCGAGCTCTTGCTGATTCTCCATGAGCCACCGCAGGTTTGCGATGACCTCGTCGCGGCCTGTGACGCGCCAGTCGGCTCGCGCGAGGCGGCCTTCCCGCTGGGCGATGAGTTCGTCGAGGAGAACGCGTCGCTGTTCGGTGGAGAGGCCATATACGTCGCATAGGAGCCGAAGCCGTTCACCACGCCGCTCGAGCGGTACGCCCCACGGGATGAGCTGTTCGTCCGCACGGAGGCCGACCCAGTAGGTCGCGGCGAGAGCGACCTCGAGGACTCGGGTTGTGGGGGCGGCGAGTTCCCAATCGATCAACGCGCACGGATGGCCATCTCGGAAGATGACGTTCGTCCAGAAGAGGTCGAGATGACCGATGATTTCGCCGCGTTCGCTGCCCGCGACATGCGTGTCCCACTGCGCGTTGGCTCGTGGCTGGAAGCCAGCTTGGGCGTCATGCGCGCGACGCAGGAGTTTGCCGATCCCTTCGACGACCCGGTCGGATGAGGGCACCGGCGCGAAGGCGGGCTCACCTTCCACGTACGACAGCACCTCGCGGCCCTTGTCGTCGAACCCAAGAAACCGCGGTGCACCATCGAAGCCGACCGTTTCGTACCAGCAGAGCAGCTCTCGCACACCTGAGGGTTGCGGTGGCCGGCGGACGGTGTCACCGACGCGCACGACCTCGTTCACGTCACCGCCCACAAGCGGAATCTCCTCCAACGGACCCTCCGGTTCCAGACGCTCTGGGAGGTGTCGCGGAACAACTAAAGCGGAGTGCGAGGTGAGGATCGGCACGATGAATGAGGCCTTGTCGCTCCCCGAGTACCAGTCCTCGCGACCGTTAAGGAGCGAGGCCTTGAGAACCGCGTAGGTGGCTGCGTCCTCCGGGTTTTCCCGCAGATGGTCGCGGAATGTGAGGTAGTCGCGCCACATCGGTCCGTCATGAATGACGACGTGGACGAGAAACTCCCAGGGGACGCGTTCGCCACGACGGAAGACGTGCTGTGGCAGATCGTGCGTCCCCCCATACGTGTAGCCCCGTTCTTGCATCGCTCTCAAGTCAGATGGCTCGAGCTCGAGGCTTCGGACACCGAGCGCGATGTCGATCGTCCCTTTCCCGGCCAAGCCCGGCACGGCGGTGCTCCCGACGTGCTCGATTGCAACCGTCCCCCGTATGGCCGAACCGAGACCCGCTGCTTCCTCGTCAAACCGCTGTGGCGCCCGGGGATCGGAGGGCAACAGACGTGGGAACGACGACATGCGGAGAGTCTGCCGCAGCGTCGGATGAGCTACGAGCCGGACACCCGCGAAGGCCCCCTGCCGAGAGCGCCTCGGTAGCGGCCCGGCAGACGCGTCGCCGTAAGTCGATGTTCGATACGGGTTCGGAAACGGACCTCTCTCTGCCGCCGCTCCTCCGTTCGGCCCCGAGATGACTGGCTAGAGCCTCTTCAACGCTTGAGCTCGCTACCCCACAGCTGACCCGTCTTGACGTTGCGCAGCGTCGCGAGGCTGTCGAGCTGCTGGCTGGACTATTCGTGGAAGAGTCGCGAAAGACCGTCGTCGTTTCGAGCGGCGGTTGCGGTGGCGCTTTCGATGGCGCTTCGCTCGGCGTCGCTTCGCTTGCTGAGAACCGGCCGGATCGGTGCCGGGCGGCGGGATGAGCGCGGTTCGGAAACCCCGACATCAAGGGGCAGATCCACGAACACAAGCAGACCGGAGGCCGTTCCGCGCGAGCGCGGAGCGGCTCTTTGAGCTCGTCCGGCATCTGACAGAGCGCGACCGGGAGGTCGCGCTCTGCCTCTACCGGCACCGGATACTGACCACCTCCCAGCTGCAGCTGCTCTTCTTCAGCTCACGACGGCGCGCACAGGATCGGCTGCTGTTTCTCTATCGGAACAGGATCGTCGACCGCTTCTACCCGGCGGCCCCGTTCGGGTCGGGGAAGCCGGAGGCGCACTGGCTGCTCGACGAAGCAGGCGCGCTCCTCGTCGCCGCCACACTCGGGCTCGAGCGGAAGCAGCTTGGCTGGCAGCGCCGTGACGACTGGGGCTCACACCCGCAGCTAGCCCATCAGCTTGAGACGAACCGGTTCCTCACCGAGCTGGTCGCGGCCACGCTGACCACGTCCGACCTCGGTGTGAGGGCGTGGTGGTCGCCGGCTGAGGCGGCCGGCCGCCTCAGCCTCGATGGCAAGCTGCGAGTCCTCCCGGACACGGGCTTCACGCTTGTCACGTCGGCCGGTGTGATCGAGTGCTATCTCGAGTGGGACCGGAGCACCGAGACGCAGGCGCGGCTGGCCGAGAAGCTGCTCGTCTACCGGCGCGCCGAGGCGCGCCTGCACGGAGAGGCTGGCGAGCGGGCGCTGCTTATCGTGCTGCCGGGCGAGCGGCGGCTTGGGACGCTCCGCCGGGCGCACACCGAGCTTGCCGGCAGCGAGCGTCTGGCGCGAAGCACCTTCCCGGCTACCGGCTTCCGCTGGCCGTTGCTCGCGACAACCGTGCCTCGGCTACGAGCAGAGGGTGCGCTGGCGGCGGTCTGGGAACGGCTCGACCTCGACAGCGGCCGGCAGGCACTGCCGGCGCTCCCAATCCGAGACGGTGAGCCGGTCGTCCTCGCGGAGACGCTCGGGCGATGTTGGCACAAAGAGAGCCCCGACTTCTGGCGGCGGCTTTCCCCGCTCGGCAACCACGGCCAAGGCGCGGCCGGGCCACCCGAGCCCCTCGTTGTGCCGCCTCCGCACGAGCGTGACGGGGACTTGCGTCTCTCCGGGATCGATGGCTCCATGGACGACCCCGACGAGTCCTTGGAGGAGCGATGGCCATGACCCGTGTCTGTCTCTACACGCGCATCTCGACCGACGAGGAGAACCAGCCCACCTCGCTGCACTCGCAGCGCGAACGGCTGCAAGCGTTTTGCACGGCCCAGGAGGAGTGGCGGGTCGTCTCCCACCAAGAAGACCGCGCCACCGGCACGAAGCTCGACCGGCCCGGACTGCAGGCCGCGCTCGAGCTCGCCCGCAACGGAGTCGTCGACATGCTGCTCGTCTATCGGGTTGATCGGCTCTCGCGCAAGGTGCGCCAGCTTGCCCAGCTCGCCGAAGAGCTCGACACCTACAGCGTCACGCTGCGCTCGGCGACCGAGCCGTTTGACACTGGCTCGGCGGCCGGGCGGATGATGCTGCAGATGCTTGCCGTGTTCGCCGAGTTCGAACACGCAACGATCGTCGACCGCGTCACGGCCGGGATCGAACGCCGCGCCAAAGAAGGACGCTGGTACGCCGGCCGCCCACCCTACGGCTACAGCTTCTCCGACAGCGAGCGACGGCTCGTGCCCGACCCGGTCAAGGCACCCGTCGTGCGACGTATCTTCCAGCTCTACACGCGCGACAGGCTGGGAACGATGGCGATCGCCAACCAGCTCAGTCACGAGCAAGCCCCGGCGCCCGCAGCGGGCTGGGGGCATCCCGGTGTGCACGGGATCGTCTCCAACCCGACCTACAGCGGCAAGATCCGCTGGCGCGACCAGCTCTTCAACGGGATCCACGAACCACTCATCGACGAGCTCACCTTCACGCGCGCCCAGACGATCCTCCGCGAGCGCGGCGAGGACAGCTCGCTACGCCGCGGCAACGCCTCCGACTACCTCCTCTCCGGCGTGATCCGCTGCGGCCACTGCGGCAAGGCCTACGTCGGGATGTCCGCCCGCGGCAACGGCGGCCGCTACGAGTACTACGCCTGCACCAACCGCCAGAAACACGGGCCTAAAGCCTGCCGCAACGACCGGCTCCCCCGCAAGCAGCTCGAGCGAGCCGTCCTCGCCCAGCTCGCCCGCGTCTACCGCGACGGCGACCTCGTCACCGACGCACTCGCCAAAGCAGCGCGCGACGCAGAACAAGCGCGACCCGAGCTCGAGCAGCGGGTCGCCTCGATCGCCGCCGAGATCGCCCGCGCCGAGCAAGCGCTCGAGCGCTACTACGAAGCCTTCGAGCAAGGCACCCTCTCACCCCAACGCTGCAACCAAACGGCTCACGCGACTCCAAGCGCGCCTCGACGACCTCCACGCCCAACACGCCGAACTCTCCCTCACAACGCCACACGAGGCCGAACCCGCGCCCACGGCGGCCGATCTCGCTGCGGTCGCCGACCAACTCGAACTGGTTGTGGCCGAGGCCGAGCCGCAGAAGACCAAGGCGCTTCTCCGACTCCTGATCGACGAAATCCGCGTCGACGGCCGAGCACGGATCCAGCCGACCTACAGGCTCGCTGCGCCCGAGGTTTGCGCAACGTCCGAAAAAGTGGGCGGTACTGGGCTCGAACCAGTGACCCCCAGCTTGTCGAGCTGGTATCCGAACTGGCCATGTCGAGCTCAATCAGGGTCGATTCCCCTGAATCAAGCGGGACAAGACGCCTCCGCACGGGACCGGAACGCAGTCTGCCGACGCGTGATCCCGACCGTTTAGGCCACCAGTGGGCCACAGGAGCCCATAGTGTCTCTTGACCCGCGAACCTCGGATCTCAGGAGAATCGGCGATCACCGTCAAGACCGAACGTGGACGACGGTGAGCGATACGACGGACGCGAGCTCAGTTGGCATGGCTGCGAGCCGCTACCGCTGCGCCGCTTCGAAAACGATCACTTTGCTGAAGGTCGTGCCGTCGACCTGGAAGCCGTAGCATCCGGGCTCGGGAAGAAGCGTGAGTGACGGCCCGTAGCGCCACGAGTCGGTGTCTTCGCGAGGAAACTCGAGCTCTGGGCGCTTCTGCTCGTCGATGGCGAAGAAGATCTGCTGAGGTTCGTCCATCCGCCGCGCGCGAATGAGAACCGGCCCGTCATATTGCGGATCCACGGCCCAGAGAGTCTTGCGCCAGTATATCGCGCCGCGTCGATCTTCCTTTCTGAGCGGCACGACTCCATCGGGGGCAGGTGGCTCTGCTTCAAGCCCCATTACGGGATAGGCGGGGCCTGATCCGAGCGCGATTGCGATGTCAGGGTTTGGCCGCCCGCCGGGCGAACGCGGACACGGTTCACCGCTGGCCAAGCGCGGGATCTCGAGTGGTCGGTGGAGCGGGTCTTGGCTTCCGCTCGCGCGGGACTGGGAATCGCTCGCGGCGCATCCCAACGTCATGATCAGGGATACGAAGACGGTCGCGGAAGCGCCGACTTTGGCAAGCGGCCGGCTGCACCAGATGATTCTCCTCATTGGGTTGGGCACCCTCGCATAATCGCTGTTCCGGGGCGAGCTCCTATTCCCGGACGCGAAGTGAGCCGAGAACGATATTCGCTTCATCGACGAGAGAGGGCCTGGGAGCGATACGCCCGAAGTTGACGGTAAGAATGAAGTGCTGGCCGCCGACCGTGAGCGACTTCGTTGCGAGCGCCTCCCCGACCGGAACTCGGGGTGATCCAACTACGAAGTCGTCGTCGGAGAGCTCAGCGGTTGACGCCGCAGGAGACGCAACGACCTCTTCTTGGACGAGGCTGATGAGTACGTCATCTCCGGTCAGCTGGGCCAGCCGGTCTTGCTGTCCGGCTGGCAGCTCCGGGGGACGCGACATCCAATCCTGCCCCTGTGCTGGCAGTTCGAAGTTCGCGGCCTGAAGTACGAAGCTTCGGCCCTTGGGATCGCGGAGCAGGACGCGACCCGACCAACCGTCGGGAAGATTCAGGGCTGCTGGACCATGAGATAGGCGGTGCATAGCGTTCCTCCTTTTCCGTTGCGAATCCGTGATCACGTCGAGACCACCACCATTCCGAAGAGCACGAGGAGTAGGGCCACGCTGAGGTACGAGGCTGTGCGCTGACCGACGGGTAAGCCGTAAAGAACCCGGGATACGTTCTGAGGGATGGGATTCGGCAAGACTCCAATGCCTATACCGAGTGCCCGCCCAAGACCAAACAGCCCACCGGCAACCAGTGCGAGTTCGAGGGGCAGGATGAGCAGCGCTGTCGCGAAGATCCCGTAGGTGATCGCATACGGAACGTAGGTCGCGACACCTGCGCCAAGGAAAGCGCCGTAAAGGAAATAAGCTCGGCCGTTGCCGTACCGCGTCGTCCATGTCGCGGCAACTTGCCGCCTGCGCGACGTCATCCGAATCACTCGGAGATCGACGAGAAGTAGAAAGCCCAGCAGGACGGCGCAGAGCCCTAGCCTCCCCTCGTACGGGACAAATGCGCGCAAAGGGGCGCTCGCGAGGACGACAACGATCGCCGTCGCCGTACCTCCCACTAGTCCTCCGAGGCTGTGTACGAGCCAGAGGATGAGACGGGTTCGAATTGGCGTCCTACCCTCACCGAGGGAGGTGATCCCGACGATCATGTTGACCCCTCACCCGCTGGCGGTGCTCAGGAGACCAGCGAGACTAGCGAGCAGCGCGACAATGGCCAGATCCGGAGTCGCGGTCATGCCGTTGGTTCACCCGATCCGGACGGCTGGGTTACGCCGTCGCGTCGGTCGGTGGCGGTGCCCGAGCGTCGACCTTGATTCCCGGTTCGGAGTACCGTCTCTGAACTGGGCGCCTCGAGCAGTTCTCGAATTGCCGATAGCGATGCCTGTGTGGTGTGCCCCATCACCTTTCCGTCTTCGATGGCGAACGTCGTCGGGAAGACCGACAACCCGTACACACGTGCGGCGTCCCAGGTATGAGCCAAATCGCGCAGCGCAAATCCGTCGACGGCGCCACTGAAGCCGTCCGACCACTCGCCGGAGGAAAAGACGACAACCTCCTCCCCAGAAAAGTGTTCACGCAGCAGCAGAAGCAGCTTTCTGCAGTCGTTGCAACTCGGACTAACGAACGTGGCAAGAACGCGTGATCGCACCTTTGGGAAGTTGTAAATCTCGACTCCCGCTGGGCTCACTACCTCGATTGCTGGAGCTGGAGACCCCGCCGTGATCGCCGGAGCCTGCTCGGCCCGCGCAGCGTAGGCCTTCTCGAGCTGGCGATAGAGGACGAGTACGAGTACACCGAGGAGAACGAGGAGCGTCCAGAGTGTGCCGTAGGCAATGAGTTCAATCTCGGTCATGCAGCGCCTCCGCCAGTAGCAAGCCGCTCGTTGACTGCCTTGATCACGGAAGCTGCGTAGAGAGTCAGCCAGTAGAGGCACGCGATCGAAATCGCGGACGTTCGCAGAACGCCGCTAAAGGCGACGCCACCCGCCTGGAAGCCGGAAGCGACGAGGCCGGCTGACACCGCGAGCGCAACGGCGAGCGCAAGATTTAAGCCAATCGACAGCGCTCCCAAGCGGAGATCGGGGCCTGGGCCGAGGCAGCCGCAGGGGACGCCGTTCCCGTGACGACGCATGAGCGCGGTCACGGCGGCGAAAGCAAGGAACAGAGCCGCCGCGAGGCCATACGCAATCCATCCCGCAAAGCCAGAGGGGAGCAGGACTACCAAGACCGCCTCGCCAAGCACGAGTGTTACCGCCACCGGCATCGCGAATGATCTGGGTACGAGTCCGTAGGGCTGAATCACTCCGGCAAGCTGCCGCGGTTTCGACAGCTTTCCCACTGCGGCAATCGCCAGAATCACCGCAGCAACCAGCGCGCTAAACGTAGTGAACATGCTTCGCTACGCACGCGGTGCCACCACAGGCGCTTCCGCAGCCGCAACTCGATCCGCCATTCGTCCAGCAGTCACAGCACGACCAGAAGCGGTACCCGAATGGACTGGAGCAGGTCAGCGAGCACCAGCAGTAGGGCGAACTCCACTGATCGCAGCGACCGCGGTAGCCACACTCATCGCAAGTCCTGCAGCCTGAGCAACTCTGTGTACTCGCGCACTCACAGCCCCATTGACTCGTTGTACCTCCGGGAGAGCAACTTCCGGCGCGTGCCGTTTCAGGCGCCACGAGAGCGGCAGATCCGGCGGCACCCACCGCGACCGCCGTACGCATCGATCGCTGCAAGAACCTTCTCCGTGTTACTGCCCGGCTGAAGCTAATAGCAATTCGGTCGTCAATCTCCATCCTGCCTCCTCTTCGCTTCTGCGACGAATGTTGTATCGGCTTTCGAATCACATAGTCGCCATCTGAGCTACCGACGGCGCCAACGTGAGTAAACGATCAAGGTGGTCTGGGTGGTTCGCAACTCCCTTAGCAACGATTCGACCGTCTGCGTTAATTGCGTAGAAGTACGGACTCACCGGCGCGCGCCAGAGATTTCGCGCTTTAGCTTCGTCGTGAAATCGATACAACTCCCAGTCGTACAAGTAGTCCGTATCAACGTCGACGAGTTCCGAGTCTCCAATGTAGACGCGCCTCATGGGCCGCGTAGCCGGATGCTTGGACGCCGCAACCACCAAGGACTTGCAGGGCTCACACGCACGGCTGCCGAAAACAAGGAACGTCGGCCGACCTGCAAACGAAAGATGCATGTCGTGCTCGCCCAAGTGAGCGGCGATCTCTGGAGCGGCTGAGCCGAGCCGGAGCCCCTCATCCAGTGTTAGGGAGGCCGCCGGTCGAATCTGCCACGATCCCACTCGCCAGAGCAGCCCGAGCGCCAGGTACGCAACGACCATCGTTCCGAGGAAGAGCGCGATCGTGTTCAATGACCAGACGCTCATCGCCAAGCCCCGCTTGCAAAGGACAGGGCGAGCGCGATGACAAGCTGCAACGCCGTCACAGCGACTCGCCCTGAGCATCGGCCCCAATCGACGAGGCCGGTTGCTGCACTCGCGAGTGGTGCCGGCCCGACGGGGCGCGAACAACGTCTCGGAGCACCGGGTGTCTCTCAACACCCACGTGAGAAACCGCAGTCTCCGCATCTTGACGCGGATGGATGACCTATACCCCCCTTGCGGATCGGAACTCGCCGGAAGAGTACGACCACCGTGCTCGAACGTCAAGTTAAGAAGAAACCTAGCGTCCGCTCCCGGTCGTGAAGTAGCGTTGAGGAGGGCCGGCGGCGCCTCCCAGGATCGGAACTCTTGGGTGTCAGCCGCCGGTCCTCTGCGCGACGTCGCCTTCGCGCGGCGTCCCACATAGTCCATACGCACCATCGACCTGGGTAGGTCCCGCTCGGCGCGAGCCTTCAGGTCACCCGTGCGACGGGGATTTCACCCGCCGAGCGTCGCCGTCTCCGCGTCGACCACGACTGGACGTACTTGC
Organism: Candidatus Gaiellasilicea maunaloa; assembly: GCA_024330215.1. Lineage (GTDB taxonomy): Bacteria > Actinomycetota > Thermoleophilia > Gaiellales > Gaiellaceae > Gaiellasilicea > Gaiellasilicea maunaloa. Next base: position 26,912 of record JANDLU010000036.1, read on the forward strand.
TTTGTTGGCCGACACTCATGTCAACAGGTCAGTGAGGAGAGACGCAGATGCATCCGATGATGCGTTTATGCTTCAGGTGTGCTGAGTGTTGCGAAGCTGACCCCGGGGCAGGAGAGCTACTACGAGCGCTCGGTCGCCGCCGGGATGGACGATTACTACGCTGGTCGGGGTGAGTCGCCCGGTGTCTGGGTCGGGCGGGGCGCTGTTGCGCTCGAGCTGGAGGGGGATTGTCGAGGAGGGTCAGCTGGGGCGGTTGATCGGCGGTCGTGATCCGTTGACGTCGGCTGTACTCCGCTCCCATCCGCCGAGGCGGCGGATCACGGTGGAGCGGATCGAGGCGGCGACGGGGCGGCGCTGGCTGGAGCAGAAGACCTTGGCCCCGGTGGCCGGCTTCGACTTGGTCTTCTCGGTACCGAAGAGCGTCAGCTTGCTGCACGCGCTCGGCGACGAGGAGACGCGGCTCGCGATCACGCAGGCGCACCTCTCGGCCTGGCAGGCGGCGCTCTCCTATCTGGAGGACGGGGCCTGTGTCCTGCGGCGAGGAAAGAACGGGGTCGTCCGGGAGCACGGCTGCGGTTTCGTCGCTGCCGCCTTTCAGCATCGCACGAGCCGGGCTGAGGATCCGCACCTGCACACGCACGTGATCGTCGCGAACATGGCCCGCAGCCCCAGCGACGGGGAGTGGCGGGCACTCGACGGGGAGGCGATCCTGAAGACCTACCGGCTCGCCGCCGGCTACCTCTACGAAGCCCAGCTCCGCCACGAACTCTCGCGCAGCCTCGGCCTCCAGTGGGCGAAGCCGGAGAAGGGCTGGGCCGAGCTGAAAGCGGTTCCGCGATCTGTGATCGACGCCTTCTCGCGCCGGCGCACCCAGATCCTCGAACGGATGGCCGAGCAGAACATGAACGGCTTCCATGCCGCCAAACTCGCCGCCGTCGCCACCCGCGAGCGGAAGGAGAACGTCGACCTCCCTCGCCTCCGCGAGCAATGGGCCGCGCGGGCTGCCGAACACGGCCTCGGCCGCCGCGAGCTGCAACGTCTGATCGGACGCACGCCCCATCGCGAGCCGACCCCGGCCGAACTGCTCGCCACGGCCGAGCAGATGCTCGGGCCCGCGGGCCTGACCGAGAAACGAACCTCCTTCTCGGAGCCGCAGCTTGCGATGGCCTGGGCGCAAGCGCACACGCAGGGTACCCCGGTCGAGCGGGTCCGCGAGCTCTGCGAACGCCTGCTCACGATCGGCGGCGTCCAACGCCTGACCGAGCCCGCGCCCGGCCGCCCCGCCACCTACTCGACGCTGGGGCTCCTTGACATCGAGCGGAGCGCACTCGAGCTAGTCGAGCGCGGATGCTCCGCACACGTGGCGAGCGTGGCCAGTGCGATCGTCGACGAGAAAGTGAGGAAGGGCGCGCCGCTGTCGGCCGAGCAGGAGGCGATGATTCGTGCCGTCGCGAAGAGCCCGGAGCGGGTCGTCTGCGTCGTCGGCCCCGCCGGAGTGGGCAAGACGACTGCGACGCACACCCTCGCCGAAGCATTCCACGCGACGGGCGCGCCGATGCTTGGCACGGCCCCGTCCGGGATCGGAGCCGAGCGACTCCAGGACGAAACCGGCATTCCCGCGCGGACGCTCCATCGCCTACTCGCCGACGCGAAACGCAGCGAGGGCCTACCCGACGGCTGCGTGCTCATCGTCGACGAATCGGCGATGGCCGAGACACGCGTCCTCGCTCCGCTGCTCTCGCTCGTCGAGCAGGCCAGCGGGAAGGCGATTCTGATCGGCGATCCCCTGCAACTACCCGCGGTCGGCGCAGGCGGACTCTTCGCCGCCATCGTCGAACGCCACGGCGCGATCGAGCTGAGCGAGAGCCAGCGACAACCGGACGAGCTCGAACAGCGCGCGCTCCAGGCGGTCAGGGACGGACTCGGCCGCGACTACCTCGCCTTCGTCGACCACCACGGCCGCCTGGTCGCCTCGAACGACCCGCTCGAGAGCCGGACGCGCCTGCTCGGCGACTGGTGGCAGCACGCCCGCACCGACCCGGCCGGAAACCTGATGCTCGCCCACCGCCGCAGCGACGTCGCCGAACTGAACACGCTCGCACGGGCGCTGATGCACGCGGAAGGCCGACTCGGCCAGGAGAGCCTGACGGCCGCCGGACATGAGTTCCGCGTCGGCGACCGGATCCTCTGTCGGCGCAACTCCGTCGCTCTCGGCGTCCGCAACGGCACCCGCGCCACGGTCGAGCAGGTCGACCACGGCGAGCTAGGTGTGCGAAGCGACCGCGGCGACCAGGTCACGCTCTCGACGTCCTATCTCGGTGCCGGACACGTCCGGCACGCCTACGCCCTGACCGGGCACGCGAGCCAGGGCCTGACGGTCGAGCGCGCCTTCGTCCTCGGCGGCGGAGGAGCGCAGCTGCAGGAATGGGGCTACGTCGCTCTCTCCCGGGCCCGCACCGAGACACGGCTCTACCTCACCGAGTCGACGCTCGAGCCGGAGACACACGCGCACGCGATCGGCCCGCGCGACTCACTCTCACACTTCGCACAGGCGCTCGAGTCCCCCAACGCCGAGCGGCTCGCGCTCGCACACAGTCAGCCGAGCGCCCGCTCCCGACCACGAACACAGGTCGTACTCGAACGAGCGAACCCGACCAGCTCGGAGCTGAGTTTCCTCGAAGAGGATCGGCTCGCGACCGAGCGACTCCGAGAAGGCGCCCGGCGACGACTCGCCGAGGCAGAGCGACAGCTCGCTCGCCTTCCCTTCTTCATCCGAGGACCCCGGCGCGACACGCTCGAAACGAGGGCCAGGCGCGAACGGCAGACACTCAGCATGACGGCCGAGAAGCTGGATCACCTCCAAGAACGGACGGCAGAGGTAAGAACACGAGCCGCGCTCGAACCGGCGACACCTCCGACCCGCCGCGAGCGCGCACCAGCCATCGAGCGCGAGCCGGCACAGCTGGGTCTCGACCTCTGATCGAGCTCAGAGACTGAGCCCGATGCCCAAGCCGCGCTCGAGCTCGATCAGCCGCCGCAGCTCGAACAGCTTGCCCGCATCCTGCTCGCGTCCGAGCGCAGCGAGCATCCGCCCCAGGTCGGCCGGCGAGGCGATCTCGGCCCTGATCCCCTTGCCCAGGTACTCGCGCCGCGAGGCCCGGCGCAGATCGTCGTAGCCGCCCGTCCCCTCCGGCTGAGCGACCAGCTTCAGCTCGCCCCTCGCCGTCAGCAACTCCAGCAGCGGCTCGCGGACGAGCGTCTCCTGGTCGAACGAGAACCGCTTCCCGTCCGGCCTGCGCGCCTCCAACTCGCCCAGCGCCGACCCGAGCCGGCGCAGGCCTTCCTCGGTCCGCATCCGCGGCACCACATCCAACCCATACGTCAGCTCCTCCGCACCCTGCACGATCCGAGCGAAACCCCCGATCACGATGTACGTGACCCGATGACTCTCGAGCGTCTTCAGCAGTCCGAGCGGATCGAACCTCGCCTCCTCCCCGGCCACTACGACTCCTCCCGCTCTAGCGCAGACAGATAACGCTGAACGCGGCGCTCCGGCGAAAGCATCAGGTTCTTCCCCAGCCGCTCCGCCCGCCCCGGCTCGTACCGCACCAACTCCAACGAAAGATCGAATTCGCAGGCCCGCACCAGCGAGATCAACGTCTCCACACTCGGAGCCACCACCCCCTGCTCCCAGCGCGCGATCACCGACCGATCCTTCTTTGTTTTCTCAGCAAGCTCGGTCTGCGTCAGACCGGCGCGCAGCCGCGCCTCCCTGATCAAATCGCCGCTCCGCACGACCGAGATTCTATGCTTTCCATGCACGAGAGTCCGCACTGTCTGACGTGGCTGATATGCTACGCGCTCCCATCATGACTACCGAGCGATGATTCTATCGATGGACGCGGATCACTTGCTAACGGCGCGCGAAGTGGCCACCCTACTCCACCTCTCGACACCCAGCGTGCTTCGCCGCTGGCGAGCCGGGGAGTTACCCGGCTTCCGTCTGAGCTCGAACGTCCTCCGATTCCGCGGCTCCGAGATCGACGCCTACCTCGAGGCGCATCGGGGCCCCACACCCGTCTACGCTCGCGTTCCCAACAGCCACGAAGAAGGTTGAGCGATGCCCGCAGCACAGCGAGGCCAGATCTACCGCACGAGCACCGGTTACGGCATCCGCTGGTACGACGAGACGGGCAAGCGCTGCCGCCGAAGCGGCTTCAAGTCGCGATCCGAGGCACGCCAATGGTACGAGGAGGTCGAGCGGCGTCGGATGCGCGGCGACATCGCCCGTCCCGCACAGATGACCTTCGCCGAGCTCGTCGAGCGCTACCTCAGAACGCAGGCGGTCGGCCGAGAGGCTTCCACGATGACGACGCTAGGCGAGCGGCTCAGCCACTCCGTAAGCGCCTTCGACGAGCTAAGAGCCTATCCCGCTTGGACCTCGGTGGTTGCCATCCGCCAGGTGATCAGT
>JANDLU010000037.1 GCA_024330215.1 Candidatus Gaiellasilicea maunaloa
CTGCCCATGCGGGATCGCAGGCACCACGCGCACCTACCTCATGCGGAACTCCGGGCACGGGGCTCGCTCCTTTCCTCGCTTCGGGGGTACAGCGATGTAGACGATCGCGGCGCTCCAGAATCATCGCGCGCCGAGGTTGCTTTCAGTCGTGGTGTTCCATCGTGGCAGTCATAGCTAGCCACGGATGCCGTCGAGACTCGAAGACCGAGACTGTCGGTGGCGGGAAGCTAGGCTCGGCGAATGCGCCGGTGGGAACGGCAACAACATCTGGCACTGTCGAAAGCGTGTAGAAAACGGTCGCGCCGCAGGCGGGGCAGAAATGGAAGGTTCTCTCCTCGCCCTCGTCGGAGGTGCGCATGTAGTCGCTGTGGCGACCGACGACGCGCACTCGATCGGATGTGAAGCGTGCCTGGATCCCGAAGGCGCTTCCCGTCCGACGCTGGCAGGCAAGGCAGTGGCACATGGAGATCCGGATCGGATCGCCCTCCGCTGTCAGCTGAAGTTGGCCGCAGCTACAGACGGCATCGCGAGTAGCCATCGCCGCGGATCCTACTGGTGCTGATCAGAGAGTTCGAAGCCGTCCCTGAGGCGGGGCCGGCCCTCTTCGCACGGACACTTCTTCTCGCTGAGGCAGACGAATAGCCTCGGGCAGCAGCCCGGAAAGTTCGCGCAGCGGAGCACCGAGCGGCGGTCACCCACGGTGGCATCAGTCGGAGTCCGGCAACCAACCTGCGCGGTACTTGACCCACTTTGATCTTGGAAGACCAGCGTGCGCCTTTGCGTAAGCCTCGGTGGACTTGTTCGTCTCGCGCTCGACACTTGCGTCGTACCGCGCCGCAACGTCGGAAACCGGGTAGACGATGCCGCCGCCGACGCCTCTGCCGCGGGCACCGACGGCCAAGACGACCGCGGGTTGCTTGCCGGTCGCAACGATCGCGTGCTCCGTTTCGGGAGGGCAATAGAAGAAATCCCAGATCTCCAGTGGTCGCTCCTCACCTTCGACGATCAACAAGCAGGCGCCGGCGAGGACGAGAAACGCTTCCTGGGCGCGTTCTCGGTGGTACATCCCGATCGCCTCGCCGGGCTCGAGGACGCTGATGTTGATCCCGAAGTGCGGGAACCGTCGCTTGCCCTCAAAGGTGCAGTAGGCGCCAAGCGGGCCCTCGTCACGCCAGCGCGACTCGCGCGCGTTCACGATGAACCAGCCCTCGGCGTCAGTTACAAGGCCGTTCTTGCTCACACGAAGAGGGGCCTCAGGCATTACCGACAGAGTTTGACAGCCACGGGTCCTCAGAGGCGCTTCTCGCGACGCTCACAGCTTTGGAGTGGTCGTCGCGAGCGCACACTTCGCGGCGGGTCGGGGATTCCAAAACGCTGACCAGAACGTTGCTTCGCTTCGCCCGTGTCACCTGACGCCCGCAGTCGCCTGACGCTGACTACTTCGTGGGGCGTTCGAGCATGTAGTGCGTCTCTCCCGCCCAGATTCCCACCTTCTCGTTCTCGGGGTACTCGACGATGCCAAACTCGTTCTTCGTGGAGAAGATCGCGACACGCACTGGCACGTCGGTTGCGTTCCGTACTTGGTGGGCGCCTTCAGGGCCGGCCAGGAAGCACACAACGTCACCGGGATCGAGTCCACGCTCGCCTTCGGGGGGTGCGGATCGTCACCTGGCCCTCGAGGGCGATCAGCCACTCCTCGTCGGTCCATTCCAAATGGTAAGGGCCGATCGCCTCGCCGGGCGGCAGGTCATAGACGCTCATGCCGAGCCTTGATCCTCCGAGCTTCGACCCGACGCGGGCGGCCCGACACCGGTACCCCGGCGCCTCCGGCGGCCCCTCATCGGTCGCACCGCTGAAGAGATTGAACATTTCCTTGGTCAACTCTGATCCCTCTCAGATTGGCTCTTTCAACACGGCAAACTCCGTCGCGCTGCCGGCATCATCGGTCGACTTCAGCCCAGCGTCACGGGCGCCTCTAGGTCTCGGCGAACGGCCAGTCGGTGACGATCGCCTTCCCGTCGCGGACGCGGACGGAGCAGGCCCGGCGCGGCGGTGCCAGCTGGTCGCCGGTGACCCAGATACCCCTCGCCTGGAGATCGTCCACCCAGGGAAAGCTCTCCTCGCCCAGAGTGTCTGTCGGATCGGGCTCGGACTGGGCGTCCATCCTCTCGGCGTCCCAGCAGACCAGCATCAGGTATTTCATCGTCGCTCCTTCTCTCGGTTGGGGTCAGCCTTGTCCCTAGAACGACGAACGTGCCTGAGCGGAATCGACATTCGCGCGCCGGTCGCTCACCGAGGTCGACGAGCTAGTCGCTCGCTGCTCAGGCGAGCAACTGGTCCGGGCGGATCGGCTGGCCGAGCGTGAAGGCGCCGTCTCCCGCTTCCGTCGCCGGGATCGAACGGATACAGGCAAGGACGCCGTCGAGAGGGGCGCGGAGCACGGTGGGCTCCCGTTCAGGCGTCGTCGGGAACCAGAGCCGCGCGACAGGTTCGCCCGCCGCCACCGTCACGCCCGGCTCGATCAGGCCCTCGAAGATCCCGTCCTCCTCGCAGATCACGTAGTTCGCCGGGTCGCGGCCGTCGAGGATGGCCGCCTCGGGAAGACCGAGCGAGGCGCGCGTCTGGACTTCGCCCGCGAGGACACCCTGATGGCGGAGCACGTTCGTCAGCCCGCTCCAGGCGAGTTGGTGCACCGGCGCCGGAACCCGGCCGCCGCCGCCGAGCTCGGTCGTGATCACGATCTTTCCCTGCTCCTCGGCCTCGACCGGCAGGAGCCCGGTTCCGTTCACGTCGATGTAGAGGAAGTGCCAGTCCGAGTTCCAGGCCTGCATGCCTTCGAGCATCCCCTTGCGCTGTGTCGGCTCGTCGACGACGTGCATGTGCGAGCAAGGGAGGAACCAGGCTGTTCGCCCGCCCGAGTGCATGTCGATCACGGTGTCGGCGAGCGGGAAGAGCACCCGTGTCAGGTAGTCGGCGAGCTGCTCGTTCGGCGGCCCGTCCGGCCGGCCCGGGAAGGAGCGGTTGAAGTTCGCGCCCGAGGGCCACATCCGCGTGTTCGCCTTCGAGGCGTCCATCGAGATCACCGGGATGACGACGATCCGGCCGGTCACATCCTCGAGCTCGAGCTCCTGGATCAGTCGCAACGCCGCGATCTGGCCCTCGTACTCGTCGCCGTGGTTACCCCCGGAGATGAGGACCGTCGGCCCGTCCCCGTTCGCGAAGCACGCGATCGGAACGAAGCTGGAGGCCCAGCCGCCGGTGTTGGTGATCTTCGGCAGCTGGAGGCGGCCGACCTGACGACCGGGCGCCATCAGGTCGATCGTGCAAGTAACCGGCGAGTCGACGAGAGTCGCGCTCACGTCGCCTGCTCCAGGTACCTCGTCACCGCGGCCTCGGTACCCACGAGCAGCCGGTCGACGTCCTCGTCGGTATGGGCGTACGAGAAATGGCTCCGCTTCAGGTTGAGCGGGAGCTCGAAGCTGCCCTCCTTCATCAGCTCGCGCCGGTAACCGACGAAGAAGTCGACGTCGTTGCGAAGCAGGTCGTCGTAGCTCTCCACGGGGCCCTCGAGGAAGTAGGTGACGAAGACGGAGCCGAAGCCGCTCACGACCGCACGGACCCCAAGCCTCTCGTAGAGCGCGGTGAGGCCTGTCCGGGCACGCTCGCCGAGCGCGAAGACGTGCTCGTGCACCGGCTCCCGCTGCAGCTTGTCGATGGTCGCGAGCGCGGCCGCCGTCGTGGCGGGATGCCCGTTGAAGGTGCCGGCGAAGAACGCGGGTTGCCCTGGTGTCGTCGAGAAGAGATCCATCAGCTCGGCCTTCCCGCCGAGTGCCGAGACCGGCCAGCCGTTCGCCATCGCCTTCCCTAGCGTGGTCACATCGGGCGTCACGCCCGCGACGGCCTGGTAACCGCCGAGCCCGTGCCGGAAGCCGGTGATCACTTCGTCGAAGATCAGGATCGTCCCGTGCTTGGTCGCCAGCTCGCGCAGCCGCTCGAGGAAGCCGGACTTGGGGAGGACGGTGCCGATGTTGTGCGGGATCGGCTCGAGGATGATTGCGGCGACGTCGTGCTCGGCCAGCGCCCGCTCGACGTCGTCGGCGTCGTTGAACCGGCAGACGATCGTCGCGTCGAGAACCTCTGGGAGGATCCCCTGCGAGAGCGGATCCTTGCCGCCGACGCGCTCGGCGGGCGAGATCACGTTCATCGCGACCGAGTCGTGCCACCCGTGGTAGCAGCCCTGGAACTTGATCACGTGACGGCGTCCGGTGACGGTGCGGGCGAGCCGGAGCGCATGGAATGTGGCCTCGCTTCCCGTCGCGGTCAGCAGCACCTTCTCGAGCGAGGGCACCGCGTCGACGAGCCGCTCGGCGAGCTCGATCTCGACCCGGGTCACGCCGACGCCCGTCAAGCTCGAGGCGTTGACGACGGCGCCGTCCACGTCCGGATCGTTGTGCCCGAGGAGCGGAGGGCCGAAGGCGGAGTGGTAGTCCGTGTACGTGTGCCCCTCGGAGTCGGTAAAGGTCGAGCCGCTCGTAGCCGTGACGACGAGCCCCTCGAGGCCGGGGACGCGGCGCTGGCCGCTGTTGACGCCGCCGGGGATGACCGCCGTAGCGCGGGCGGCAAGGCTCTTGGTGTCGGACGAGACGGCGCTCAATGCGACACCCGCAGCGAGTCGAAGACGTCCTGGTCGAGCTCGATCCCGAGGCCGGGTGCGGTCGGGACCGCGACGCAGCCGTCCTCCTCGATCGGGAGGAGCTGCTTCGTCAGCTTGGTGTTGATCTCTGTTTCTGCCACGCAGTACTCCTGGAAGAGAGCGTCGGGGAGGACGGCGTTCACGTGCAGCGAGGCGGCCTTGATGATCCCGCTCTTCCATGCGTGCAGCACCGTCTCGACACCGTGCTCGCGGGCGAGCTCGGCGATGCGCACAGTCTCGGTGATTCCGCCGCAGCGTGTCACGTCCGGCTGGATCATGTCGACATGCCCGCGCTCGATCAGCTCGCGGAAGCCCCAGCGGGTCGCGTCCTGCTCGCCTGCGGCGATGGTGATCGCGACTGCGTCGGCCAGCTTCGCGTAGGCCTCGTACTCGTCGGGCTCGAACGGCTCCTCGAGCCAGTAGATCTCGAGCTCCTCGAGCTCGCGGGCGACGCGGATCGCGGTGTCGGCGTCGGCGACATAGCCGAGCCCGGCGTCGATCAGGATCTCGACATCGTCGCCGGCCGCCTCCTTCGCGGCTGCGGCAAGCTCGACGTCGCGGTCGGCGTCCTTGCCGAGCGGGCCCCAGCCGAGCTTGACCGCAGTGAAGTGCTGCTCCTTGAGCGCGCTCACCCGCTCGGCGGTCTCCTCGGGCGTGTCCGGCATCAGCATGGAGGCATACGCGCGGATCCGGTCGCGAACCGGCGTTCCGAGCAGCTCGCAGACGGGCTTTCCGAGCGCCTTGCCCTTGATGTCCCACAGGGCGATGTCGACGCCGCTGATCGCGTGGATCGCGATCCCGCGCCGGCCGACGTAGATGACGCTGCGGTACATCTTGTCCCAGAGGCGCTCGACGTCCAGGGGATTCTCGCCGACGAGCGCGTCGCGCAGGCTCGTCGCGACAGCATGCGAGCCACGCTGCTGGACGAGCGCCTGGACGGCCTCCGGGGCCGAATCCACCTCGCCGATCCCCGTGATTCCCTCGTCCGTCGAGACGAGGATGACGAGATCGTCTTGGCTCCCGTCCGCGATGCCTTCGTTCAGAACGGCCTGTCGCAGGACGACGGCCTCGACGTCGGTGATCTTCACGCGCGCTCCCGGAGAGAGTGGTCGGTTGCCGCCGAAGCCTCCCAGGCAGCGATTGTGGACTATAGCGAAATTGTCAACAATTCCCTAGAGTCGCCAATGCGGAATGAGCGACTCCTCGATCAACTGCACCATCGATCTCGACGCGCTCGGAAAGCGAGCCGGGCATCTCCAGCTGCCGCGCTCCTCGAACCAGTCGGGCTGGTCGACTCAGTGGATTCCGATCGCCTGCGTCGCGCACGCCGAAGGCCCGACCGCGCTCGTGCTCGGCGGCGTCCACGGCGACGAGCCGGAGGGCCAGGTCGCCGCGCTCAACCTCGCTCGGGAGCTTCGGCCGGAACAGGTCAACGGGCGCGTGATCGTGATCCCCTGCCTCTCGCTCGAGGCCTCGCGCGCCTACACACGCCTCTGGCCGTCCGGCGCGAACTTGAACCGCTCGTTCCCCGGCTCGGCCACCGGTCCGCCCGACCAGCAGCTCGCGCACTTCCTCTCGACGGTGCTCATCCCGTTCTCGGACGTCGTCGTCGACATCCACAGCGGGGGCCGGACGGGGCTCTGTCTGCCGTGGGCCGAGATGCACTGGGTCGACGAGCCGGCGCAGCGGCGCGAGATGGTGGAGGGAATGCTCGCGTGGAACACCGACTGGTGCTGCGTCTACATCGACGTAGCCGGCACGGGGCTCCTCGTCGGGGAGGCCGAGCGGCAGGGGAAGATCGTCGTCTCGACCGAGCTCGGCGGCGGCGGCCATGTTACCGCCGCGATCCACCGGCTCGCGCGGAGCGGGCTCGCGAACGTTCTCCGCCGCTTCGGCGTGCTCGAGGGCGAGGTGGAGACGCGCGAGTCGCTCGGGCTCCCGCCGCAGACGCTGCTGCTGGCAACGGAGGCGTCCAACTATCTGCTCGCCCCAGTCTCCGGCCTCTTCGAGACAGTGGTCGACCTCGGTCAGCGCGTCGACGAAGGCGACGTCGTCGGCCGGGTCCACTCGCTCGAGCGCCCCGAGCTCGAGCCGGAGCCGATCGTCGCGAGGAACGATGGCGTCGTCTGCGTCGTCCGGGCGATCGCGACCACCGAGCAGGGCGACAACGTCGTCGTCGTTGCACGCGAGGGCGATCGATCGGAGCTCGCGTGACGCTCCTCGCCGGAATCGCTCGCGTGGACATCACGCCGCCATCGGGGCTGCCGCACGGCTGCTGGTCGGGTCGGGCAGGGCTCGCGACCGGCGTCCACGACCCGATGCTCGGGCAGGCGGTCGTCCTGGACGACGGCAGCCGGACGCTCGCGATCGTCGCCGTCGATCTCGTGTTCGCAGGTGCCGACCTGACCGCCGGTGTGCGCGAGCGCGTTCGGGAGCTGACCGGGATCGCGGCCGAGGCTGTGCTCGTCAACGCCTCCCACAACCACAGCGCGCCCAGCAGCTCGCGCGGTTCCTCAGTCGCTGGACTCGCCGACTCGCCGGCCTTCGGTCGGTACGTCGATGCCGTCGCCGACCAGCTCGTCGGGGCTGTCTACTCTGCCTGGCGAAACCGGAAGCCCGCTCGTGTGGGCTGGGCGATGGGGCACGCGCCCGGGATCACGGTCAACCGCGTCCGTCGGCAGGAGCCGGTCGACGACTCCGTGCCGGTGCTCCGCGTCGATGCCGCGGACGGGTCGCCGATCGCCGTCGTCGCGAGCATCGCCTGCCACGGGACGCTGATCGGAGGCGAGACGATGCTCTGGAACGCGGACTTTCCCGGTCCGCTGCGCGATGCGGTCGAGGCCGAGGTGCCGGGAGCCGAGTGCGTCTTCCTCTCCGGCACGGCCGGGGACGTCGCCGCCTGGGACTTCTGGTTCGGGAACCGCGAGGCGCGCCGGCACAGTTTCGAGACGCGCGACGAGTTCGGCCGCGCGGTCGCGAAGGCGGTGCTGGAGACGCTGCCCGCGATCGAGACGACTGACGAGCTCGTGCTCGGCGCCACCTCGACCGTCGTCGAGCTTCGCCGACGCCGGATCCCGTGGAGCCTCGACGAGCTGGAGTCGCGGCGCGCCGAGCTCGTCGACCAGGGCGTGTCGGAGCTTCCCGAGGTGTGGTCGGAGAGCGTGCACACGGCCACGTCTGCGCAGGACTTCCCGCTCGGCTACCAGCAGGGAGCGCTGATGATGTACGCCGACATGGTCGAACGGATCGACACACCCGTCAGCGCGGAGCTGCAGGTGCTCCGGATCGGGGACGCAGCGATCGCTGCGAGCCCGTTCGAGCTCTTCAACGAGCAGGGGCAGCGGATCCGCGCGGGCAGCCCGTTCGCGACCACGTTCGTCCTCGGCTGCTCGAACGACTACGCGGGTTACCTCCCTGGTGACAGGGATCTCGACCTGCTCGAGGGGATTCCGCTGGACGAGCTGCTCGACCAGGATCGCTACCGCTGGGCGTACGGGATCACGAACTCGAACCTCGACCGCGGCGAGGTCGACCGCGTCGTCGAGGAGAGCGTGGCGCTCCTGCGAGGGCTGGCATGAGGATCGCCGCGGTCGAGACGCACGTCTGCCACGCGCGGATGCGCAACTGGGTCTTCGTGCGGGTGCTCACCGACGAGGACGGGCTCCACGGCTGGGGGGAGGCGACGCTCGAGTGGCACACGCGCGCGGTCGTCGGCGCGGTCGAGGATCTCGCGGAGCTGATCGTGGGCGAGGACCCAACCCGGATCGAGCATCTCTGGCAGATCATGTACCGGCAGCACTTCTGGCACGGCAACGACATCGTCCGCGGCACCGCCCTGTCCGGGATCGACATCGCCCTCTGGGACATCCTCGGCAAGGTGCACGGCGTTCCCTGCCACAAGCTCTGGGGCGGGCCGGTGCGCGACTACGTCCGTCTCTACGGGCACCTCGGCGGTGGGCGGATGGAGGATTTCTACGAGAGCGACGAGCCGCAGCGCTTCGGCGAGCTCGCGAGCGCGATGGTCGAGAGCGGGTTCACCGCGTTCAAGTCGATGGCCGTGCCTCCGACGATGCCACTCGAGGGCCTGGCGCCGATCCGCCACGCCGAGCGCTGCGTCGCCGCGATGCGCGAGGCGGTTGGAGATGAGATCGACCTCATGGTCGACTGCCACGCCCGCCCGAGCCCGCGCATGGGTCATCTCTTTGCTCACGCGCTCGAGCAGTTCGGGCTCTACTGGCTCGAGGAACCGTGCTGGCCCGAGCGAGCGGACGACATCGCCGCGATCCAGCGCTCGGTCTCGACCCCGATCGCCACGGGTGAGCGGCTCGTCGGCGTCCACGGCTTTCGCGAGCTCCTGGAGAAGAACGCGTGCAGTGTCCTCCAGCCGGACATCACGCATTGCGGCGGGCTCACCGAGGCGCGGCGGATCGCGGCGCTCGCGGAGACCTATCGCGTGGCGCTCGCGCCGCACAACCCGCAAGGTCCCGTCTCGACGGCCGCCTCGGTCGAGCTCGGGCTCGCGACCCCCTCGTACGTGATCTGCGAGGCGGTCACCTCGGACGTCCCCTGGCGCGACGAGGTGATGATGAACTCGCACCGGATCGAGCAGGACGGAATGAGGGTCTTCGAGAGCGACGCGCCGGGGCTCGGCGTCGAGATCGACCTCGGTGTCGTCAAGGCGCACCCGTTCGAGCCCGAGCTCCTCCAGCGCGTCTTCTACGCCGACGGCAGCGTCGGGGACTGGTAGGCGGATGAGCGATCGGTTCGATGGACGTGTTGCCCTGATCACGGGCGGCTCGAGCGGGATCGGCGCCGGCGTCGCCGGGCGGCTCCTCCGCGAGGGCGCGAAGGTCGCGACGCTCGACCTCGCTCCGGGCGGGCCGGACGGCGTGCTCACGCTCACCGCAGACGTCCGTCGCTCGGAGGAGATCGACGCAGCCGTCTCACGTGCCGAGGCAGAGCTCGGGCCGATCGACGTCCTCGTCTGCTCGGCCGGGATCACCGGCGACTCGCTCCGTACCGTTGAGGTCAGCGACGACGAGTGGCGGCGCGTTCTCGCGATCAACGCGGATGGCGTCTTCTTCGCGAACCGTGCCGTGATCCCGGGCATGACCGACCGGGACTACGGGCGGATCGTCAACATCGCCTCGATCGCCGGCAAGGAGGGAAACCCGATGGCCGCCGCCTACTCGGCGTCGAAAGCGGCCGTGATCGCGCTGACGAAGGCGATCGGCAAAGACCTGGCCGGAACGAACGTGCTCGTCAACTGCATCGCCCCCGCGGTGATCGAGACGCCCCTCCTCGGGCAGATGTCCGAGGAGCACATCGGCTACATGATCGAGAGGATCCCGATGGGCCGGCTCGGGCGGGTGGACGAGGTGGCGGCGCTCGTCGCCTGGCTCGCGAGCGAGGAGTGCTCGTTCTCGACGGGCGCCACGTACGACATCTCGGGCGGCAGGGCCGTCTACTAGATGCGTGACGCCCTGATCTCGCGCGCTCGGAGCACGACCTGGCGCGTCTGGGCCGCTCCGGGCCCGGCTGCCCGGCCGGTTGGCCAGGCAGTCGGGCCGTGCGCTTCGCGTGCTCGGCCGAACACCGATGCCACCAGCATCGGCGTCCGACCGATCCCGCGCCCCAAACACACCAGCCCGCGCCCCGAGGCGGACGATCTCAGGGCGTCACCCATCCGCGAGCGCGTTCTCGTCACTGGAGCGCTCGGTTGCGTCGGCGCCTGGACGCTCAAGGCCGCGCTCGACGCAGGCGACGACGCGTTCGGCTTCGACCTCGGCGACCGGACGCAGCGACTCGACCTCGTCCTGACTCCGGCCGAGCAGGAGCGCATCACCCTCATCCAGGGCGACATCACCGACCTCGACGGTCTCGGGCGCGTCCTCGACGAGCACGGGATCACGCGAGTGGTCCACCTCGCAGCGCTGCAGGTGCCGTTCTGCCGCGCAGATCCAGCGCTGGGGGCCCGCGTCAACGTCGTCGGCACGGTCAACCTCTTCGAAGCCGTGAAGCAGCGGCTCAATCGGATTCCGGGCGTCGCCTACGCAAGCTCAGCCGCTGTCTACGGGCCGGACGACTCATCGCCGGCGCCCGAGAGCGGCGGCGCCGCCCCGGCGACCTTCTACGGGGTCACGAAGCAAACGAATGAGGAAACAGCCCGGCTCTACTGGGCCGAGAGTCACGTTCCGTCGTTCGGAATCCGCCCGTACGTCGTCTACGGCCCAGGTCGCGACCAGGGGATGACCTCCGCGCCGACGCTCGCCATGGAGGCGGCCGCGCGCGGCGAGGGCTGCGAGATCGCCTACGGCGGCGACGCGCAGTACGACTACGCGCCCACCGTCGGCGTCGCCTTCCACCGCGCTGCCTCGGTACGCGAGGGCGCCGTCGTCGCGAACTTCCCGGGCGTACCTGCCTCGATGGCCGAGGTCGTAGCCGCGATCGAGGCCGCGGCACCGGAGGTCGAGGGTCGGATCTCGTGGATCGAGTCTCCGCTCCCGTTTCCGGCGGAGCTCGAGGCGACGGCGCTCGAGCGCGCGCTCGGGCCGCTTCGTGCGCCGGCGCTCGCCGACGGCGTCCACGAGACGATCGAGCGCTTCCGCCGCTCCTAGCGCGAGTTCGCGCGCAGCTAGCCCAACGTCAGCGCGAGGAGCGCCTTCGCCGTGTGCAGCCGGTTCTCGGCGGCGTCCCAGGCGGCGCTCCGCGGCCCGTAGAGGACGTCGGCCGAGATCTCCTCGCCCGGGTGCGCGGGGAGGCAGTGGAGCACGATCGCGTCGGGATGTGCGAGCGCGAGCAGGTTCGTGTCGACACCGTACCCGGCGAAGGCCCGCAGCCGCTCCGCGCGTTCGGCCTCCTGGCCCATGCTCGCCCAGACGTCGGTGACGACGACGTCCGCGCCCGCGACCGCCTCTCGCGGGTCGCGTACGAACGGGATGCCAGGTGGCTCGAAGCCCTTCGGCGACGCGCCGACGAACGTCGCGCCGAGGAGCTCGCACGCCTCCGCGAGCGAGACGCAGACGTTGTTCCCGTCGCCGACCCACGCGACCGTGACGCCCTCGACCCTCCCGAGCCGCTCCCTGATCGTGTGCACGTCCGCCAGCGCCTGGAGCGGGTGCGCATCGTCCGTGAGCGCATTGAGCACGGGGATCGTCGCCATGTCCGCGAACCGCTCCAGCGCCTCGTGCTCGTACGTGCGGATCGCGATCGCGTCGAGGTAGCCGGAGAGGACGCGGGCGGTGTCCTCGAGCGACTCGCCCCGGGCGAGCTGGAGCTGGTCGCCCGGGAGGTCGATGGCCGCTCCGCCGAGCTGGGCGATCGCCACGCTGAGCGAGACGCGCGTCCGCGTCGAGTGCTTGCGAAAGAGGAGCCCGAGCGTCCTCCCTTCGAGCGGCCGGTGGGCGCCCCGCGGCGCTGCCTTCAGCTCGTCGGTGAGGTCGAGGATGGCCTCGAGCTCGGCCGGGGCCAGATCGGTCATCCGCAGGAGCGAGCGGCAGCCGAGATCGACGGCAAGCGCGGCAGGGAGCGTCACGCAAGCACCTCCTGGAGGATGGCGAGGCCGTGCTCGAGCTCCTCGGCAGAGACGGTGAGCGGCGGGACGAGGCGGAGAACGCTTTCGCCGGCGGTGCCGACGAGCAAGCCCGCCTCGAGCGCGGCGGCCGAGACGGGGCCGGCGGGCCGGTCGAGCTCGGCGCCGAGCATGAGGCCGCGGCCGCGCACCAGATCCACCGCCGGCAGCGCGGCGAGTCCGGACGCGAGCGTGGCGCCATTCGCCGAGACCTGCGCGAGGAGATCGGAGTCGATCGTCTCCACCACGGCGCAGGCCGCCGCGCAGGCGACGGGGTTGCCGCCGAACGTGCTGCCGTGATCGCCTGGGGCGAAGCCCTCGGGGGCGCTGTCGGCGACGAGCAGGGCGCCGATCGGTAGGCCGTTCGCGAGCCCCTTCGCGAGGGTGAGCGCGTCGGGTGCGACGCCGCTCTGCTCCCACGCGAAGAAGGTTCCGGTCCGGCCGACGCCGCACTGCACCTCGTCGTAGAGGAGGAGCGCGCCGTGCTCGTCGGCGAGCGAGCGGGCCGCGGCGAGGAACTCTGCCTTCGCCGGGTGGATCCCGCCCTCGCCCTGGACGGGCTCGATCAGGATCGCCGCCGTCTGCGGACCGACGGCGGCCGCGAGCGACGCGATGTCGTTCAAGCACGCGAAGCGGGCAACGGGAGCGAGGGGCTCCCACGCGGCGCGCTTCGCCGGCTGGCCGGTGACTGCGAGCGCGCCGTGCGTCCGGCCGTGAAAGGAGTTCTCGAGCGCGACGACCTCCGGCCTGCGGGTTGCCTTGCGCGCCCACTTGAGCGCCGCCTCGACCGCCTCTGCGCCGGAGTTGCAGAAGAAGGCGCGGGAGCCGCGCCCGCTGGCAGCAGCAAAGCGCGCCGAGAGGAGAGCCGCGAGCCGTGCCATCGGCTCCGTTCCGTACAGGTTCGACGTGTGCCAGAGCGTGTCGAGCTGGGCGTGCGCGGCCGCGAGCGGCGCCGGATGCAGGTGCCCGAGCGAGACGACCGCGATCCCACCGAGCAGGTCGAGATAGCGCGTACCGTTCGTGTCCGTGAGCCAGCAGCCCTCGCCCGAGACGAAAGTCACGTCCGCCCGCGCGTACGTCGGCAGCAGCGCCGGAATGGCGGTGACTGCGCTCACGCGACCACCGCCGTCGTGCCGATCTCGGCTTCGACTCCGCCGCGAGCCGCCGCGATCGCGGCGCGCAGCTTCGGAACGATCCCGCCGACGAGCACGCCGGTCTCGAGCAGGTGCTCGGCCTCCGACGCGGCGATCGACCTCGCGACCGCGCCGCCGAGCAGGAGCCCCGGCACGTCGGTGAGGAAAGAGAGCCGCTCGGCGCCGAGCCCGATCGCGAGGGCCGAGGCTGCGTCGTCGGCATTCACGTTCAGCGGGCCGGACGCGAGCGGGGAGACGACGGGGATTCTTCCTGCCGCGAGCGCGTCGACGACGGCCTGTGGCCGGCTCGGGAGCGCCTCGCCCACGAGTCCGAGCTCCGGCATGGGGGTGGCGCGCAGGGAGATCTCGTCCCCGAAGAGCGGCACTGCGAGCTTGCCGAGCGCTGCACAGACATCGGCATTCACCGCGGCCAGGCAACGACGCACGACCTCGAGACCCTCGACACTCGTGACGCGGTTGCCTTCGACGAACTCCCGCGGAATTGCCAGCCGCGACATCTCCGCCGAGATCTGCAGGCCCGCGCCGTGCACGACGCACACGCGGTGACGCTGCGCGAGCGCGAGAATCGCGTCGGCGGAGTCGCCGGCGACGGCTCCCCCGAGCTTGACGACGACCGTGGTCACGTCCGGTAGTCCGCGTTGATCCGCACGTACTCGTAGGAAAGGTCGCTCGTCAGGTAGCTCGCGCTCCCGCCGCCGAGTCCGAGATCGAGCTCGATCCGGCAGCTGCCGTTCGAGATGTCCGGCTCGGTGCCCTGCGGCTTTCCCCGCTCCAGCACGGAGGTGCCGTTGTACGAGAGCGAGACGCGCGACGAGTCGACGGTCGCGAAGCCGCCGCTGTACGGGGCCGAGCCGGCGGCCGAGAGAACGCGTCCCCAGTTCGCGTCGTGGCCGAAGAGGGCCGTCTTGACGAGTGGCGAGGTCGCGATCCGGGCTGCGATCGCCCGCGCCTGGCCGTCGTCGACCGCGCCGGAGACCTCGATCTCGGCGAGCACCGTCGCGCCTTCGCCGTCGGCGACGATCTGCTCCGAGAGGTCCCGACATACCCGGGCCAGCGCGAGGGCGAAGGCCAGATCGCTCGCCGGCGTCCGCTCGATCCCGCTCGCGCCGTTCGCCAGCAGGCAGACGGCGTCGTTCGTCGAGCACTCACCGTCGACGGTAATCGAGTTGAAGCTCATGTCCACTGCGGGTCGGAGGAGGTCGAGCGTCTCGCCCGGCGCGAGCGGATAGTCCGTCGTGATCACGGCGAGCATCGTCGCGAGCCGCGGGTGGATCATTCCGGAGCCCTTCGCCATCCCACCGACGGTGAAGCCGTCGAGCGAGACCGCCGCCTGCTTCGTGCGCGTGTCCGTGGTCAGGATCGCCTCTGCCGCGTCCGAGCTGCCGGCGGTGGAGAGGGCGGAGGCGGCCGGACGGAGACCCGACAGCAGCTTCGCGAGCGGCAGGAGCGCGCCGATCACCCCCGTGGAGAGCACGAGCACCTCCTCGGCCTCGAGGTCGAGAAGCCGCGCCGCCTCGGCCGCGGTCGCGAGCGCGTCGAGCTCTCCGCGCTCGCCGGTCGCCGCGTTCGCGACGCCCGAGTTGACGACGATCGCCTGCGGCTGGGCGACCTCGAGATGCGCCTTCGAGACGATGACCGGCGCTGCTTGCACCTGATTGACTGTGAACATCGCTGCGCCCACAGCCGGCACGGCCGAGCGGACGAGCGCCAAATCCTTTGCGTTCCACCGGATTCCCGCGCGGATCCCCGAGGCGAGAAAGCCCCTCGGCGCAGTGACGCTCATACGAGCACTCCCGAGAGCCGCAGGCCGGCGGTCTCCTCGAGGCCGAGTGCGAGGTTCGCGTTCTGGACGGCCTGGCCGGCGGCTCCCTTGCCGAGATTGTCGAGCGCGCAGATCACGATTCCCATCCCGGTCGCGCGATCGGTGAAGATCCCGATCTCAGCGCCGTCGGTGCACTGGACGCGGGCGAGCTCGGGAGCGACGCCATCTGGGAGCACCGTCACCGCCGGCGCGGCGGCATAGGCCGCCTCGAGCGCTCCGCGCAGATCGCCGGCGGGCCTGACGTAGCAGGTCACGATCAGGCCCCGGCGCACGGGGAGCACGTGCGGAACGAGGCAGACCGGGTAGCCCAGCGCCTGCTCGAGCTCGGGCGCGTGCTGGTGCGAGCCGACCTTGTACGGGGAGACGTTCTCGAGTACGTGGCCGGCGTGCGAGCTCGCCTGCAGCGTCTTGCCGGCCCCGGAGACACCCGACTTCGCGTCCACGATCGCCCCTTCGGGCTCGATCGCCTCCGCGAGCGGGAAGAGCGCGAGCAGGACGGCGGTTGCATAGCACCCTGGGTTCGCGATCAGCGGGCCGGCCGCTGGGAAGAGCTCCGGAAGTCCGTAGCTCCAGTCTCCGAGCGTCTCCGGGGCGGGGTGCTCGAAGCCGTACCAGGTCGGGTAGAGCGACGAGTCCTTGAGCCGGTGAGCTCCCGAGAGGTCGACCGCGACCGGGCCGGGCGCGGCGGGGAGAGCTGCGGAGCGCTCGTGGTCGAGGCACGAGAAGACGAGCTCCGCGCCTGCCGCGAGGGCCTCCTCGTTCGCGACGAAGACCGGCACGCCCCGTTCTGAACAGGCGGGGCCGAGGCGCGGGTCGAGGACACCGGCCGGCTTTCCTGCGAGCGAATCGGAGCCGAGCGCGAGCAGCTCGAGGTCGGGATGGGCGAGTACGCGGTCGAGGGTCTCCTGGCCCGCATAGCCGGAGGCGCCGAGGATCGCAGTTGGAATCGCCATCTGAGTAGTATGCACATCAGATGCCTATAATGCGGTCAGCTTTCCTCGTCCTCGAAGACGGCACGATCTTCCCCGGCCGCTCGGTCGGCGCCGCCGGAGTCGCGGCGGGGGAGGCGTGCTTCACGACTGCGCCCGCCGGCTACGAGCAGGCGGTCACCGACCCGAGCTACGCGCGCCAGGTGCTCGCGTTCGCCTACCCGCTCGTTGGCAACTACGGGGTCGATGAGTCGCTGCTCGAGTCGGAGCGGGTCTGGACGGAGGGGATCGTGATGCGGCGGGCGCGGCCCGAGTGGTCGCGCTGGCTCGCCGCACGCGGCGTCGTTGCGCTCGACGAGGTCGACACGCGCGCGCTCGTCCGTCGGCTGCGCGAGGACGGCGCCATGCGCTGCGCGCTCGGCGCCGCTTCTCCCGCGGAGCTGCAGGCGCGGGCGCTCGCGCAGCCGCACCTCGACTGGCCGAGGATGCTGGCGGAGCCGGAGCTCGCGTCGCGATCGCCCGCACTCGAGGCGTGCGTGCAAGAGCCGTTCAGCGTCGGTTCCGGCCCTCGCGTGGTAGTCCTCGACTACGGCTGCAAGCGCTCGATCGTGCGGCGGCTCGTGGACACCGGGGTCGAGGCGGTGGTCGTCCCGGGAACGTGGGAGGCGGAGCGGGTCCTCGAGCTCGACCCCGCCGCGGTTCTCGTCGGGAACGGACCGGGCGACCCGGCGCAGCTCGACGGGCCGGTCGAGACCGTGCGCGACCTGCTCGGTCGAGTGCCGCTCTTCGGGATCTGCCTCGGGCACCAGCTCGTCGGGCTCGCGCTCGGGCTCGAGACCTACAAGCTCCCCTTCGGCCATCGCGGCGCCAACCATCCGGTACGCGTCACCGGCTCGAGCCGCGTCCTCGTGACCGTGCAGAACCACGGCTTCGTGGTCGCGCCGGGCGACGGCGCCGAGGTCAGCCACGTCTCGCTCAACGACGGCACGGTCGAGGGTCTCGCCGGCGAAGACTTCACCACGCTCCAGTTCCACCCCGAGGCGGCGCCCGGCCCGCACGACGCCCTACCCTTCTTCGACGAGATCGCCACGACGTGCCGAGACGTAAAGACCTTCGCAGCATCCTGATCGTCGGCTCCGGGCCGATCCGGATCGGTCAGGGCTGCGAGTTCGACTACGCCGGCGTCCAGGCGTGCCGGGTCCTGCGGGAAGAGGGCTACCGCGTCGTCCTCGTCAACTCGAACCCGGCGACGATCATGACCGACCCCGAGTGGGCCGACGCGACCTACCTGGAGCCGCTCGACCTGCCGACCGTCGCTGCGATCGTGGCGCGGGAGCGGCCGGACGCGCTCCTGCCGACGCTGGGCGGCCAGACCGCCCTCAACCTCGCGGTCGAGCTCTCGGAGGCGGGTGTGCTCGCCGAGTACGGCGTCGAGCCGATCGGTGCGAACCTGGATGCGATCCGGCGCGCCGAGGATCGGCAGCTCTTCCGCGAGACGATGCGGGCCGCGGACTTGCCGGTCCCGCACAGCGTGATCGTGACCTCGCTGGCCGATCTCGACGAGATCGGCCTACCTGCCGTCGTCCGCCCGTCGTTCACCCTGGGGGGCGGCGGCGGAGGTATTGCTAGAACGCAATCCGAGCTTCACCGCCAGGTGGAGCTCGGATTGCGTTGCAGTCCGATCTCGCAGGTCCTGGTCGAGCGCTCGCTCGAGGGCTGGCAGGAGTTCGAGCTCGAGCTCGTCGCCGACACGGCCGGCAACTGCGTCGTCGTCTGCTCGATCGAGAACCTCGATCCCGTCGGCGTCCACACCGGCGACTCGTGGACGGTCGCGCCGCAGCAGACGCTGCCCGACGGCGAGCTCCAGCGCCTCCGCGACGCTGCCTTCACATGCATTCGCGCGATCGGCGTCGCGACGGGCGGCGCCAACGTCCAGTTCGCCTACGAGCCGAACACGCGCGAGCTCGCGCTGATCGAGATGAACCCACGCGTTTCGCGCTCCTCGGCGCTCGCCTCGAAGGCGACCGGCTTCCCGATCGCGAAGCTCGCAGCGCTGCTCGCGGTCGGGTACACGCTCGACGAGCTCCCGAACGACATCACGCGTTCGTCGAGTGCCGCCTTCGAGCCTGCGCTCGACTACGTCGCGGTCAAGGCGCCGCGCTTCGACTTCGCCCGCTTCCCCGGCACGGACACGTCGCTCGGGACGGAGATGCGGGCGGTCGGCGAGGCCCTTGGGCTCGGGCGCACGTTCCCGGAGGCGATGTTGAAAGCGCTCGAGGGGATCGAGGCAGGCGACGCGCTGCCGACGATCCCGGGCCTCCACCCCTACTTCGCGGCCGAGCTCGAGTCGATCGAAGCCGCTGAGCGGGAGCTCGCCACAAGCGGCGACGTCGCGGCCGCGAAGCGCTTCGGCCTTCCCGACGCGCGAATCGCGCGCCTGCTCGGGATCGGCGAGCCCGAGGTGCGCTCGCGGCGGGGGCGACCCGGCCGGCTCGCCGTCGACTCCTGTGCGGGCGAGTTCGAGGCGCACACGCCGTACTACTACCTCTCCTACGAGAAGGGCGACAACGACCAAGGGGCCCGGCCAGAAAGTGGATCAGGGCGCCTGGCAGGCGCCCCGCACCGCGATGCGGCGTCCTCAGTCGCGCCGATACCAACCAGTATCGGCGCTCCCTGCGTCCTTGCCTCACGGCACGTGTCGCGTGCCATCCACCGCGACCACTTTCTGGCTAGACCCCTGACTCCAGCCGGGGCGATCGTCGTCCTCGGCTCCGGGACGAACCGGATCGGCCAGGGGATCGAGTTCGACTACTGCTGCGTGCGGGCCGCGCAGGCATTCCGGCGGCTCGGCCACGAGGTCGTCCTCGTCAACTCGAACCCGGAAACGGTCTCCACCGACTACGACACGTGCGACCGCCTCTATCTCGAGCCGGTGACGCTCGAGCGGGTGCTCGACGTGGTCGAGCTCGAGCGGCCGCTCGGCGTCGTTGTCTCGCTCGGCGGCCAGACCCCGCTCGGGCTCGCGGCCGAGCTCGCGGCGGAAGGCGTGCCGCTGCTCGGCGAGCCGCTGACCGCGATCGAGGCGGCCGAGGACCGCGGCCGCTTCGGGGCGCTGCTCGGAGAGCTCGGCCTGCGCGCGCCCGAATGGGCGACCGCGTCCACGACGGCCGAGGCGCGCACCGTCGCGGCGGAGCTCGGCTACCCGGTGCTCGTCCGTCCCTCGTACGTGATCGGCGGAACCGGGATGCGGGTCGCGCGCGGCCCCGAGGAGCTCGAGCTCGCTGGTCCCGCGCTCGTCGATCGCTTCCTCGAGGGCGCGCTCGAGCTCGACGTCGACATCCTCTGCGACGGGAGCGACGCCTGGGTAGCGGCGATCGTCGAGCACGTCGAGCGGGCGGGCGTCCATTCCGGCGACTCGGCGTGCGTCCTTCCTGCACCGTCGATCACGCAGGCGCTGGAGGCGGAGATCCGCACGCTGGCCGGCAGGCTCGCCGCCGGGCTCGGCGCCCGCGGCCTGCTCAACCTCCAGCTCGCGCTCGACGAGGGTCGGCTCTACGTGCTCGAGGCGAACCCACGCGCCTCGAGGACGGTCCCGTTCGTCTCGAAGGCGACGGGCGTGCCGCTCGTCGACCACGCCTGCCGGCTCCTGCTCGGAGCCTCACTCGATGAGCTCGGCCTGCCCGAGCGCGCCGTCCCCGAACGCGCCTGGGCGAAGGAGGCGATCTTTCCCGCCGAGCGGTTCGCGGGCGCAGCCGATCGGGGAATCGAGATGCGCTCCACGGGCGAGGTGATGGCGAGCGGCCCCACCGTCGTCGCCGCTTATCGCCGCGCCCTCCAGGCCGCGGGCCGCGCGCGCCCAGTTGCGAACGTCGGGCCGCCACTGCCGCGGTCGGGGCTTCGGGACACCGATGCTCTACGCTCTGAAGCGGTGGCGCTGCCTTGATCGCCTATCCGGGGCGCGAGGGCGCGCACAGCGCCGCCGCTTGCGCCGCCCTCTTCCCCGACGAGGAGCCGCTGCCGCTCCCGTCGTTCCGGGCGGTTGCCGACGCCGTCTCCGCGCGCGAGGTCGAGTACGGCGTGCTGCCGATCGAGAGCTCGCTCGTCGGGCCCGTCAACGAGACGCACGATCTCCTCTGGGATTCGCCGCTCTCGATCGTGGGCCAGGTCGTGCTGCCGATCCGGCACCTCCTGCTCGCGGCGAAGGAGCTCGCCATGGACGACGTGCGGGTCGTCTACTCGCACCCGGTGGCGCTCGACCAGTGCCGGGAGCTGCTTGCGCGGCTGCCGAACGCGACGGTGATCGCGATGCCGACGACGGTGGAGGCCGCGAAGCACGTGGCTGAAAGCGGGGCTGACAGAGAGGCGGCGATCGCGAGCGACCGGGCGGCCGAGCTGTACCGCCTCACCGTTCTCGAGGCTGACGTCGGCGACCACCCGGAGGCTCTTACGCGCTTTGTCTCGATCGCGACCTGGACGCGCGTCGACAGGAACGGCATCTCCTTCCGCACCGCCTTCTCGTTCGTCACCGACCACCGGCCCGGCGCCCTGCACCGCGCGCTCGGGCCGTTCGCGCGCCACGGCATCGACCTGCTCCAGCTCGTCTCCCGACCGATCCCGCAGTCGGCGTGGCGCTATCGCTTCGACGCCGTCCTCGCCGGGCATCCGCTCGACGACGAGGTGCACGCGACGCTCGCCGAGGTTCGCGCGATGACGCGACGGCTCGTCGTCTTCGGCTCGTATCCCGAGTAGACACGCCAGATCACGGCTCCGAGCGCGCGAGATCGAGCTAGGGCACGGCTACGCTGGCCGCGATGACCGGCGACCTCGGAGCCAACGCCGGTCGCGCGCCGGTCGTCTCCGCGCCGCTCGTCTCCGCGAGGGGCCTCGTCAAGTCGTATGGGTCGGGGCGCGCTGCACGGCGTGTCCTGGACGAGGTCGATCTCGACGTCGCACCGGGCGAGCTCCTCGCCGTCGTCGGTCGCTCCGGCTCTGGCAAGTCGACGCTGCTGCACCTCCTCGGCGGCCTCGACCGGGCGGACGCAGGGTCGATCACGGTCAACGGCGTGCGCATCGAGAGCCTGTCCCAGGCAGGCCTGACCGAGCTGCGCCGCCACCAGGTCGGCTTCGTCTTCCAGTCGTTTCACCTGCTGCCCGAGCTGAGCGGTTTCGAGAACGTGATCCTGCCGGGGCGGCTGGCTGGAGACGGTACGCGGGCGGCGGCCCGCGCCCGCAGCCTGATCGAGTCGCTCGAGCTCGGGGAGGCGGCGGCGCGCCTTCCCGACACGCTCTCCGGCGGCGAGCAACAGAGGCTCGCGATTGCGCGCGCGCTCGTGAACGACCCGGCGCTCGTGCTCGCCGACGAGCCGACCGGCAATCTCGACGCGGAGTCCGCTGCGATCGTGCTCGGCCTGCTTCGTCGGATCGCCGCTGGACCCCGGGCGGTCGTGCTCGTCACGCACGACGTCGAGGCGACCGCGCTGGCCGATCGCGTGATCGAGCTGCGCGACGGGCGGCCGGCGTGACCTCTCTGCTCCGGATTTCCCTCGCCCGCCTGAGGCGGCGACGCGCGCGAGCGCTCCTGGCGGCCGGCGGGATCGCAGCCGCCGCCGCGATGCTCGGCGCCGCGACGACCGTCGCGTACAGCCTCGGCACCGGCTTCGATCGCGCCGCGGACCGCGCCGGGCTGCCCGACGCGATCGCGCAGTTCGACGAGGCGCCGGTGGACGACGTCCGGCCGCGCGTGCTCGCGCTCCCCAACGTGCGCGAGGTCTCGTTCCGCCTCGAGGACGGCGGCGTCGAGGTCTTCAGCGAAGGCAACTACACGCGACACGCGAAGGTGCAGGGAGTCCGCGAGGGCCGGCGCGGCTACGCGATCGTGGCCGGCCGAGACGTACGAGCTCGAGGCGAGGTCGTGCTCGAGCGCGGGCTCGAGCGGGAGTGGGGCGTTCGGCTCGGCGACACGGTCGGCCTGCACGAGTTCCGCTCGGACGCGACGCTGCGAGTCGTCGGCGTCGCAGTCACACCGGACAGCGTCGCGTTCCCGCTCGCGAACGGCCCGAGGCTGTACGCGCACTACGAAGACGTCCGCGACTTCATGGGCGAGCGGCCGGGCGCCGTCAACATCGCGCTCGTCTGGGTGCAGAACCCGGCGCTCCTCGACGTCACGCTCGCGCAGGCGCGCGTCGCGAGCTTCGGGATCGCGGAGCTCAGGTTCGTGACGCGGGAGGGGATCCGCTCGCTGATCGGCCAGGCCGCCGGGATCGTGATCGCGCTTCTCGTCGCATTCTCGCTCGTCGCGGTGGGAGCGGCCGTCGTCATGCTCGCGGCCTCGGCGGCGGCGGACGTGCAGCGCCGGCTCGCGTCGATCGGCGTTCTCCGCACGCTGGGCGCGACGCCCCGCGCGGTCGCTGCCGGGTACGCGCTCGAGGCGGCGCTCGTCGCGCTGCCGGCTGGAGCGCTCGGCCTGGCCGCCGGCGCGCTCGCCGTAGGCACGCCGACGGAGCGGTTGCTCGAGGCCCTGAACGAGCTCGGGCCGGGGATCGCGATCGCTTGGCCACTCCTCGGTTGCCTTGTCGGTCTCGTCGCGATCGTTGCGGTAACGGCGGCCTGGCCCGCCTGGCGGGCGGCGTCGCGTCCGCCCGTCGAGACGCTCGCCGGCGCCGACGTCGTCCACGTGCCCGGCCGGGCCAGGCTGGGTCGCGGGACGCTCGTGTCACCCACACTGAGGTTGGGCGTGCGGCTCGCGCTCTCCCGACCTGCGCGCACCGCTGCGACGATCGCGGTCCTCGCGGCAGCCGCCTCGGTCGTCCTGCTGATCCTCGCCCTCGCCGCGCTCCTGCAGCGTCTCGAGAGCGATCCGGAGACCGTCGGTAAGCGCTACCGGCTCGCGGTGACGGCACCGGCGGGCGCCGCCGCGGAGATCGGACGGCTGCCCGGAGTGGCGGGCGCGGCAGCGCGCTACGAGGTCGCCGCTGCGGACTCGTTCGCGCTCGGCGAGTCGTTCACCGTCGTCGGCTTCGACGGCGACCACACCCGGTTCGAGGCCCCGCCGCTCGCGAGTGGGCGGCGGCTCGACGGCGAAGCGGAGGTGGAGGTCGGGCTCGGACTCGCACAGGCGCTCAATCTCAGCCCGGGCGCGACGCTGGCGGTTCAGCTTCCGTCCGGCCGCGAGGTCCGCTACCGGGTGAGCGGCGTCGTCCGCGCGCTCGAGAACGAGGGTCGGATCGCCTACGTAGGGGCGATGCGCCTGCGCCGCGCCGAGCCCTTCCTGACACCCCGGATCGCGGTCCTGCTCGAGCGGGGGGCGACGAAGGACAGCGTCGCTGCGGAGCTGCGAGCCGCCGGCTTCTTCGCCGAGCCGGTCGGCGGTGTGACCGTCCAGAACGGCGGCTTCCTCGACGTGCTCGCGGCACTCCTGCGCAGCCTGGCGGGTGTGATCGGCCTTGTCTGCCTCTACGTCCTCGTCCAGACACTCGCGCTGACCGCGCAGGAGCGGCGGCGGGCGGTCGCAGTCCTCCAGACGATCGGTGCTGCGCGGAGCCAGGTCGCGGCCGTGCTCGCCGGCTCGGCGTTCCTCGTCGCTGCCTTCGGTGCGCTCGCCGGGATCGTGCTGGAGCGTCTCGTCGTCGGCCCGGCCGCCTCCGGGCTCGCTGCATCGTACGTCTCGCTCCCGCTCCTCGCAGGTGCGCGGGACGCGGCCATCGTTACGCTCGGGCTCGCCGTGCTCGGGCTTCTCGCGGCCGCGTGGGTGGCGCGGACAGCCGTGCGGCGGCCGATCGTGGCCGGGCTCAGGGAGGACTGATCAGCGGGATCCGAGCGGCGATGCGCGGCCGCCGGGGTGTCCTTTTTGGCCGTGGCCGCTGCGGACACGTCCGGGGACAGTTCCCCGAACGGCGCGATTCGGCGGCGCCGGGCAGCAGAGCCGGTGAAGAGGAGTAGTGTCCTCTCGTCAATCGAGGAGGCCCTGGTGGCGATCGCACGGATCATCGAGACGCAGATAACGGCTGAGGAGTACGACCAGATGAGGGAGCGCCTGGGGGTCGGTGACACGCCGCCGCCCGGAGGTTCATTTCATGTAGGTGCCATCGGCGAAGATGGCAAGGTACGGATCTTTGAAGTCTGGGATTCGCGCGAACAAGCCGAGGCCTGGGGCGAGAAGGTCGCCGCTGCCCGTGACGAAGCAGGCTTCGGCGGGCGACCGCCGTCGATCGAATACCTCGAAGTTCACCGCATCGTCCAGCGCTAGCTTGGTTGGCGCGAGCGGTTCTGCTGCTCGCGCCAACCTCGGCTGCGCCATGTTCTAGTCGGCGACGAGATACGCCGCGACGAGGCGTCTTAGATCTTCCGCCTTCGTCTCCAGGACTCGGCTCTCGAACGGATGAAGCTCGAACAGCGTCGGCATTTGTTCGTAAACGTCAGGGCGTCCGAGGTTGTCGACGATTTGCTCTCGGATCCATTTGTTGTATGCGATTGGGTAGGTACGCCGCGCGATGTGGATGCCGAGGAGAAACCCCTGGAAAAGCTCGGTGGAAGCGGTCGAACGCCTGGAAATACAGGTGCCGGTCGAGAAACCAGGGGATCCGCGCCAGGTTGTTGTCCAGGATGAACCAGCGAGTCGCTTCGAGCCTCTCGCTCCGGAGCGCGTCGCCGTAATAGGGCAGCCACTCGGCACGAAGCTGCTCGAGCTGATCGCCGCGAACAAAGAGCGGCACGGAGTACACCAAGAGGTTGCCGACTCCCACCTCCAAGTCGTCGATTCCCTCCTCGTCGATGAGACCCGGGACGAACGTCCCATCGATCACGTCGAGGTGCAGATCCGAGAATCGGCCGGCGCGATGAAGTTCCGCGATCGCGTCGCTTTCCGCTGCGAAGCGCGAGAACTCGGCATCCAACCGTGGAACGGCGGCCGAGGGCGCGATCACTTGGATGTCGAGACAGCTGTCTACCGTTGCTTTGCCGCGCGCGCACGAATTCACAAGCAACACCGCGGTCGATGCTTTCCGCGAGGCGAAGAACCGGGTGATCTCCTGGGCCGCCCGCTCGTGCGCCACAGTCGGGTATGCGTGCGTGAACACCACGCGGGAGTCTGCCGCACGTCGGTCGAGCCGGGCGAGCGCGCGTGCTGCCACCTGGTTGTGAAGGGCGCTGGCCGGGTGGTGCCAGGGCGTGCCCGCGGCGGGTGCCGCCAGGAGGGTGGCTCCCCGCAGCGGGTCCCGGCGGCACCGGACCGACCGCAAGGAGTCACCCGCTGGGGCGGATCGTCCGGCGGTCGGCCTCGAACCCGAAGGGTCGAGTACCCCCGCCGGAGAGCCGACCGCGAGCCTCCGGCCTACCGATAGAGGCGGGCGTTCCTGTCGCTGCGGGCCCCGGCGAGACCACGCGGCCGGCCGCCCTGGTGGTCGAGAAACGCGAGCCGGCGTGAGATCTCGGCGAGCGGCGTCGGTGCGTGATCGAAGAGCCAGGTCTCGAGGACGACCCTGCCGTCGGCTGTGCGCCGGAGGCGGAACGCTCGGCCCTGCTGCGGATAGTCGACGAGCGAGGAGGTGCCGATCAGCCAGTAGCCGCCGCCGCGCGAAGCGCGCGGCTCGATCCGGTTCTCGTGCTTGTCGCCCGAGACGACGGCGATGACGCGTGAGGAGGCATCGAGCGCCGCGAGCGCCGGCGCCGCTCCCTCCGTCGCGGTGAGCCGCGTAGTGGAGAAGACGACGACCCAACGCTCACCGGCCCGCGCCAGCTCCTCACGCAACCAGCGCACCTGCGCGGGCCGGAGGAGGCCGCCCGCTCCTACGTCGCGCCGGACGGTGTCGAGCGCGATTCCGCGTACGGAGCCGCCGATGTCGAAGCTGTAGTCGAGCAGCGGGCCGCCGGCGGGTGCGGCGCTCGCCGCACGCAGTCGCTCGACCGCCTCGGGCGCCGCGTGCGGACGCCGTCGCGGGTCGGGCGAGACGAGTCGGGCCGCCCCCGGCAACCCGCGGACGAGCAGCTCTTCGACGAGCTCTCTCGACAGCGACTGCGCGCGAACGGCCCCCAGCGCAAGCTCGTTCAGGCGCACGAGCTTCTGCGAGCCGGTGGCGACGGCGCGGATCCGCGCGCTCGGCGCGACGTTCCCCTGGACCAGGAGATCGTGGTTCCCGACGAGCGGGTACCAGGGCACGCGCGTCCCAGGTGACGAGAAAGCGGCCTGGGCGCGTCGCAACAGGCCCAGCTCGCGCGGCGGATCGACATCGGGCCGGTAGAAGAACGGGTCGGGATTGGCCGCCGACTGGACGCCGTCGTACCCGGCCGCGCCGCTGCCGGGATCGACCGTGCCGCCGCGCATGATCTCGAGCAGCGCGTCGAGCTCGTTCCGTTGCGCGTTGTCGACGAGATCTCCGGTGAGCACGAGCGCCTGCGGCCGGAGCGCCGCCACCGACCGGAGCGAGGCGGCGAGCACCTGGCCGGTCAGCGACTCCTGGAGCCGGAACGCCGACTCGAACGGCGGGCCGACCCGGTCGAGCAGCTCGACGCGTGCCGGCGACTCCTCGTCGGTGATCTGGATGTCGGTGAGCTGGGCGAAGACGGCGAGCTCGTCGCCGGGCTCGGTCGCCGGCGCCAGCTCGGTCCGGTCGACGAACGGCTCGCCGGGCCCGCGCTCGAGCACCCCGTCGCCGTCGGGATCGACCCAGGTTCGCTCGAGTGTCGAGCCGCTCGGCGGTGGCTCGACGCCTCGGAGCGAGCAGCCGCCGGCGCACAAGATGACGGCGACGACGATGACGCTCAGCCGCATTCGTCCACCGATACGACTACGCACGCAGGAAGCGCCCACCGGTTCGTGATCCCGGACTCGCTCGGCGGCCCTTACTGGGACCGCCGCCGAAAATCCACGGCGTGCAGGACATCCTCTCGAGGGCCCACGAACCAAGCCGAGCAACACACTGTTACTTGGCTCACCGCTCGATCGCGAAGGCGATGTTGACGGTCGTCCGGTAGCTCGTGATCTTGTCGCCCTCGACCTCGCAGCTCATTGAGAGCACGTCCGCGCCCGTGATTCCACGCAGCGTCTTCGACGCTTCCGTGACCGCGACCTGAGCCGCCTCCGCGAAGCCGTCCGGGGAGTTGCCGATGATCGTGATCACCTTGGCGATGCTGGCCATGCTGCCTCCTTGGTCCGATTGAGAGGTATCTACACTGTCCGCCCGTGTT
This sequence comes from Candidatus Gaiellasilicea maunaloa, assembly GCA_024330215.1. Taxonomy (GTDB): domain Bacteria; phylum Actinomycetota; class Thermoleophilia; order Gaiellales; family Gaiellaceae; genus Gaiellasilicea; species Gaiellasilicea maunaloa. Next base: position 27,350 of record JANDLU010000037.1, read on the forward strand.
CGACACCCTCTCAGACAAGCTCCAGGCGACGCTCGGCGATCTCCGCGGCAAGGGCCGCCTCGACGAGGACACGATCTCGAAGGCGATGCGCGAGATCCGGCTCGCGCTGCTCGAGGCGGACGTCAACTTCGAGGTCGTCAAGAGCTTCGTCGCCGGCGTCCGCGAGCGCGCCACCGGTCAGGACGTGCTGAAGAGCCTGACACCGGGCCAGCAGGTCGTGAAGATCGTCCACGAGGAGCTGACGAGCCTGATGGGCTCCGGCGACTCGCGGCTCGCGTTCGGCCGCCCGCCGACCGTGATCCTGATGGCCGGGCTCCAGGGGTCCGGCAAGACGACCACGTCGGCCAAGCTCGCCCTGCTCCTGCGCAAGGACGGCAAGAAGCCCGCGCTCGTCGCGGCCGACCTCCAGCGCCCGGCCGCGATCGACCAGCTCGAGCAGCTCGGCCGTCAGATCCAGATCCCGGTCTATCGCAAGGACACGCAGGATCCCGTCGAGGTTGTCAAGTACGGGATCCAGGCCGCGCAGACCGCCGGCCAGGACGTCGTCATCCTCGACACCGCCGGCCGCCTGCACATCGACGAGGAGCTGATGCAGGAGCTCGCGCGCGTCCGCAACGCAGCGAAGCCGACCAACGTGCTGCTCGTCCTCGACTCGATGACAGGCCAGGAAGCCGTCAACGTCGCAGAGTCCTTCTTCGAGCGAATCGCCTTCGACGGGGTCGTCCTGACGAAGCTCGACGGCGACGCCCGCGGCGGCGCGGCCCTCTCGGTGAAAGCGGTCACCGGCAAGCCGATCAAGCTCGTCTCGGTGGGCGAGAAGCTCGACCAGCTCGAGTACTTCTACCCCGAGCGGATGGCGTCGCGGATCCTCGGCATGGGCGACGTGCTGACGCTGATCGAGAAGGCCGAGGCGGCCGTCGAGGACGACGAGCAGGAGGCGATGGAGGCGCGGATGCGCGCCGGCCAGTTTTCCTTCGACGATTTTCTCTCGGCGCAGAAGATGTTGAAGAACATGGGGCCGATCCAGGGCGTCCTGAAGCTGATCCCGGGGCTCGGAAACCAGCTCAAGGACGTCGACATCGATGAGCGCCAGCTCGCCCGCGTCGAGGCGATCGTGCTCTCGATGACCCCGCAGGAGCGACGAATGCCCCACCTGATCAACGGCTCCCGGCGACTCCGGATCGCGCGGGGAAGCGGGCAGACGATCCAGGACGTGAATAAGCTCCTCACCGCACGAAAGCAGATGGAGAAGATGATGAAGCAGATGGGCAAGGGCAAGGCGCTTTCCGGCTTCGCCGGAAAGCGTTAGAAGAACAAATAGGGTGGAGGCTAGATGGATTCTTCTAACCATTTCCTCCACGAAGTGGGGGAAATGGCAGTGGAGGAGATGGCATGGCAGTAAGGCTCAGGCTGACGCGAGTCGGCTCGAAGAAGAATCCGATCTTCCGGGTCGTCGTGGCCGACTCGCGCTCCCCGCGCGACGGCAGGTTCATCGAGATCGTCGGTCGCTACAACCCGCAGACCGACCCCTCGACGATCGAGCTCGACCAGGAGAAGATCCAGGAGTGGATCGGCAAGGGCGCCCAACCCTCGGACGCGGTCGCGAAGCTGATCAAGATCGCCGAGAAAGCTCCGACAAGCGAGGCGCAGCCGGATGAGTGAGCGCGGTGGCTGAGCTGCTCGAGTGGCTCGCCCGCCAGCTCGTCGACGATCCGGATGCCGTGCGTGTCGAGGAGGTCGAGCGGAACGATGCGACGATCCTCCAGCTCTACGTCGCGCCCGAGGATCGCGGCAAGGTGATCGGCCGCCAGGGCCGGATCGCCCGATCGCTCCGCACGATCGTGCGGGCGAGCTCGGCGAGGTCGCGGCGGCGCGTGGTCCTCGAGATCGTTGAATGATCTCGACGTCGTCTCGGTCGGGCGGGTAGGACGCCCGCACGGCGTCGACGGCTCGTTCTTCGTCGAGGAGCCGAGCGAAGTGGAGGGGACGTTCGCCCGAGGAGCCAAGCTCTGGGTGGACGGCTCCGAAGTGGAGATCGTCGGCTCGAAGCGCGGCTCCGGGGGAAGGCCGGTGCTCAAGCTCGATCGAGCCGTCACCCGCGGCGCGACACTGTCGGTGCCACGCGAGGAGCTGCCCGAGCCGGAGGAGGATGCCTACTACGTCTTCCAGCTCGTCGGCCTCGCGGTCGAGGAGGAGGGCGGCCGCGCCCTCGGCCCGGTCGTCGAGGTCCACAACGGCCCCGCCAACGACTCGCTCGAGCTCGATTCGGGTCTGCTCCTGCCGCTCGTCGCCGCCTGCGTGCTCGACGTCGACCTCGAATCGGGCCGCGTCCTCGTGGCGCGGGGCTTCGCCGACGACGAGTAACCTGCTCGGCCGTGCTTCTCGACGTCTTCACCCAGGTTCCGCACGCCTTCGCGTGGATGACCGAGCAGCGCCCGGTCGCTTCCGTTCTGGGCGGCGAGCTCGAGTTGCGCCTCTTCAACTATCGCGACACCTCGCCGCTGCGCTCCGGCCAGGTCGACGACGATCCCTACGGCGGTGGCGCCGGCATGGTGCTCCGCGTGGACGTCGTCGCCGCCGCGCTCGACACGGTCTACGACGGATCGCCTTCGCATCGTGTGGTCGCGCTGACGCCGCAGGGCCGGCCGCTGACCCAGGCGATCGTCGAGGAGCTCGCGCTCGAGCCGCAGCTGACGCTCCTCTCGTCGCGCTTCGAAGGCTTCGACGAGCGGATCGTCACGCACCTCGCCTCCGACGCGATCTCGATTGGTCCCTACGTCCTCTCCGGAGGCGAGTTGCCGGCGATGGTGCTGCTCGACGCGATCGCGCGGCGGCTGCCCGGAGCGCTCGCGGTCGGCTCGGGCGAGAACGAGAGCTTCTCGACCGCGCTCGACGGCGGGCTCGAGTATCCGCACTACACCCGTCCTGCCGAGTTCCGAGGCTGGTCGGTTCCGGAAGTGCTGCTCTCCGGCGACCACGCGCGGATCGACGGCTGGCGCCGCGCCCAGAGTCGCGGGCGGAACGCGGTCACGTGAGGGACTACTACACGCTGCTCGGTGTTGCGCGGGACGCCTCGGCGACCCAGATCGAGGACGGCTTCCGGCGTGCAGCGGGCGCGACCTGGGACGAGGATCGCCGTCGCGAGCTCCAGATCGCCTACCAGACGCTCGCCGATCCCGAGCGCCGACACCGTTACGACGACTGGCTCGCCGGCGAGAACTTGCAGCCGCGCGTCGAGAAGCGCGGCTTCCATTCGCGGAACCCCGTCGATCGGCTCACGCGCCACCTGCCGCACGGCTGGCGTGTCACGATCGACTGGGTCGTCACGATCGTCGGCGCGATCGCGATCGTGCTCGCGATCAAGGCGTGGGTAGTCAATCCCTACCGGATCCCGTCCTCGTCGATGGAGCCGACCCTGCATTGCGCGCGGCCGGCGAGCGGCTGCGAGGCGCGCTTCTCGGACCGGGTGCTCGCAAACCGGCTGATCTATCTCTTCCGCGATCCCGAGCGAGGCGAGGTCGTCGTCTTCGAGACACCGCCGGCAGCCCAGGTCCGCTGCGGCGCCGGCGGCACCTTCGTGAAACGGCTGATCGGCCTTCCCGGCGAGCGGCTCGAGCTGAGAACCGAAGGGGGCTTCAGCTTCGTCTACGTCGACGGCAGGCGGCTGTCCGAGCCGTATCTCGAGCGCGGTCGGCGCGACTCGCGGGGACCGGAGACGTTCACGATCCCGCAGGGCGAGTACTTCATGATGGGCGACAACCGAAGTCAGTCGTGCGACTCGCGCGAGTGGGGGACGGTGCCGCGCGAGAACCTGATCGGCAAGGTGTTCGGGACCTACTGGCCGCCGAACCGCATCTCCGTGCGCTGACGCCGCCGGCCGCGCTCGGCTCCGCCTTGTCCCATCTTTGGTCAGTCGGGCACGGCTCCAGCGTGCGCTCGACGGGTGCTCTCCAGCGCCCGAGTTGCGCTACCA
>JANDLU010000038.1 GCA_024330215.1 Candidatus Gaiellasilicea maunaloa
CCGAAGCGCTCCGCGGGGGGAAGCTCCATGGAAGGGGAGGGTAGAGCCATCAGCGCCCACGGAGTTCACGCGGCGCAGTCGATCAACCGTGTCGCCTTCTCGGCAACCGTCCACTGCCTGACCGGCTGCGCCATCGGCGAGGTGCTCGGCATGATCATCGGAACAGCGCTCGGGTGGGGCGACTTCCAGACAATCGCGCTCGCGGTTGTCCTTGCCTTCTTCTTCGGCTACTCGCTGACGATGATCCCACTGCTGCGCAGCGGAATCGCCCTCGCCGCTGCGATCCCGGTCGCCCTCGCCGCCGACACGATCTCGATCGCAATCATGGAGATCGTCGACAACGCGATCATGCTCCTCATTCCGGGCGCGATGGACGCCCACCTGGACAACTTCCTCTTCTGGGGCAGCCTCACGGTCGCGCTCCTGATCGCCGGCGTCGTCGCGTACCCGGTCAACCGGTACATGATCCAGCGCGGCCGCGGCCACGCGGTCGTACACCAGTACCACTAGACGTGTGAACGAGACCGGTTCATCGTCGAGCAGGCCGGGTGCGGATACGCGCGACCGAGGCCTGCGTCCCATCGCCTTCCGCTCCCTAACCGAGCGCCCTGACGCCCGACGAGCGGTGTCTACCGCGAGCTTCTCGGCGTCGCCGACCGGGAGCTCCGTTCGAGCGCGACTGGCTCGATCATCGGGTCCAATGATATCCCACCGCGACGAGCATCTCGCGCACTCATCCCGCTCGTTGCTAGGCGCGGCAACACACCATCCCGCGCAGATCCCGCGGGAGGTCGCCGGAACCTCCCGCCGACGCCCGCTGATTCCCGCAACACCACGGTCGAAAAGCGCTGCTCGCGCGGGTAATCCCCGCCTATTCCCGCCCAGCCCGGAAGCGGCAAGACCGGCCTGTCACGCCGGAGGTCGCGGGTTCGAGTCCCGTCGCTCCCGTTTTTCTCCCGCAAAGACCCTGTAAATTGGCATGTTATGTTGCCCGCCGAGAGGCTGGCGACCGCCGGCCTCTTTTCCATCCCGCACAAATCCCGCGCGGGAATCGCCGCACGACGCCGGCTGTAACCGGTAATCCCCGCAACTCTGGTGCCGGTCAACACGGCCGGAGGTCTTCCGCCAGCCAGATGCAACAAGCCGCAGTTGGATCTCCCTCGACGGCGCACGGCAGTGCCCTCGTCTTCGCAGCAAACGTGCACGTCCATGCCGAGTGCGACAGACATTGGCTGCCGCGTACAAGGACGCGGAATCGTGAACCGCTGCAGCTCGGCGTTCTTGCCGCGAAGCGGTCACGACTGCGACCGTGTTAGGCAACGTTCCTCCGCTGCCCCGTTTGGTCGTAGCTTCCCTCCGGGTTGCTTGTCCCGAGCAGCGTCCCTGATCGCATCGCCGGAGCCGAAGGCGACGAGGCGGCGCGCATCCCAGCAGAGCTTCGCGGGGAACCGGCGCCGTTAGCCGTCGTCGACGCACTGCCGACGTCTGCAGACCAGCTCGCCGGTGCGCTGAACGAGGAGGAGCTTGGGCTCGACGTATCGACGCTCGAGCAACTGGTCGACCTCGTTCGGCTTCTCCCGTTCGAGCGCTCGTTCCTCCTTGTCGCTCGGCTCGCCGCCGCTCTCACCCACGTCCGGGAAGATGCAGAGGCGCAGCTGGCACTCGTTCGGCGCTGGGAGGTGCCCGGACTCGCCGAGGCGATCGAGCGGGTGCTCAGACGGCACGAGGCCGACGCCTCGTGATCTTCGCCGAGCAGTACCTCACTGTTCTCCAGCGACTGCTCATCGAGCACGCAGCCGAACTCGACATGGACTACGAGCCCGCACGCGTCGATCTCGCACGGACGATCCGCGCCATCTTCGCCGCCGCCTCTGTCACGGGGGCGGCCGATGCGGCCCGAGCGCAGAAACGTGTCGCTCCGTGCCTCCCGCTTCATCGGCGCCTCTTCGAGCGCTACTGCCTCGACCTGACGAGGAGCGCGTACCCGCTTTACGGTGCTTGCGCAAGTCGTCTAGAAGACGTACTATTACGACATCTCTACGACGATGCCGGGAGACATACGAGTGAATACCAAGAGATTCCCAAGTGAGCGCCGTTCTCGACGCCATCGCTGATCTCTCCCAGCCGGAAGCGGCGGCAAGCGAGATTCAGCGGTTGAACGATCGGCTCGCAGGGGAGCGGGCGATCCCCGCCGACATCGCCGACGCCGTCCGAGAGCTCGCCGCGGGCGTCGATCAGACCAACCTGCAGCGCTGGGAAGCCATCGACCCTCACCACGCGGTCATCGTCCTCCACTCGGCCGTGAGCGCGCTGCGAGCGCTCACGGATCCGGACTCGTCTGCTGCGCGCGATCAGCTGCGCGTTGCGCTGGAAAGCATCCGCCAGTCGCTGGCGGCAATCGCAGAGCGCGAACCGGTGAGCGACGAGCGCACCCCGAAGCAGATCATGCAGTGGCTCGCCGCGCGTACCGAGGTCTCTCAGCCGACGCTCGCCGACCTGCTCGGGGTCAGCGCTCGCCAGCTGCAGCGCTGGCTCTCGGAGAGCGAGGCAGTCCAACCCGAAGGCGACGACGCGCGCAAGGTCCGCGTGGTCGCGCGGGTCGTAAACCAGCTGCGCTTCGTGCTCACCCCGGCCGGGACCATCGACTGGTTCGGCTGGCCGCGCGCGGATCTCGACCAGCGTCGACCACTGGAGCTTCTCGACGATCCTGCCGAGGAACCGACGCTGGCGATCATCGCGGGAGCGATGCGCAGCCAGCTCGCGGGCTGACAGCCCCGCCGAGGTGATCTGCTACCGCTTCGCCACCTACGCGACTCCGCTGCGCACGGTGCCCGCCGCTCTGCCGGCGCGCTATAGCCGGGGTGACGAGGACGAACCGACTCAGTATCTCGCGCTCCACCCTCTCGGCCCCCTCGCCGAGCTGATGCGGAACGCGGATCTGCGCTCGCCGGACCAGGTCCGCGCCGTCCAGACGCGCACCTGGGCGCTCGAGGTGCCCCTCGACGACCTTCCCGAGATCGGCTTCGACACCGCCGATCAGCTCGACATCAGCGCCGAGGATCTCGTCGCCGACGACAGAAGCGCTTGCCAGCAGCTCGCAGCCGAGCTGCGCGGCCAGGTTCCGGGAATTGTCGTTCCGAGCGCCGCTCTTCCGGCGACGCGAAACGTCGTTCTCTTCGGACCGCGTGTAGCCGCGCCGTACCTGACAGAGCCGGTGAGCGCGCTCGACATTCCAGCCAGCATTACCGCCGAGCACGCCCGACCGCTCTTCTCACTGCTCGACATCGTCCGCTTCGTCGGTGACCCGCATCCGGCCCTCGAGGCGTGGCAGCAAGGAGTGAGCTTCAGCTTCGTCGAGCCGGAATGGGCGCTGACACGCGAGCGGCGAACTGAGACTCGGACCCAACGCATCCCGTACACATAGCGCGTTGACTACTGAGAGAACGACCGCATCCCGCGCCCATCCCGCGGGACGTCGCCGGAAGCGCCCGCTGGCACCCGCCGACCCCGCAAGCCGCGAGGCGAAAAGCCCCGCTCAACCCGCGAATCCCCGCTCACTCCCGGCCAGCGCGGAACCACCACGACCGGCCTGTCACGCCGGAGGTCGCGGGTTCGAGTCCCGTCGCTCCCGTCAGAAGTTTCCTGCAAAAACACATACTATGTTGCCCGACTAGTCATCGCCCGACATCCTCCGGGCAGCAAACGAGCGGCTTCGGACAGCTGGTACCGATGCGAAGGACTCGATAACCTCGCTTCAGACTTGCGCCCACCGGGCTAGCGTTGCGGCGTCACGGGGATGACACGCGAGACGGCTGTCGAGCCGTCGAGCCCGCGCGCAACGGCAACGACGTGGACGGTCTCCCCCCGGCGGTACGCGGTCGGATCGACGAACGCCCGGTACGGAGGTGAGTCGTCCACCGCGAGCCGCCGCCATGTTCGCTTCGCGCGACGAACGGCGAACGCGACGCTGATCGGCTGCGACCCGCCGGCGACCGTGAGCCGGACGAGATCTGTCAGGTCGTCCGCGGTCACCGAAACGAGAGGCGCAGCCGGCTTCGGCGCAGCCAGCTCGGCGTCGGCGCGGAGGAGGAGCGAGGAGAGCGGCGGCAACGTCACTGTCGCGCGCCCGGCACCATCGCTGGTAGCTGCCGCCGTTCCGAGCAACGGCGTCCAGTGGGAGGCCGGGGTTGCGGTCGTGATCGCCACCCGTGCGGTACTCGTCCCGGAGTTGAACGCCGCCACGTACTCGTGCCGGGCGTCCGCGTCGATGCGGCTGACCACGAACACCCCGCGAACGGCGCGTCGAACGATCGAGGCGCCGGTCGACAGGGCCGGATGGGCTTGCCGCAGCGCCGCAAGAGTCTGCAACCGCGTCGCGATCGGGCTCTTGACGTCGAACGACGATCCTCCGCCGATCGGGGCGGATCCGACTCGGGTCTCGGTCCGCCATTGGGCGACCCGCGTGGGAAAGAGATCCTGCCGTGCTGCCTTGTCCCCACCGCGCCCGACGATCCCGACCTCATCGCCGTAGAGGACGACCGGCGCCCCGCGGAAGAGGTACATGAGGTCGTTCCCGAGCTGAACGCGCCCCAGAAGCTGCGCCCCAGTCGCGCGAGACTGCAATGCGATCTGCTGCGCCGCCCGGCCAATGTCGTGGTTGCCGAGAAAGGTCGGCGGGGTGGGTGCGATGCCGCTCGGCGTTCGGAAGTAGTCGTCGTCTCCAAGCCGTGAGGAGAGCGCGCGTGCACCCGCGCTCCCTCCGGCGAAGCGCACAGCTGCGTCCTGGAACGGAAAGTCGAGTACGTTCGGGAGGCCGCGGCGGCGCACGTAGCGGGAGAGATCGATCGCGTCGGTCTGAAAGACCTCGCCGAAGATCTCGAAGTCGTGGACGCCGGCCGTCCGGGCAGCTGCGCGGATCTTGGGCACCCAGACCTTGAAGAATGCGGCATTGACGTGCTTGGCTGTGTCGATCCGGAAGCCGTCTATCTTGTAGCGCGCGATCCAAGACGCATAGACCTCGACGAGACCGTTCACGACCCGCGGCTGCTCGGTGAAGAGGTCGTCGAGTCCGAAGAAGTCACCCTGCTCGAGGCATGTCTCGCTACAGGAGTCGAAGGCAATGTCGCCGCGGTTGTGGTATCGGAGCGGGTCGTTCAGCCACGCCGGTTTCTTCGCCGCCCGGTCGGAGCCAAGGAGAACGGGGACGCGCGGCATCGAGGCAATCCGCAGACACGGAAACGTCTTCCCGGCCGAATGACGGGCCGGGTCAAAGGGCCTTCCGCGGCAATCGCGGTAGGGCGCACCCGAGTACGCGGAGCCGGTCGGCGTGATCACGTCAGCGGTGTGGTTGACGACGACATCGAGGTAGACCTTGAGACCGAGCCGGTGCGCGCACTCGACGAGCACGGCGAAATCCTGCTCAGTGCCGAGGTGTGGGTCGACGGAGGTGAAGTCGCGAATCCAGTAGCCGTGGTAGGCGGCGCTGTCGCCCTGCACAGGCTTCTGCCCGAAGGGCGGAGTCAGCCAGAGGGCCGTGAAGCCGAGCGCCTTGATCCGCGCGAGCCCGCGGCTCGTGTCGGCGCAGTCGCCGGTCAGGCCCTCGAGGTCGCCGCCGTGGTACCAGCCGGGATCGGCCGGATCGAAGCCGGTTGTCGTTCTCCCGCCGGTGAGCCGCCCACGGTCGTTCGCGGGCTCGCCGTTCGCGTACCGGTCTGGCATGACGAAGTAGATGCGCTGCGACGCGATCGACGTTCGGGTAGGCGGCTGCGCGAGCAGGGCCAGTGTCGCTCCCGACGGCGCGGGAGGCGGCGCGTCAGGCGACGCACCGGCGGAGCCGACGACGAGAGCCAGCCCCGCGAGCGCGAGGAGTGCCCTAACGGAGCGGCTCACCCGTCGCCGGGTCGAACGCATGCAGCTTCGCCGTGTCGACGGCAAGCCGAACGTCGGTGTCGAGCCGAAGCCCATAGGCCGACTCAGCCGGAATCGAGACGACGAGATTCGGCCGTGCAGCAGTGACACCCTCGCCGAGAAGCTCGTCGTCGACTTCCTCGTCGAGGCCCTCCGGCCGGATCGCCATCGCGTCGATCCGGAAGTACGCGATCGACTCGGAGCCGAGCGCCTCGACGAGCTCGAGTCGAGCAGTCACCGATGGAAGTTCCGGGCGGTGGTCGGCGAGATGGAGGTCGCCCGCGCGGAGGCCAATGACGACCCGCCGCCCGCCCGCGGCCCGCAGGCGCGGATAGCGCTTCAGCCCGGCGTCGACGACGGTCAGCGTCTGCGCTCCGATCGAGATCGTGACCGCAAGTCCGTCGAAGCTTATGTCCGCCTCGATCAGGTTCATCGGTGGCGTCCCGATGAAGCCGGCGACGAAGAGGTTCGCCGGTTGGTCGTAGAGCCGCTGGGGCGTGTCGACCTGTTGGAGGAGACCGGCGCTCATCACGGCGACGCGGTCGCCCATCGTCATTGCCTCGACCTGGTCGTGGGTGACGTAGATCGTGGTCGTGCCGAGGTCGCGCTGTAGCTTCGAGATGTCGGCGCGCATCTGGACGCGGAGCTTCGCGTCGAGGTTCGAGAGCGGCTCGTCCATCAGGAACGCCTGCGGCTGGCGGACGATCGCCCGCCCCATCGCGACGCGCTGGCGCTGCCCGCCCGAGAGCTCCTTCGGTCGCCGCGCCAGGTACGGGGTCAAGTCGAGCATCTTTGCCGCCCAGGCGACGCGCTCCTCGATCATCTTCCTGGGCTCTTTGCGCAGCCGCAGCCCGAAGGCGATGTTGTCTGCAACCGAGAGGTGTGGGTAGAGCGCGTAGTTCTGGAAGACCATCGCGACATCGCGCTCCTTCGGCGAGAGCTTGTTCACGACCCTGCCGCCGATCGACATCGTTCCGCCCGAGATCTCCTCGAGCCCGGCCACCATTCGCAGGGCGGTCGTCTTGCCGCAGCCGGAGGGGCCGACGAGGACGAGGAACTCGCCATCGCGGATCTCCAGGTTCAAGTCCTGCACGGCGTGGACCCCGTTCTCGTAGAACTTGTCGACGTCGGTGAAGACGACCTCAGCCATCGCTGAGCCTCCAGACGTGGAAGGCCGGCCCATCGCCGGGCAGAGTCGCGGTGCCGGCCGTGCAGCGCGCGTCGCCGCCGAGGAGCGGTTCCAGCTCACGGGCGCCGAGCGCGGCCAGCGACAACCGGACGGGAGGATGGGACGAACGGGCGGCCAGGCACAGGAGGCGATCGTTCTCGGTCTCGCGGAGGTACGCGATCGCCTCTTCGCCGATCCAGGCGTGGCGGAGGCCGCCACGCGCGAGCGCCGGAGCGGATCGGCGGAGCGCGAGCAGCCGACGGTACGTCTCGAGGAGCCGTTCGTCCCACTCGTCGAGTCGGTTCCACGGCATCGTCCGGCGCGCGTCTTCGCCCCAGTCGCCCTCCAGCCCGAGCTCGTCGCCCGCGAAGACCATCGGCACGCCGGGCATTGTCGTCTGCAGCCCGATCCCGACCTCGTGTCGGTCACGCGAGCCCGCGACCGTGCGGAAGCGGGCCGTGTCGTGGCTGTCGAGGAGCGTCCAGGAGTGGAGCAGCGACTGCCATGGAACGCCCGCTCGAAAGGCCTGCATCGAAGTTGCGACCACTCGACCGCCCAGACGGGGAAGGCCCACGGGTGTGCCCCAAAAATGGTTCCGCAGATCGTCGGGCAGCTCGTCCCGGCGGAGCCATTGCCAGACGGGACGAAGAAAACCAGCGTAGTTCATCGCGCCGTGCCAGCCACCGCCGGCGAGGTCGCTTCGGAAGTCGTGCCCGTGCTCGGCGACGAGAAGCTGGTCAGGCTCCATCGCGCCACGCACGAGCCGGGCGATGTCATGGGCGTGTTCTTCCCGGCCGTGCCGTCCGGTCATGTTCGCGACATCGATCCGCCAGCCGTCGAGACCGGCATCGAGCCAACGACGAACGACGCTTGTCATCCGATTCCGCAGCTCCGGCGAGTTCCAGTTCAGCTTCGGAAGTGTCCCGACGCCGAGCCAATCTGCATACCCGTTCGGCAGCCCGTCGTCGAAGTAGTAAAAGGAGCGCTCGGTCGAGAACCACTCGTGCTTGTCGCCGGTGTGGTTGAGGGTCAGGTCGCCGAGAACGCGGAGCCCTCGGTCGTGCGCCGTGCGTAGGAGCGAGTCGAGAGCCTCGTCCCCACCGAGCAGCGGATCGATCCGGTCGAATGACGACGCGTCGTAACGATGCGTGCTCCCACCGGGGAAGGTAGGCGTCAAGTAGAGCACATTCACCCCGAGCGATTCGATGTGGTCGAGATGCTGCTCGATCCCGCGCAGGTCGCCGCCGAACCACTCGTACGGTGTACGGGGCCCGCGCCCGGTCGGACGCTCGTCCCAGTCTCGAGGAACGACCCAACCGGGCGGCTCGGTCTCGACGCCGCCGCGGGCGAAGCGGTCGGGGAAGATCTCGTAGACAGCGGACGCGAGATGCCAGTCGGGGCCGCCGCGGTCGAGCGGGAGGACGAAGTCGTCGGCGTCGGCGACGTCGTGGCCGTAGAGGCCGCGCCCGTTCGCCCAGGCGTATCCGAGTGGCCCTCCTGAGAGGAGCCAGCGATACCGCGTCGATGGATTCGTGATGGGAAACGTCGCGCGCCACCACGTCTCCGTTTCGGTCTCCTCATCGACCTCGGCGCGGACCGTGTGCGGTTCTCCGTCACGCACGGCCCGCAGAACGACCGCCTCGACCGCGCTCGCCCTCGGCACGCGCAACCGGACGGTGGCCTCGCCCCCGAGCTCGTCCGGCCGTTCGAGCACGTACGCATCCGAGCCGTCGTGGTGCGGCCGGTCGAGCAGGCCGGCCGGAGCGTGCACTTCGGTCGCGCTCACCCCTTCACCGAACCCTGGGTCAGGCCAGAGACGATGAAGCGCTGCAACGACATGAAGATGACCATGATCGGAACGCCCGCGAGCAGGACTCCTGCCGCGAACGGTCCCCAATGCTCGGTGTACTGCTTGTCGATGTAGCCGCGCAACCCGAGCGGGAGCGTGAAGTTCTCGTTCGACTGCAACAGGGCGCTGGCGAGCACGTATTCGTTGAACGTGCCGACGAACGAGAGGATTCCGATCACCGAGAGAATCGGGAGCGCGAGCGGGAGCACGACCCCCCAGAAGACCTGCGCGGGCGTCGCGCCGTCCACCCGCGCCGATTCGTCGAGCTCGCTCGGGATTGTGTCGAAGAAGCCCTTCAGGAGCCAGGTGTTCACGCCCATGACCCCGCCGAGGTAGACGAGGATCAGACCCGTTCTCGTGTCGAGGCCCATGAACGGGAAGACGTCACCGGTTCTGAGCAGGATCAGGTAGATCGCGACGAGCGCGAGCAGCTGCGGGAACATCTGGATCAGCAGGAGCGAGAGCAGCCCGAGCCGTCGGCCGCGGAAGCGGAAGCGGCTGAAGGCGTAGGCGGCGAGGGCGCCGAGGAGCACGGTGAGGACCGACGTCGTGAGCGCCACGATCAGCGAGTTGCCAAGCCAGCGCAGGTAGTGCGAGGTCGACGACTGGAGCTGACTCTTGGCCGGGTCGGGCGAGAGGAGCTCGCGGAAGTTCTCGAGCGAGAGGCTGCGCGGGATTAGGTTGGTGCCGCCGAGCGATTGGTCGGCGTTGAACGCCGCCGAGGCCACGTAGAGCACGGGGAAGACCGCGATGAAGCACGCCGCCAGCGCGATCAGGTGCCGCCACCAATCTCCCGAGAGGCTCGGCCGGTGGAGACCCCGCCGCTCGACTGCCTGCGGCTCCGCCCGCTCGAACGCCTGCTCGTGCGTCGTCATCGCACGTTCTCCAGTGAGCCGGTCTTCCAGAAAGCCGCGCCGGAGATCGAGGCGACGATCATGAAGATGAAGATCGAGACTGCGCAGGCAAGGCCGAAATCATTTCCCTTTCCGGCCTCGAACGCGAGCTTGTAGGTGTACGTGATCAGGATGTCGGTTGCGCCCGCGACCGATTGGTCGTCCGAGGGCGGACCTCCGGCCGTGAGGAGGTAGATGTTGACGAAGTTGTTGAAGTTCAGCGCAAACGACGCGATCATCAGCGGCGCAACGACGACGAGGAGCAGCGGTAAGGTCACCCGCCGAAGAATCGCGAACGGCCCGCCGCCGTCGACGCGCGCCGCTTCGACGAGCTCGCTCGGGATCGACTGCAGCGCGCCGAGGGAGACGAGGAGAAAGTAGGGCACCGTCAGCCAGACGCTGACGGCAATCACCGAGACCCGCGCCCACCATGGGTCGAAGAGCCAGGGGATGTTTGTGTGGAGGGCGTTGTTCACCACCCCGAAGTCGTCGTTCAGAAGACCGCCCCAAACCAGGACCGCGAGGAACGCGGGCAGCGCATAGGGAACGATCAGCACGACCTGATACCCGCGCCGGAAGCGCAAGGTCGGCTTGTTCAGAACGATTGCGAGGAAGAGTCCTAGCGCGAACGAGACGAGCACGATCGACGCGGCGAAGACCAATGTCCAGAGGAAGACGCGAAGGAACGGCTCGCGGATCAACGGATCGGTGAGGACAGCGCTGAAGTTGGCGAGGCCGATGTTCGTGCGCCAACCGGGCTCGAGCTCCTCGCCGCCGGCCGCCACGAATGCGCCCTTGCTGTTGTCCCTGAACGTCGTCCCGTCCTCGATCCGCGTAAACGTGTCCCTGACCCGGTCGTACCGAAGCGTCGGCGCCAACTCGAGGGCTGCTTCGGTTCCCTCTGATCTGATCGCTCCGGACTCGGTCGGCACCGTGAAGCGGGATAGCTCCGTGTCGAGCCGAAGGAGCTCGGCCCCCGTGACGAGCGTGTAGCCGCTCGGCGGCGTCTCGATCGTCCCGAACTCGCCCAGCTTCAACGAATCCCGACCGAGCGGCTCGAGCCCGTCCTCGCTCCCGACGAACTGCTCACCGGTCGTGTCGTCGACGAGGAGCAGCACCAGGTTGCCGTCCGCATTGCGCGCAGGCGCCATCGAGTAGGCGGCACCGTCCGGTGGCGGGCCGAGCGAGTTTCGCTGGATCCCCGCGATCGCCTCGCTCTTGACGAGGATGTGGCCCGTCGACCAGTTCGTGAAGCCGACGTTGACGTTGTAGACGATCGGCACGATCTGGAAGGCGATGAGGAAGACCGTGCCCGGCACGAGGAACTTGAGCGGGATCGCTCGGCGCGGCGAAAGGTAGATCAGGTCGATCGCGAGCGTCGCCGCCACAAGGACGGCGAGCGCGAACCACTTCTCGTCCGAGGCGAGGACGGTTCCGCCCCAGACCGCGACCCCGTTGACCACCGCGAGAAGCGCGATCTTGATCGCAAGCCCGACAACGCCTGAGAAGACCGACATCAGCCGTGCAGGAGCCGACCAGGCCGCAGCCGATACAGCCCCGAGCCGCGAGGCGCGTTCTGGTTCGAGAGGCGAGGTGGCGGTACTCAGACTGCCTCCGAGTGGGGTCGGTGAGGTGAAAAAAGAGAAGACGGCGCCCCGGGCCTAGGCCCCGGGCGCCGTCGTGCTGCGAGCTAGCCGATCTTGTTGGCGATGTTCCGCGCCGCGGTCGCGAAGGCCGTCCGAGCCTTCGAAGCGCCCGAGCCCTTGGTCGACTTGACCCAGGCGCTGGCGAGATCGCTCCAGACACTCGACATCTGCGGGATGTTCGGCATCGGAACGCCGCCGACTCCCGCCTTGCCGAACTGCGCGAGGAGAGGATTCTTGACGGCCTTGCCGGCGACCATGTTGGCCGGGAAGCGACCGTTGGCGGCCGCGAGGGCGGCTTGACCGTCCGGTCGCATCATGTAGCTGCCCACGAGGTCCTTGGCCGCGCTCTCGAGACCGTGCGTGGTCGCGAACTTCGTGACCATGAAGCCCTGCACGCCGAGGAATGGCACCGACTTGAACTTGTTCGACGGGACCTGGACGATCTTGTACGAGAGCTTGCTCGTCCGGAGCGTGTCGGCCTCCCAGGGACCCGTGATCCAGAAGGCTGCCTTGCCCTTCAGGAACGAGTCCTTCGCGACGCCGTAGTCGATCTTCGAGTTGAGGAAGCCCGACTTGTTCCAAGCGTCGATCTGCGAGGCGTTCGAGAGAAACGTCTTGTTGGCGACGCCGATGTCGGACGGGTCGAGGTTCCCCGCCTTGTTGCGGCCGAAGACATAGCCCCCGAGCCCCGAGAAGAACGGGTACATGTGGTAGGCGTCACCAGCCGCGCCCTGCGGCACGGCAACAGCAAGGTTGCCGTTCGCCTTCTTCTTGAACGCGAGAGCCGATGCCTGGAACTCCGCGAACGTCTTGGGAACCTTGACGAGCTTGGTGTTCACGACAAGGGCGATGTTCTCGAGCGCAACGGGCGCCGCGTAGAGGCGGGTAACCGCCGTGCCGTACGAGAAGGCACTGAGCGCGTAGCTCGGGAACTGCGCCCGGGTGGCCTTCGTCGGGAACAGCGGCAGGACGAGACCGTCCGCCGCGAGCTGCCCCGTCCAGTCGTGCGCGCCGATGATCACATCCGGCGCGCTCTCGGGCTGGACTGTCTTCAGATCGTCGCGGATCTTGCCGAAGTCCTTTTCCAGTACTTCGACGCTGAGGCCCTTGGAGGCGGCCCACGCACCTACGACCTTTTCGACGGCAGCCTTACGGTCCTTGTCCGTCCAGACGCGGATCTTGGTCTCGGCGGCGGCGGCAGTCGGTCCGGCGACGACGAGCATCGTGACCAGCACCGCCGCGATTACGACGAGGACGCCGATCGTGCGCTTGCTCAAGCTCTGCATTCGTTCTCCCCTTCCAGGCGGGTTATCCCCGCCAAGCATTTCGGCGGATCGTCCGCCGACCGACGAAAAAAGCTCAATCTCGTAAACGCGACGAGACTCTACGAGCCGATCGACGGTGTGTCAACTCTTGCGCAAGCCCACCGCAAGCTTGCGCAAGAACCTGTACGCTCCGGTGATGTTGGTGCGCCTCCTCGACGTAGCAGGACAGGCCGGGGTCAGTGAGGCGACGGTTAGCCGCGCGCTCAGCGGCAAACCGGGTGTCTCCCAGACAACGCGCGAGGCCGTGCTCGCGGTCGCCGACACCCTCGGCTACTCGAAGGCGCGGTCGGCACCTACACGCACCGCCCTCATGGGAATCGTCGTTCCGGAGCTCGAGAACCCGGTCTTTGCCGCCTTCGCGCAGTGCATGACCACGCTCCTCGCTCAGGCGGGTCACACGCCGATGCTCGGCACAGAGACGGCATCGGGAGTCTCCGAAGACGACTGGATCGAGATGATGCTCGAACGCGACGCAAGCGGGATCATCTTCGTCTCCGGAATGCATGCGGACACCCATGCAAGCCCAGCTCGCTACCGCCGGCTTCGCTCACTTCGGGTTCCGATCGTCCTCGTCAACGGGCCGATGGATGGCGTCGACGCGGGCTGTATCTCCGCCGACGACGCGACGGCAGCGCGGATCGCCGTCGACCACTTGTCATCGCTCGGGCATACCCAGA
Source organism: Candidatus Gaiellasilicea maunaloa (assembly GCA_024330215.1). GTDB lineage: Bacteria > Actinomycetota > Thermoleophilia > Gaiellales > Gaiellaceae > Gaiellasilicea > Gaiellasilicea maunaloa. The sequence goes on from JANDLU010000038.1 coordinate 13,466, forward strand.
TCGGCCTAGCCGTCGGCCCTGAGCGCTACGTGCCAGTGATCCGCAGAGTGGCGGGCTTCGAGCGAGCGACCGCACACCATGACCTCGACGACTCGCTCGTCGAGCACTCACTCTTCACGCTCGAAGGCGGGCACGTCGCCGCCTCTCGCCTGCTCGATCAGGGCGCTACCGCGATTATCTGCGCGTCCGATCTGATGGCCTTCGGCGCGATCCGCGCCTGCCGGGCCTCTGGGCTCTCCGTACCTGGCGACGTTTCGATCGTAGGCCACGACAACTCCGCGCTGGTGGCGTTCGCGGGGCCGCCCCTAACCACGATTCGCCAGGCGGTTCCCGAGATGAGCAGGGCCGCCGTACGCATGCTCCTCGGCGAGGTGGCTGGTACAGCCGCTCCTCGCGAGGAATACCTCTTCCAGCCCGAGCTCGTTGTGCGCTCCTCGACAGGAGCCGCGCCACCGAAGCAGCGGGCCGAGCACAGAACTGCGGGCACAGGCCGCGCAGTGGGCGTCAGACGGCGGCGCTGACAACCCTGGGCGGCACGATCACAAATCACCAAGAAGGGAGTACGTCGTGCAGCTCAAGTCTCAACGCCGTCACCGCCTCGCTGGCTTTACGGTCGTCACCGTCCTTGCACTCTTGGCGGCCGGGCTCACCGGCGGGAAGATCACGGTCGACAGCGCCTCGGCCGCCACGGCGAGTGGCGCCCTCGGGCCGCTGACCCCGAAGGACGTCGTCTACCAGATCATCACCGACCGCTTCGTCGACGGCGACACCACGAACAACAAGCCAACCGGCTTCGACCCGACGCTCTTCGACGACCCGGACGGGAACAACGTCGGCAACGGTGCAGACCTCAAGCTCTACCAGGGCGGTGACTGGCAGGGAATCATCGACAAGATCACCTATCTGAAGAACATGGGGATCACCGCGGTCTGGATCTCCGCGCCATACGCAAACCGCGACACCGCGATCCTCGACTACCAGTCTGGTGGCGGCATCGACCGCTGGACGAGCTTCCACGGCTACCACGTCCGCAACTACTTCGCGACGAACAAGCACTTCGGCGCGTTGAGCAAGTTCAAAGCTCTCCGGGACGCGCTCCACGCGCAGGGGATGAAGCTCGTCATCGATTTCGTCACCAACCACACCAGCCGCTGGAAGAACCCCACGAACGGCTTCTCCGCGGAGGACGGCAAGCTCTACGAGCCCGACAAGGATGGGAGCGGCAACTATTGCTTCGACATCAATGGCGAGCCGTACGACTGCTCTGGCTCGAGCGCCGTCGAGAACCTCCTAGCCGACCCTCACAACGACGTGAACGGCTGGTTTCACGGCCTCGGCGATCGTGGCAGCGACAGTAGTAGGTTCGGCTACCGCCACAAAGAACTCGGCTCGCTCGCCGACTTGTCCCAGGAGAACACACAGGTCGTCGGCCACCTGGAGAAGGCGGCGACATTCTGGAAGGCATTCGGCGTGGACGGATTCCGGCACGACGCGACGCTGCACATGAACCCCGCGTTCGTGAAAGGCCTCCGAGACTCGATCGACAGCGCAGCGGGCGGGCCGCTCAGTCACTTCGGCGAGTTCTTCATCGGCCGGCCGGACCCGAAGTACGACGAGTACCGCACCTTCCCCGACCGGACGGGGGTCAATAACCTCGACTTCGAGTACTTCCGCGCCAGCACGAACGCCTTCGGGAGCTTCTCGGAGACGATGGCGCAGTTCGGGAGCATGCTCATCCAAACCTCCACCGACTACATCTACGAAAACCAGGCGATCACGTTCCTGGACAACCACGACGTGACGCGGTTCCGCTACATCCAGCCGAACGACAAGCCCTTCCACGCCGCGATCGCCACCCTGATGACGGCGCGTGGGACGCCAAACATCTACTACGGCACCGAGCAGTACATGTCGTCCACCAACTCGAGCGACATCGCCGGCCGCGGCTTCATGCAGGTTGCAACACCGTCGTTCAGCCAGACCACCACTGCCTACACGACCATCAAGAAGCTGGCCGCGTTGCGCGTGGCGAACGACGCGCTTGCCTACGGCGAGACGTCGATCCTCTATTCGAACAACGATGTCCTCGTCTTCTCACGCAAGTTCTACGACAAACAGGTCGTCGTCGCGGTCAACCGCCAACCGGCTGTCAGCTCCACGGTGCCCGCCCTCTCGACGACACTGCCCGCAGGTACGTACGCCGACCAGCTGACTGGAACGCTCTTCGGCGCCTCGAACACCGTCAGCGGCGGTCAGCTCGCCAGCTTCTCGCTCGGCGGAGGCGAAGTCGACGTCTGGTCTTACAACCCCTCGCTCGGAACCACGATCCCGCGCATCGGCGACGCCGTCTCGACCTCCGGTCGTGCCGGCAACATCGTCTACATCTACGGACGAGGGCTCGGCGGCACGCCAACGGTGAAGTTCGGCGCGACGACCGCGACCGTCGTCTCGGCGAGCGACACGATGATCGAGACGACAGTGCCCGCCGGGGCCATCCCCGGGGTTCTCGACATCACAGTCGTGAAGGGCGCGAACACGAGCAACACCTTCCGTTACGAGGTGCTCTCGGGCGACCAAGTGCAGGTCAACTTCAAGGTTAATGCGACGACAGTGATGGGGCAGAACGTCTACATCGTCGGAAGCATCCCGGAACTCGGCTCCTGGGATCCCGCCAAAGCGCCCGAGGCGATGATGAACCCGAACTATCCGGAGTGGTTCCTGCCGGTCAGCGTCCCGAAGGCCACGACGTTCCAGTTCAAGTTCATCAAGAAGGATGCGGCAGGCAACGTCATCTGGGAGGGCGGCTCGAACAGGAGCTTCACTTCACCGTCGAGCTCGACCGGGACAGTCGATACTGCCGTTCTGAACTGGCAGTAACCCGCGTGGTGCCGGGAGGAGGGGCGACCCTCCTCCCGGGCTAGCCCCTAACTCTCGCCCGACACACGGGCACGTCACACGCCTCCGCTCACCGCATCTCGAGCGCTCCCGGCGCGAATGGGTGAGCTTCCAGGCAGCAGATAGGGCAGCAAACGCCCGAAATCGAGCCTGCGCAATCGTGTGCAACTCGGACGCCATCGTCACCAATCGTCGTGTCCGTGGAACAAGCCTGTCACGCCGGAGGTCGCGGGTTCGAGTCCCGTCGCTCCCGTAATTCTCCACTAAAATTCCTGCAAATAGGCAAGTTCTGTTGCCTGTCCAGGCGCGAACGACCGCCGGCTTCCTTTCATCCCGCGTACATCCCGCGCGGGAAATCCCCGCAGGCAACCGCTTGCAGCCAGTAATCCCCGCAACCCGGAGTGCCGGCCTCGCGACCGGTCGTCCCATTGGGCGGGAGCTTATGAGCTCGGCCTCCGATCGAAGGGTAGGGCGGCGACAAGCTAGGTGAGAAAGTCAGCGAGAGCCTGAGCGACTTCGGCGGGCTGGTCCTCCGGCGAGAAGTGGCCGGCAGCCGGGATCAAGACGCGGTCGGCGTTGGGTAGACGGGACTCGATCTGCCCACTGATCCCGGGGGATAGCCAGGCGTCCTCCTCGCCCCAGATGACCCGCGTACGCGTCGTCGTGCTCGGCAGGAGAGACTCGAAGTCGGCGGTGTCCTGCTCGTCGAAGCCGCGGACGTTGCGGAGCCAAAGCCGGTGGCCGTGCTCGCCTTCCCACTGGTCGAAGTAGGCGGCGAACACCTCCGGCGCCATCGGCGCGAACGTCGCGGTGCGCAGGTGGGCGGCGGCGAGCTCCCGGAAGATGTGGGTAGGCATCGACCGGTAGACGTCGAGGTGTGCTTGCAGGTGGCGCGTCGTCGGGGTGATCCACGGCGCGAGGACGACTGCGTCGATGAGCGCGATCCGGCGCGCGGCGATGCCCTCGAGCAGGTGCGCGCGCAACACTGCCGCACCGCCGATGTCATGGCCGACGAGAGCGGGCGGCGCGAAGTCCCACACGCGGACGAGCTCGGCCAGCACAGCCGCGTGGACGCGGATCGACACCTCCTGCTCCTCGTGGCGCTCGGAGTCGCCGAAGCCGAGCAGATCGAAGACATAGACGGCAAACCGTTCGGCCAGGGCCGGCGCGACAGCCCGCCACAGAAGCGAGCGGCTGGGCGTGCCATGGACGAGCACGACAGGAGGACCCTCGCCGAGGACATCCCAGGCGATCTCGCCGTGCGACGTGGCCACGCGTCGCGTCAGCTTCCAGGCGGTGGGATCAACCGGCACGGCTGCGCTCCTGGCTCGCACCCGAGGTCTGAGCGAGCATCGTTCGGACGCTTTCGTCCTCCACATCGACTCCGTCACCGGCCGCGAGCAGGCGAGCAGGCCTGAACGGCTCGAGCCGAGCAGGTGCTCTCCCCCTCAGCTCCTCGGCCGCGAGGCGACCGAGAAGCGGCGCCAGGTGCACGCCGCTGTGGGCCACGACCACGTACAGGTTTCTCACCTCGGGCAGGAAGCCGACGATCGGCAAGCCGTCCGGCGGGACCGGGCGCACGCCCACGCGAGCGCTCTCGACGTGGGCGCCTGCGAGCCCCGGCAGGAGGGCACGGGCCCGATCGAGCAGCCTCGACGCCAACGTCGCGACCCGTGACCATTGAGGCCCGCCGCCGAGATCGGCGTCGACGCGCCACGAATGGAGCACGACCCGCTCGCCGACCTCCGGACGGACGTTCAGATCGGCCGCGGCCAGGATCGTCCGAAGCCGCGTGGGAGCAGGCGAGGTCGTAACCACCAGGCCGAGAAGACGGCGGAGCGGCAACGTCGCCCCGGCCAGGGCAGCGACCTTGGCGGCATGCGGACCAGCACAATCGACGATCACGTCGGCGTCGATACGGCGGCCGGCCGCCGTCCTCACCTCGACGATACGCCCGCCGGACGTGGTCGTCGCCGTCACCCGGTCGTCTTCGTACACTCTCGCTCCGCGAGCGCACGCCCGCTCGAGCAGTGCTCGGGCAAGCACTCGCGCCTCATACCACGCCCCGTCGCGATAGAGGGCGATCTCCTTCGCCTCGCCGGGTAGCTCGAGCGCGGGCTCGAGCGCCCGCGCGCGCTCGGGCGAGATCCACTCGGCCGGAAACGCCCACGCCTGCAGCCGCCGCACGCGCTCGCGAATACGTGAGTGATCGCCATCGACGTGCGCCCACTCCAGCGAGGCCGCCCGGTGACGCCACACGACGCCGGGCAGCGCCCGCTCGAGCGCTCCGTGCTCGCTGGCGCTCGCCACGCTCAGGTCGAACAAGGCACGAGGCGTCTTGACACGCGAAACATCGACCGCGAACGTGGCTGCCGACGTTCCTCCACCAACAGCGGCGGCCTCGAGCACCTCGACTTCGGCTCCCGCCTCGGCGAGCGCACAGGCCGTCGCCGCCCCCACCACCCCCGCTCTCCGACGACGACCACGTCCGCCACCGCTATCGCCGCGCGTCCAGCCCCGCCGGCGCGACCGCAGCCGCCTCGCCGAGCCCGTCGTCGCCCCAGAAGACGTCGCCGCCCACGACCACCGTCGGCACGCCGAAGACGCCGCGTGCGAGCGCGCGGTCGGTGTTGGCGCGTAGCTTCGCCTTCACGGCGACATCCTCGCAAGCGGCGAGCGTTGCCTCGGCGTCGATTCCGGCGCGCTGCGCGGCCGCGGCGATATTTTCGGCGCGTTCGAGCGAGCGGCCCTCGGCGAAGTGGATGCGGAACGCCTCTCGGGCGAAGCGGGCACCCAGGCCCGCTTCGGCTGCGTAGACGGCGGCCCGCATCGCGCGCAGGCTGTTGCCCGGCCACGGTTCCGGCCAGTGGATCGGCGGCAGCCCGCGGGCGCGGGCGCGCGTCTCCACCTCGCGCATGCCGGCCTCGCGCTCGTCGGAGAGCGCCCACGACGCGCGCCCGGCCGCCTTGAAGATCGCGCCGGCGAGTACGGGCACCAACTCCGCCTCCGGCAGCAGCGCCGGGATGCGCTCGGCGGCGAGGTAGGCATAGGGCGAGTGGAGGTCGTAGAAGAACACTGGCCGCGGCGCCTCGATGGCCATTAGCGCACCCGCTCGGGCGCGACGACGATGTCGTAGTGCGCGGCACGCTCGTCGCCGCGGGTCAGCAGGCGCTCTGCCTCCGGCTCGATCACCGGCAGCTCGTAATCGTCGCCGGCGAAGGCGCGCACGCTCTCGAGCGAGTCGAAGAGCGTCACGACGAGGAACTCGACCTCGTCGCCCGCTCGCCGGAGCACGGAGCCGCCCCGGAAGCCGGGAATCCGGTCGGCTGCGCCGGGGAAGACCGTGTCGCGGAGGAAGCGCTCGTAGGCGTCGGAGTCCTCCGGAGCCGTCCAGCCGTGCCAGAGCCGGGCGATCACTCGTCCACTGCGATCCGCACGCGCTTGTTCGCCTTCCCCTTCGATTCGGTCTTGACGACGCGTACAGGGCCGATCTCGCCAGTCGCGGCGACGTGCGTGCCACCGTCGGCCTGGCGGTCGAGACCGACGATGTCGATCACCCGTAGCGAGTCGATCGAGCGGGGGATCAGGTTCGCCTTCAGGCGAATCAGCGACGGGTCGCGGTCTGCCTCGGCCCGTGGGAGCCAGAGCACGCGCACCGGCAGGTTCTCCTGGACGGCGGCGTTGATCCCCGCCTCGAGCGAGCGGGCGAACTCCTGCGACATCGCCGCCAGCTCGAAGTCGAGCCGTCCCTCCGGCGGCGTGATCTGGGCGCCGGTGACGTGGGCGCCGTGGTCGCGCCAGATGATCCCGTTCATGATGTGCTGGGCCGTGTGCAAGCGCATGATCAAGTGCCGCCGCGGCCAGTCGATCACGGCGCGCGCGGGCTCGCCCAAAGCGGGCAGTGGCGCGGCGGCGGGAAGGGTGTGCCAGACGAGTCCCTGCTTGTCCTTGGCGACGTCGGCGACCGCGAGCGGCCTTCCGTCGACGAGCAGCTCCCCGGTGTCGTTCGGCTGGCCGCCTCCGGTCGGGAAGAACACGGTCGCTTCGAGGGCGACGGCGTGCCGCTCGGCGTCGACGGCGGCGACGACCGTGTCGGCGTGGCGTCGGTAGGCGTCGTCGAGGTAGAGGAGCTCGGTTGGCACTAGTAGCGGCGCCTCCGCGGTTTGGCGCCGTTTGGCGAGCGGCGCACGCGCCCGTCGCTGCGGAGCTCGGTACAGACCTCGTCGAGGATCGCGACCATCGCGGACACCGCTGGTGGGCGCCACGAGCCTGCGGGCATGGCGACACCGACGCGGCGCGTCAGCAGGTCCCCCTCGACTTCGAGCGGGCGGATGACGATGTCGGGGCGCGCGGTCGGCACGGTCAGCTGCGGTACGACGGCGACGCCGAGGCCGGCGGCGACAAAACTCTGGACGGCCATGTGGTCGTCGCTTCGGAAGACGATCTTGGGCTCGAAGCCGGCGCCGCGGCAGGCGGCCGGCAGCACGGCCACGGTCGCCCCCCGGTAGACGCCCTGCACCCATGGCTCGTCGGCGAGATCGGCCAGGCGCACGCGCTTCCGCGAAGCCAGGCGGTGCCCTGCCGGGAGAGCGATGTTGAGGCGGTCGTCGAGCAGGTGCACGTAATCGAGGCCGTCGAGCGCCGGGCCGGGCACGACGGGGAATTCGTAGACGAGGGCCAGGTCGATCTCGCGCGCGCGCAGCTCGGAGACGGCCTCCTCGGGATCGAGCTCGACCAGGCTGGTCTCAACGCCGGGGTGGCGGGCGCGAAAGGCAACGACGGCACGCGGGACGAGGACCGCCCCCGTAGTCGAAAAGCCGCCCAGGCGAAGCCGTCCCGACTCGAGCCCCACCATCGCTTGCAGCTCCTCCTGCGCCGCCGCCATACGTCCTAGGATCTCGTCGGCGTGACGGACGAGCGCGCGTCCAGCGTCGGTCAGTACGGCGCCGCGGGCGTTGCGCTCGACGAGGCCGACGCCGACCTCGCGTTCGAGCGTTGCGATCTGCTGCGAGATCGCGGACGGCGTGTACGCGAGGGCCTCGGGCGCGGCCGAGAGCGACCGGTGGCGACCCACCTCCCGCAGCACCTGAAGACGACGGACGTCGAGGATGAAGTGAGTCTTAACACTTAGCGGTAAGATTCCAATTGACCTTCACGACTGAGTTGAACGAGCTCCATCTGCTCGAGCCTCTCGCCCACTACGAGCGCCTGCACCTGTCGGCGAACCCTCTCGCGCTTCCGCTCGAGCCATCGGCGGAAGATCTCGTCGCCGTCACGGTCGAGCTGCTGCGCCGCAACGACGTTCGCGCCGACGCGTACGTGCGGCCGCTCCTCTTCCTCGCCGGTGACGTGCTGCCGGTGCGCATGCACGATGTCGAGGCGCGCCTCGTCATCTACGTCGCGCCGTTCCCGGCCGGCTACGTTCCCATCTCCGGCGTCCGCTGTCTCGTAAGTTCCTGGCGGCGCATCCCCGACCAGTGCCTGCCGCTTCGGGCCAAGATCATCGGCAGCTACGTCAATCCGGCTCTGGCCAAGACCGAGGCCGTACAAGCCGGCTGCGACGAGGCCCTGATGCTGACCGTCGACGGCAACGTCGCCGAGGCGACAACGTCGAACGTCTTCCTCCGGCGCGGCGACGAGTGGATCACGCCTCCCGTGACCGACGACATCCTCGAAGGCATCACCCGCCGCCAGGTGATAACGCTTATCGCCGACGAGACTCCAAGACCGAGCGAAGGCGCTCCCTGAGCCCGCCATCGAAGATGGCCTCTACTGCCAGTCCTTCAGCGGTGAAGTGACGCAAGCGCGACGTCTTGAGGCTCGTCGGGTCCGTGAGCACGACGACGGTATCCCGCACCGATCCCGCTGTCTACTAGTGAGACAACAACGCATCCCGCGCTCATCCCGCCAGAGGTCGGAGGAAGTTCCCGCAAGCCCCCGCCGATCCCCGCAAACTCCCGGACGGAAAGACCTGCTCACGGCGGAAATTCCCGCCCATTCCCGCTCAGCCCGGAAGCGCCATGACCGGCCTGTCACGCCGGAGGTCGCGGGTTCGAGTCCCGTCGCTCCCGCTCGCAACGTCCCTGCAAATAGGTAGTTTATGTTGCCTAAAGAGGCGGCGTCAGGTCGGCTGTTTGGGCCACCGTGGCCGAAACAGCACGGGCAAGGTTCTGCGAAATCCCTGCAGTGGGGTATGCACATATGGCCCCTTGGTTCATGGTCGCCCGCCGATGAGGTCGCGGATCGGTACGTGGTCGGCTTCAACGGCCTGCTCGAGCAGCCGGTGGAAGAGGAGGCCGCGGTGGCGGGATCGTCTGCGGTTGAAGCGGAACGTGAACTCGTCCAGGTAGAAGTCGAGCTGGTGCGGCCGGGTCGCGCCTTGGTGGGTGCCGAGCAACCAGCGCTTGAGCAGCGAGGAGACCCGGTGGACGCGGGGCATCGCGACGTGGGCGGGGTCGCCGCTGGCGGCGATGCTGGTCGCCTGGTGCAGGAAGCCGGCCTCGGCGAGACCGCTGTAGCCCAGCCAGTGGTCGGTGTAGATGACCGCGCCGGGCGCGGCGGCGCCCGCCACGAAGCCTGTCAGGACCGGCTTGGAGCAGTCGGGGATCCGGGCCAGGCGCACGCGACCGCAGGTGCCGCGCGGGAGCGCCTCGACCGCGATCGCGACGATCGCCTCGCTCGCGAACGTGCCGCGGCCCAAGGATCCCGGTTGCGAAGCGCCAATCGTCGTCTCGTCGACCTCGATCTCGCCCGCGAGCTGGTCACGGCCCGCTCTCACCATCGCCCGGCGCAGCTTGTGCAGCATCGCCCAGGCTGTGCGGTAGCTGCCCAGCCCGAGCACCCGTTGCAGCCCAAGCGCGCTCGCGCCCGGCTTCTGACTGGTCACATACCAGGCGGCGGCAAACCAGGTCATCAGCGGCAGGTGACTGTCGGCGAACACGGTCTGGGCCGTGATCGAGATCTCCCGCCGGCAGCCGGCGCAGCGGAGCTTGCGTCGACGAGCAAGCTGCCACGCCCTCGTCGCGGCACAGTGCGGACAGGCGAACCCGTCAGGCCAGCGCAGCCGCGCCAGATACGCCAGACACGCCGCCTCATCGGGAAACCAGGCGTTGAACTCCGCCAACGTCCGCGGGTAGTCAACCGCTCCAGCCGATCCGCCCATCCGAGCAGCATCACCACTCAGCCAAGGGGCGTCAAGTACATAGCCCACTCCCTGCAAATGGCCGGTTTCCGAGATCGGGCTGAAGCGCGGCTTCGCGCAGAAAGCAGTTCATGCCGGAATCAACCTCCGTGACCGACTTCAGCGGGGTCCTCGCGTACCAGATCGGCCGCTTCGATGCGGACGCGCCATCGCCGACTTGTCGCGACTGAGAGCGGGTTGCTCAGCAGTCTCGAAGACCGCGATCTGGGCGACGACGAGCCAGTGTCTGTCGTCGCCCAGATCACGCTTTCATTGAACGCGGTCGTGTCAGAGCCCGCGGTAGGTAAAGGTCACGCGTGGAAAGCGTGGCGAGGGGCCGTCGAGCAACGGCGACGGGAGCCCGCGCACGTAGCGATCGAGGAAGGCGCGGACATAGACGCGTTGCATGACGATGTCCTTCGCCGATGCCCGCCACTTGCCGACGCTCACAGCACCAGGTGAGACCACAGGCAGATCGGAGAACGACCCGTGGACGAGACCTTTGATGCTGAGCTCGAGCCGCGGGCCGCTCGAGTGCTCGAGCAGACCCCGCGTGCTGCTATCGCGCCCACCCGTGCCTATGATCAGGAACGCGCGGGGAACGCCGCGCTTCGCGGCAGCGCCGAAAATCGATCCGTCGAGGTCGATCCCCGCCAGGATCCTCGGCTCGATACGCATGAGCGCCGCCGACGTCGATCCGCCGAACGAGTGGCCCATCGAGGCGACTCTCCCGAGGTCAGGCCGAGGCCCTTTCGACGCCACGCCCAAGCTGCGCAGGATCAGCCGCAGGTCCAAGACACGCGTTGCCTGTGACTCTCTCAAGCTCGCTTCGAACGTCGCGGCCTTGGGTGGGTGCGTCCACGAGGTCGGCAGCTCGACGCGCCCATCAGGAAGCTCGACCGGCGCTTCGCCGGTGTGGTCGACAGCGACAACGAGATAACCGTGACTCGCGAGATCCTCGGCGAGCGCCTGGTAGAGAACGCGTGGACCATTGAGGCCCGGCGAGAAGAGCACGACCGGCAGACGCCCTGGAAGCGGGCGGGAACCGAGACGCGCGTGGACGCGAACCCGCGGCAGTCCGAGCACGGCCCTGAGGCGCGGACTGGCGTACGCCGCCCGCGGCTTGTTGCGCGAGCTCGCCACGGCCGGATACCAGCGCGTCAGCATCAGGCGCCGGCCGCCGCGGGCGCGGTCGACGAGGGAGACGACGTCTGTGCCGACCGCCTCACGCCCGCTGGGTGTCGGCAGCGCAACCGCTGGAGCGGTCGAGGCTGCCGTGATCCCCGTCGGGAACCCGATGAACCCCTTGCGGTCGACGACCAGGGTTACGACGAGCTCGTTACCCGTAGCGCCGGTCACAACGGCAACAAGCGCCCTCGGCTCCACGGCGACAAGGCCTCGCAACTGGATTCCGCTCGAACCGAACAGCAGGCCGAAGCCCTTGTTGGTCTCGGCCGGGCTAAGGCCGGGCATCGCGAGGAGCTCCTTCGCGAAGTGGGCTCGCAGCTCTCCCTCGCTCAGCGGTAGCCGCGCCGATGCGTCGATGAGCCACTGCAGCTGGCGTCCGGCGGGGGAGTCCGGCACCTCCGTGGCAACGAAGCGGTCGTCGGTCGGGGAGGCTGCCTGCGCCCCGAGCTCCGTCGCCACGAAGCGGTTGTCGGTTGGGGAGGCTGCTTGCGCCGGCATGGCAACTCCCACGACGACGGCGAGTGCCGCCGCAGCAACCAGCGCCGACGGCGTCTTGAGTAGGGAAAACGTCTTCCTTCGACTAGTCACTTCGGCTCCTACGATCGGTTCAAGTTGTCGGGAATCAGTGTGCGAGTGCGGGTCGGCCGCGGCGTCGGTCGCAGGGCACCTTCGCGCTCCTCCTCGGTGCGGATCTTTGACGCCGACGTCTCTGTCGAACGACAGAGGCCCGTCTAGCTCGAGCGGCGACGAGCGAGTTCGCGTCCGCCGAGCCTCCGACTGGCGAGTGCCCCGGCGGCGAGGACGAGCGCGAGCGCGAACCAGCCCATCTGTCCCCAGCTGACGAGCGCGATGGTGACGAGCGCCGGCCCGATCGCCTGCTGCAGCGCCATCGACGTCTTGAAGACGCTGAGGTAGCGCCCGCGGAGGCGCGCCGGGCGAGCTCGACGGAGAGGAACCACTCTCCCGCTGTCGACTCGAGCTCCCCGATCGTGAGCGCGCCGAGCGCGAGGACGAGCAGCACGATCGCGACGAACGTGGGCGCGCCGGCGGCCAGCGCGAAGCCGGCACACGCGAGCACAAAGGAGATCGGGGCGGTGCGATAGCTGCGATCGATCCCTCGACGCGCGGCGATGTTGCGAGTCGCGCGCACCTGCAGGAACACGACGAGGACGGCGTTCAACGCAAAGAGGAGCCCCGTCAGCGCAAGCGGCGCGTCGGTGCGGCTGACGATCCACAACGGCACGGCAACCAGAAGCAACTGTCGTGCAGCGCGACGACGACGTTTCAAGAGCGCCAGCCCCACGTGGCGCGATCACGAACGACCTCGCGGTAGCCGGTCCTGTTGGCCAGGTCGCCGAGCGTGCTCGCGGGCGGACGGATCGGCGGCAGTCGAAACACGAGCGCGCCCGCGACGAGGTACGACGCGGCGTTCGCGGCGAGCAGGATGTCGAAAAGAGCCTTGCCGCCGCCGAGGAGCGCGAGCCCTGCCAGCAGACCTCCGACGCCGTAGCCGAGGTTGCGTAGCGACTGCTGCCAGGCGAGGGCGACGACGCGCTCGGGTCCCGATGCGATCCCGAGCGCGAGCACTGCTGTGGCCGGGCGCTCCATCCGGCTCGCGAACTGGAGCACGATCGCGACGGCGACGAACGTCGCGAAGGAGTCGACGGCGATGTAGGCGAGGAACCCTACCGCGCTCACCGCGAAGCACGCAAGCACGATCTTCCGGGCGTCGAAGCGGTCGAGCAACATACCGGCAACGAGCGTCGCCGTCATCGCGGCGAAGCCGGCGAACTCTCGCGCTGGAGGACCGAGGCAGGACTCGCCGACTCGCCGCGGACGAGCACGGCTTCGCTCCTCGAGGCGCGTGAGCTCAGAGAGTCGATCTACCGCGTGCTCGACTGCGCACGCAACGGAGGCCGCCCGCCGACGATCGATCTGAAGCTCGTCAACGAGTGGGCGCTCCGCCCCGTCGCGGCACCGCAGATCGGCCGCGACTTCGTGCGCTCCTCCATCGGGCCGGACGCGTTCACGGGAGCTCTGGCCCAACTCGCGCGGGAGAGCGTCGAGCTCGTGACCGGGCCAGAGCTCGCCCGCGTGCGTAGCTGTGCCGGCTGCTCGCTCCTGTTCATCGACCGCTCACGGCCGGGACGAAGACGTTGGTGCTCGATGGAGCGGTGCGGCAACCGCGGACAAGACCGCCCGCTACCGCGAGAAGAGACACCGCGCTTAACGTACCGCCGCGTCCATCACAGCCCCTGACCGGGCTGTGCGAGTCCGCTCTCGTACGCGTAGACGACCGCCTGTACGCGGTCGCGCAAGCCGAGCTTGGCGAGCACGTGGGAGACGTGGGTCTTGATCGTCCCCTCGCCCAGGTAGAGGTGCTTGGCGACCTCCGCGTTGCTCTTGCCGGTGGCGAGCAGCTTGAGCACCTCGAGCTCGCGCTCGGTGAGATGTTCGAGCGCGGCGTCGTTCTTGATCGGAGCCGACCGTTGGGAGTACTCCTCGATCACTCGCCGGGTGACGGACGGCGCGAGGAGCGCGTCGCCGGCGGCGACGATGCGAACCGCCTGGACGAGATCCTCGGGCGGAGTGTTCTTGAGCAGGAAGCCGCTGGCGCCGGCGCGCAGCGCTTCGAACACGTAGTCGTCCTGCTCGAACGTCGTCAGGATCAGAACTCGGCTGCGGATACCCGCATCGTGCGCGATCCGCCGCGTCGCCTCGAGCCCGTCGAGCTTCGGCATCTGCACGTCCATGAGCACGACGTCGGGCTGCAGCCGCCCCGCGGTGAAGATCGCCTCCTCGCCGTCACTCGCCTCGCCGACAACGGCGAGATCTTCCTCGCCCTCGAGGATCAGCCGAAACCCGGCTCGCACCAGCGCCTGGTCGTCCGCGAGAACGACGCTGATCGTCATGCCGCCTGCCCGTTCAACGGGAAGGTTGCGTGCACGGCGAAGCCGCCCTGCGGCGCGACGCCCACCCGCAGATGACCGCCGTGGAGGCTGACGCGCTCGCGCATGCCCATCAAGCCGTGGCCGCCGACCTTGCTCAGCGGCTGCTCGTCCCCAGCGCTGCCATCGTCGCGCACCTCGATCTCGAGCACCGTCGGCCCGTAGCCCACACGCACACTGGCGGCCGTCCCTCCCGAGTGCTTGACCGCATTCGTCAGCGCCTCCTGAACCACGCGGTAGGCGGAGACCTCGAGCGTGAGCGGTAGCGGTCGCGGTTCTCCCTCGACCAGGAGCTCGACGGCCAACCCCCCTTGCTCTGCCTGGGCGACGAGGTCTGGGAGCTGTCCGAGATCCGGCTGGGGCGCCAGCTCGTCGGGCTGGCCAGCTCGGCGCAGGAAGCCGAGCAGGCGGTGCAGCTCGACCACGGCCTGCCGGCTCGAGGCCTCGATCGAGCTCAGGACCTCCTCGGCCTTCTCCGGGCGCGTTCCCATCACGCGCCGGGCCGCACCCGCCTGCACGCCCATGACGCTGACGTGGTGGGCGACGACATCGTGCAGCTCGCGCGCGATCCGCACCCGCTCCTCGAGCACCGCCCGCCGGGCGTTCTCCTCCCGCTCCCGCTGCAGCTCCGCCGTCTGTGCGGCCAGCTCCCGCTGCCGGTCCCGTGACGAGCGAACCGCGGCGCCGAGCACCAACGGCAGTGCGAGAACGGCCAGGTTGTAGACGAGCCCTAAGCCCTGCGTGAGAGGCAGCCCCTCCAGGGCTCCCCCATAGAGCTCGCGGACGATCTCGCCGATCAGAATCGCGACGACCACGGCGAGGACGAGGGTCGCCCGCCGCGTCCTGCGCCGGTGCGCGACGGCGGTGTAGAGCGCCAGGTAGCACGCCCAGACGGTGACGTACGGCTCCCACGCCGGCAGAGCCTTCTCCGCGGGGGCGAGCGCGACGCGGCCGACGACGAACGCCACGATCACGACGCCCGCCACGGTGAGCGGGAAGCGGCGGCGAAGCGCGAGCGGCAGAGTCACGGCCAGGAGCGCAAGTACGATTGCCGGCCTTGCCGGCTTGTCGAACGCGGGGTCTTGCCCCACGAGCTCGAAGGTGGTCGAGAGGGCGGACGATCGCAGCGGCGCTGAAGAGGAGGGCCACGACGGTGTCCGCCGCCGTCGGATGGCGCCGCAGCATTGCCACCACTCGCCGCGCCAGATCGCTCATGGCTCGACGGTAGCCGAGAATCGCAGCCGTTTCCTCTCCCGCAGAGCAGATCCGCCTCTGCCAAAGGGATGAGCTCGGCGCCCGCACAAACGCGACTCGCGACGGAGCCGGAAACCGTCCTGCGGCCGACGACAGCGAGCCGCCGCGTCCCGCACAGTCGAGACAACGAACTCAACTGGAGGATGCACATGGCAGCGATCGAGATTCACGGACTCTCAAAGCGCTTCGGCGAGGTAGCCGCAGTCGACGACCTCAGCTTCACCGCCCGCGAAGGAGCCGTCACCGGCTTCCTCGGGCCGAACGGCGCCGGCAAGTCTACGACTCTACGGATGCTCCTCGGCCTGGTGCGGCCGAGCGAAGGCACCGCCACGATCGGCGGGACGCCGTACGCGGAGCTCGCGGAGCCGTTCCGCCACGTCGGCGCCGTGCTCGAAGCCGACGCCTTCCACCCGGGTCGGCGAGCGCGGGACCACCTTCGCGTGCTCGCAGTCGCCGCAGGGCTGCCGCTCGCTCGCGTCGACGCGGTGCTTCGCGAAGTCGACCTGGCTGACGCCGGCCATCGCCGGGTCAACGGCTTCTCGCTCGGGATGCGGCAGCGGCTCGGACTCGCTACCGCCTTGCTCGGCGAGCCGGAGATCCTGATCCTCGACGAACCCGCCAACGGCCTCGATCCGGAAGGAGTCCACTGGCTGCGGCAGTATCTGCGCGCGTTCGCGGACGGAGGTGGCACGGTGCTCGTCTCGAGCCACGTGCTCGCCGAGGTGGCGCAGACGGTCGACGACGTCGTGATCATCGCGGACGGACGGCTCGTCACCCAGTCCTCGCTCACCGAGCTCGCCAATCGCTCTCGCGCCGGAGTGCGTGTGCGCACGCCGCAGGTGGAAGCGCTCCGCGACGCGCTCCTTGCCCAGGGCATCGCCGCCCAGCTCGTCGCCGCAGATGCGCTCGTCGCCATGGAGAGCACCGCCGAGGCAGTCGGTCTCGCCGCCGCCGGCGCCGGAGCCGTCATCTACGAGATGACGCCGGAGCACTTCAACCTCGAGGAGATGTTCCTCGAGCTCACCACTTCCGAAGGAGCATCCCGATGAAAAACCTGATCCACGCGGAGCTGCTGAAGCTCCGCACGACCCGCGCGTTCTGGGCGTACATCGCGGCCGCGCTCGCCTTTGTCCCGGTGAGCATCGCCCTGTCGATCACGACCGCAAGCGACACTGCCCCGCTCACGAGCAGCGAAGGACTCCGCGGCGTCATCTCGGCGGCCTCGGCCGGCGGCCTGCTCGTCCTGCTGATCGGGATCACGATGATGGCCGGCGAGTTTCGCCACAACACGGCGACAACGACCTTTCTGATCACGCCCGTTCGCAATCGTGTGATCGCGGCGAAGGTCGCCGCCGGAACGATCGTCGGCCTCGTCCTAGCGGCCGCCTCCTCGGTGCTCACCGTCGCGGTTGCTCTTCCCTGGCTGGCGGCACGGGACATCGACGTCAGTCTCCTCAGCGGTGACGTAGGAGTCCCCGTGCTCGGCGCGTTTATCGCCACAGGCCTTGCCGCCGCGGTCGGGATCGGCCTCGGCGCGTTGATGCCGAATCAGACGCTGGCGATCACCGTCGTCGTCGTCTGGACGTCGATCGTCGAGGCACTCCTCGTCGGCTTCCTCCCCGAAGTCGGCCGCTGGCTCCCAACCGGCGCCGCAAGCGCCCTCGGGGGAACCGTCACGGCCGAGGGTGCGCTGCTCCCCTTCTGGGGCGCGGCACTGGTGCTCACCGGCTACGCGCTGGCCATCGCCGCAGCCGGCGCCAACCTCCTCACCCGAAAGGAGATCGCGTGAGCACCCTGCGTGCACGTTGGCTCCTGCCGCTGCTCCTCGCCGCCGCCGTGGCGGCGGGGGCAGCGGGCTCGGTCGAGGCGTGCGCGGTGGCGCCCGGTCCGAACGACGTGGCCATCGAGAAGCTCGAGCGAATCGTTCGCGCCCGGGTGGACGGCAAGCGCACGACCGGCATCGTCGCGGGCATGATCTTTCCCGACGGTGAGACCCGAGTCTTCGCCTACGGCGCGGCCGGTGGCAGCAAGCAGCTGACTGCCAGCAGCGTCCTTGAGATCGGCTCGATCACGAAGGTGTTCACCGCGACCGTGCTAGCCGACATGGTGCAGCGAGGCGAGGTCCGGAGGTTGTCCCGTAGCTCGTGGAACTTGACGGCGGTCCCTCCGGCCTCGTCCGCTCCGGCTGGGAGCGTTCGAGGC
>JANDLU010000039.1 GCA_024330215.1 Candidatus Gaiellasilicea maunaloa
ACCTCGTCCTCCATCTCGGCGGGCTCGCTCCCGCTCCCGAGCTGGACGACCAGCTCCGGCCGAAGTGGCTCTTCGGGCGGACGGTCCGCGAGGGCTGCAATCGCGCCGGCTACGCCGAGGAGGGAACATTCGCGACTCAGTACGGCGACGACCCCCGCTGTCTCGTCAAGCTCGGCTGCAAGGGGCCGGTGGTCAAGTGCAACGTCCCGGTCCGCGGCTGGGTGAACGGCCTCGGCGGCTGTCCCAACGTGGGCGGGATCTGCATGGCCTGCACGATGCCCGGCTTCCCGGACAAGTTCATGCCGTTCATGGACGAGGACCGGGCCGGAGGGATGGCCGCGACCCTGATGCAGTTCACCTACGGCCCGATCGTCCGCACCTTCCGCAAGCGGAACATCAAGCACAAGTACGACAAGGAGCCGGGGTGGCGGAGCCCGAAGGCCGAGCTCTCGACCGGCTACCGGCCCAAGAACTACGCGCAGGGCATGACGCCCGCAAAGGAAGGAGACTGAGATGGCGACCGTTGAGAAGACGGCCCAGGAGCGCCAGGTCGTCGTCAAGGAGATGTCGTGGGACCCGATCACCCGCATCGTCGGGAGCCTCGGGATCCACACGGAGATCGACTTCACGAACCAGGAAGTCCTCAAGTGCTACTCGACCTCGATGATCTTCCGTGGCTTCGACATCTTCATGAAGGGAATCGACCCGCGCGACGCCCACTTCATCACGAGTCGGATCTGCGGGATCTGCGGCGACAACCACGCCACCTGCTCGTGCCTGAACCAGAACATGGCCTACGGGGTCAAGCCGCCGAAGCTCGGGGACTACGCCTTCAACCTGGCCGAGTCGGCCGACTACATGTTCGATCACGCGATCTTCAACGATTGCATGGCGAACGTGGACTTCTGCGAGCAGATGGTGAAGGAGACGAACCCGGGCGTGCTCGCGAAGGCGGAGAACACGTCGGCCCCGCACTCGGACATCCACGGCTACAAGACGATCGCCGACATCATGCGGGCGCTCAACCCGTTCACCGGGTCGTTCTACCTCGAGACGCTCCATGTGGCCCGCTACACCCGCGAGATGTACTGCCTCTTCGGCGGGCGCCACACGCACCCCTCAACGATCATGCCGGGCGGCTGCAGCGCGCACATCACGCACCAGACGATGACCGACTACTACGTGCGGCTGATGCGCTACTTCGAGTACGTCAAGCGGACCGTGCCGATGCACGACGACCTCTACGACTTCTTCTACGAGGCGCTGCCGGGTTACGAGAAGGTCGGCTACCGCGACACGAACCTCGTCTGCTGGGGCGCGTTCGACGACCCAGACATCGTCGACTATGACTACCGGACGATGACCGAGTGGGGCCGGCGGCGCTTTGTCACGCCCGGGATCGCGATCAACGGCGAGCTCGTCACGACGGATCTCGTGGAGATCAACGGGATGATCCGGATCCTGCTCGGCAGCTCCTACTTCGACAGTTGGGAGGGGCAGCAGACGTGGGTCAAGGAGGACCCGCTCGGCAACCCGATCGACCAGAACCATCCGTGGAACAAGACGACGATCCCGAAGCCGCAGGCACGCGACTTCACGGACAAGTACAGCTGGGTCACCTCGCCGCGGATCTACGACAAGCGGACGGACACCTACGTGAGCTGCGACACCGGGGGAGGCCCCTTCGCACGCCAGTGGGTGACGGCGAAGGCCGGTCTCGTCGACCTCGGCTTCCTCAAGGCGACCGGTGAGAGCATCCTGATGACGCTGCCGAAGACGGCGAGCATGCCGGAGATGGAGCTCGAGTGGAAGGTGCCGCAGTGGTCGAACGCGATCGAGCGCGACCGCGCCCGCTCCTATCATCAGGCCTACTCGGCCCTCGTCGGGCTCTACAACCTGGAGAAGGCGCTCGTCGAGGTGAGGGCCGGTCGCACGAAGAGCTGGAGCAATTTCAAGGTGCCGGAGGAGGCGATCAGCGTCGGCTTCCACGAGGCGGCGCGCGGTGTCATCTCCCACCACATGGTGATCCGGGATGGGAAGATCGCGAACTACCAGCCCTACCCGCCGACACCGTGGAATGCGAGTCCGCGCGACGTCTATGGCACTCCGGGACCGTACGAGGATGCGGTTCAGAACACGCCGATCTTCGAGGAGAACGGGCCTGAGAACTTCAAGGGGATCGACATCATGCGGGCAGTGCGGAGCTTCGATCCGTGCCTGCCGTGCGGGGTGCACATGTACCTCGGCAAGGGCCGCGTCAAGAAGGTGGTGCACACGCCGACGGGGCTCTCGTAGATGGCTGTGGCCGCGAACCCCGTCGACCGGTTCCAGGAGCTGATCGCGCGCCTTGAGTCGATCGACGACCTCGAGGCGCACGGCGCGGCCGAGGACCTGATCGGGACGATGCTCGAGCTCTACGGGGACGGGCTCGAGCGGATCGTTCAGGCCCTCGAGGCGGCGCCCGAGGTGCGCGACGAGCTCGCGCAGGACGGCGTCGTCGCGTCCCTGCTTCTGATCCACGGCCTCTTCCCGGTGCCGCTCGCCGAGCGGGTCGAGGCCGCGCTCGAGAGCGTGCGGCCCTACATGGAGTCGCACGGTGGCGGCGTCGAGCTCGTCCGGCTGGAGGACGGGGTGGCGCACCTGCGCCTGCGCGGCAGCTGCGACGGTTGCCATGCTTCTGCCTCGACGCTGGAGCTCGCGATCAAGGAGGCTCTCGACGAGGCTGCGCCGGATCTCGATGGGATCGAGGTCGAAGGAGTCGTGGAGGCGAGACAGCCGAAGAAGCTGCTCCCGCTCATCGGCGAGACGGCTCCCGGTGAATCCACGTGGGTGGAGCTCGCCGGCGTCGCCGGGCTCGGGATCGGCGCACTGACGCAGGCTCAGGTGGGCGTCATCCCGCTGCTCGTCGCGAACGTCGGCGGGACGCTCCTCGCCTACCGCAACGCCTGCGCAGGCTGCGGGGCTCCGCTCCACCGAGCCGAGCTCGACGGGGGCCTGCTCACCTGCCTCGGTTGCAGGCGCCGCTTCGAGCTGCCGCTCGCGGGTCGTGCGATCGGCGAGGACCTCCAGCTTGCGCCAGTGCCGCTGCTCGAGGAGAACGGCCGGGTCCGGGTCGCGGTCGCATGACGAACGGCGGCGCGATCCGGGAGCTCCGTCGTCTGGCCAATCGACAGCTCGAGCCGGCCGCGGCGGAGGAGCGCTGCGACATGTGCTCGGCCACGATCCCGGCCGACCACCGCCACCTTCTCCACGTCGAGGAGCGGCGGATCGTCTGTACCTGCGAGACCTGCCGTGCCCTCTTCGCCGGCGACGGGCCGTACCGGCCTACCGGCTCGCGGACGGTCTGGCTCGACGACTTCGACCTTCCGGAGGAGCTCTGGGCGTCGTTCCGGATCCCGATCGGGCTGGCGTTCTTCTTCGAGAGCAGCACGGCCGCCAGTTCTGACGGAAACAGCGTCGTCGCCTTCTATCCGAGCCCGGCCGGGACAACCGAGTGCGAGCTCGACCTTGGGCCGTGGGAGTCGCTCGTTGCCGCGAACCCGGTGCTCGACGGGCTCGAGCCCGATGCCGAGGCGCTGATCGTGAATCGGCTCGGCGGCGCGAGGCAGCACGCGATCGTCCCGATCGACGAGTGCTACCGGCTCGTCGGCCTCGTGCGCGTGAGCTGGGAGGGGATCTCGGGAGGGGCGCAGATCGAGCCCGCTGTTGCCGGCTTCTTCGCAGAGCTGCGAGCGAAGGCTTGAGCGAGACTCGGATCAACGCCGCCGCCGTTCTGCCGGCACCCGAGCTTGCGCTCGAGGTCGTCGCCGCGAGCGCAGCGGTGCACGTCGCGACGCCGACGCTCCACTTCAGACTCCGCGCGGACGAGCCCACGGGCCGCGAGGTCTACATGGTCGCGCTCTCGACGCTGATCCACATCGATCCCGGCCTCCGCTCGCACGACGTCGGGAGCCGCGAGCTCCTCGTCGATCTCTTCGGCGCGCCCGAGCGCTGGGCGGCGACGACGACGAGCATCGTCTGGGCGCAGGTGGACACGCTCGTGCCCTCGTTCACGTCGACGACCGAGCTGACAGTGCCGGTGGTGTGCAACTACGACCTCGAGGTGGCCGCGACGAAGTACCTCTACGCGTTGCCGGACGGCGAGGTACCCCTCAGCTTCCATTTCAGCGGCCGGATCTTCTACCGCGGCGTGGACGGGCGGCTCCAGGTCGTGATGGTTCCCTGGGTCTCGGCCGCCTACCGCCTGCCGGTCTCGACGTGGCGGCGGATGATCGACCAGCACTATCCCTGCAGCGGCTACATCCGCCTCCAGGAGGACACACTCCGCCTGCTGCAGCTGCGCAAGGCGCAGCGCGGCCTACCGACCTTCGACGGCGCCGTCGCCGAGCTCCTGGAGGGAGCGGAGTGATCGAGGAGCTCGTCGACTCGCTCCTGCACGAGGGCTATGCGCTGTATCCCTACACTCCCGGTGCGCACAAGAACGCGACGCCGACGCCGTTCGGGATCGTCTATCCGGTCGGCTACGAGCACGGGTACGACCACCTCCGGCTCGAGTGCATGGTGCGTGGTGAGGATCCCGAGCTCGACATCGAGGTGCGCTTCCTGCAGGCGAGCGGCGAGCGCCACCAGGCGGTCCAGCGGCGCGTCGGTGTCGGCATGCTCGAGCTGCCGCCGCTCCAAGGCGAGATCGCGCTCGACATCGAGCAGATCGAGCCGGAGCTTCATCGCGTGACGCTGACGATCGAGAACCGGACGCCCTTCGCGGGCGGCACGCGCACGGAGGCGCTCGAGCGCTCGCTGATCTCCACGCATCCGCTCCTGCGCGTCCGCGGCGGCACGTTCGTCTCCCCGCTCGAGGCTCCGGCGTGCACGAACGTGAATACGTGGCCGGTGCTCGCCGCCCCAGACGACACCGCCATCCTCGGGGCCGCGATCGTGCTTCCCGATCATCCGCAACTCGCGGCCGAGAGCCTCGGCAGCCTCTTCGACGGCACCGAGATCGAGGAAGCGCTCCTGCTCCACGTGCACGCGCTCTCCGACGCCGAGCGCGAGGAGATCGCGAACGGGGATCCGACGGTGCGGGAGATGGTCGAGCGTGCGCTCGCCTCGACCCCCGACGACATCATCCGCCTCCACGGCCTGATGCGCCCAGTGAACGCGCCGGTCGATGAGATCGGCGGGGAGGAGCCGCCGGTTCCACCAAGGCCGCGCGAGGAGCCGGCGACCGAGCAGGAGGCGACGATCGACGGGCGCACGTTTCGGCTCGGCGACCGGCTCGTCATGCGGCTCGGCGACCGGATCGACACCTACGACCGGATGCTCGACGGCCGTACGGCGACGCTCGAGCGGATCTACATCGACTACGACGACAAAGTCCATCTCGGCGTCACGATCGACGATGATCCCGGTCAGGAGCTGATGCGGGAGACGGGCCGGTTCCACTTCTTCTTCGCGGGCGAGGTCGAGCTCGTCCGGAGCCAGCGACAGGAACAGGAGGACGCACGATGAGCGACCACGAGGAGAGCAAGGGCGCGCTCGACGCCGACAATCCGCCGCAGCAGGAAGGCGACAGCGAGAAGGGGCTCGGCACCGAGACGGGAGCCGAGATCACGGAGGGCTCGGACGTGATCGATTCGATGCCCGAGGAGCGCGGCGAGGTGCGGTATCCCGACAAGGAGGACATGGAGGAGGAGCGGCCTTCG
This sequence comes from Candidatus Gaiellasilicea maunaloa, assembly GCA_024330215.1. Taxonomy (GTDB): domain Bacteria; phylum Actinomycetota; class Thermoleophilia; order Gaiellales; family Gaiellaceae; genus Gaiellasilicea; species Gaiellasilicea maunaloa. The sequence continues at coordinate 5,703 of JANDLU010000039.1, forward strand.
ATCGCCCCGCAGGAGGGCCACGTCGAGGAGGATCCCGACACTGCGACCGACGCGTCGACCGGCGCAAAGGACTGAGATGGACGAAGGATTGACCTCCGCAGCCGTCAAGGAGAAGCAGATCCTCGTTGCCGCCGTCGGCAACCTCTGGTTACGGGACGACGGCTTCGGCAGCGCGGTCGCGAAGGGCCTGCGGGAACGGGAGCAGCCCTCGGGCGTCGCGATCGCCGACTTCGGCACGGGCGGCCTGGATCTCGCCTACGAGGTGATGCGGGGCTACGACGCGCTCGTCCTCGTCGACATCAGCAAGCAGGGCGGCGAGCCCGGGACGCTCTACGTGATGGAGGCCGATCCCGAGTCTGTCGAGACGGGGATCGAGGACGGCGACCTGATCGACCCGCACGACATGAACCCGCAGACCGTCCTCCGCTTCGTCAAGTCCGTGAACGGCTGGCCGGGCAAGGTGATGATCGTCGCGTGCGAGCCCGCAGAGATCGACGGTGGGCTCGGGCTCTCGCCCGCAGTCGAGGCCGCGGTCGAGCGGGCAGTCGGGCTCGTGGGGGAGACCATCGACGAGCTGCGTGCGTAGGTGTCCCGTCCAGCAATGTCCTCCGGGCTCCTCGCGCGCGCTGAGCGGCGCCAGGCGTCGTCCTCCGTCGCGCCCATACCTTCGGGTATGAGCGCTCCCTGCGTCCTAGCCTGGCTTGCTCGTCGCACGCGAGGAGCGCGGGAACATCACTGGACGGGACACTGATGCACGAGCTCTCGATCGCGAGCGCGATCGTCGCCACCGTGGAGCGTCACGCGGGCGGCAGCCCGGTCACGGTCGTTCGCGTCCGCGTTGGAAGGCTCCGCCAGGTTGTACCCGACTCGCTCGAGTTCTGCTTCGGGATGGTCGCGCGGGAGTCCGTCTGCGAAGGGGCACGGTTGGAGCTCGAGGTCGTGCCCGCAGTCCTACGCTGCGCCGCTTGCGAGCACGAGTGGGAGATCGAGGCGCCGCCGTTCTGGTGCCCTGAATGCGCGGGCGGCGACGTCGCCGCCGTGCGCGGCGAGGAGCTCGAGGTCGAGTCGATCGAGATCGAACAGGAGGAAAGCGCATGCATCGCACGCACGTAAGGGTTCTCGAGGATGTGCTGGACGCGAACGGGACGATCGCGCGCGCGAACCGGGCCGACTTCGACCGCGAGGGGGTCACGGTCGTCAACCTGATGGGAAGCCCCGGCGCGGGCAAGACGACGGTGCTCGAGCAGGTCGTCGGCAGCCTCCCGGGGGTGCGGGTCGGGGTGCTCGAGGGCGACGTCAAGGGCTCCTTCGACGCCGACCGGATCGCGGCCTTGCACGTGCCGGTGACCCAGATCAACACCGACCCGAGCTTCGGCGGCGAGTGCCACCTGGACGCGAACATGGTCCGCTCCGCAGTCCCGATGCTCCCGCTCGCCGAGATCGACCTGCTCGTGATCGAGAACGTCGGCAACCTCGTCTGCCCGGCCGAGTTCCAGGTGGGCGAGCACGCCCGCGTGATGGTCAGCTCGGTCACCGAGGGCGAGGACAAGCCGCTCAAATACCCACTCATGTTCCGCGCCTGCGAGCTCGTGCTCGTGAACAAGATCGACCTGCTCCCCCACCTCGACTTCGACCTCGACAAGTTCCTCTACCACCTCGACGCAGTCCAACCCGGAGTCACCCACATCGAACTGAGCGCAAAGACCGGCGAGGGCCTAGACGCCTGGCAAGACTGGCTCGTCAAGGCGGCAATGCGCGAGCGGATTCCGGCGTGACCGTGACGCTCGATCGGCTCGACGCGCTCCTCGAGCGCAGGCTCGAGGCGAGCGAGCGCTACTTCGCGGCGGAAGCGGGCCGCCTGGCCGAGCTGTGCAGGATCATGGCCGAGCGATTCGAGTGCGGCGGCCGCCTGCTCGCCGTCGGCGGGTCGCCGCAGGCGTGGTCGGACGCCCACCACGTGGCGGTGGAGTTCGTGCACCCGGTGATCGTCGGCAAACGGGCGCTGCCCGCGCTCGCGGTCGCCCCCGGCGCGGTCGAGCTGCTCCGGCGCGACGACGACATGACGATCTCGTTCGAGCCGCTGACCGTCGCTGCCGGCGAGGAGTGGCTGCTGGAGCCAGCCGACGCCGATCCGTTCGTGCGCCAGGAACTCGCGGAGACGGCGTATCACTGCCTCTGGGAGCTCGTGCACGTGTTCTTCGAGCACCTCGGGAGCTCGACCGCCGGCGCCGGCGCTTCCGGCTTCCTCTACCCGTTCCTCTCCGCGGCGACCGGCGATGTCGACGCAGTGGTGGAGGACGTTCGAGCCTCCGTCGAGGCGAAGGCTGCCGAGACCGCCGAGCTGCGCAGGGAGACGATCGTCGCGAGCCGCGAGGAGCTCGTCGAGGGAGCGGCCACCATCCGCCGAGCTTTCGACGCGGGAGGCACCCTGTTCGCGTTCGGCAACGGCGGCTCCGCCACCGACGCGATGGACGTCGTCGCCGACTTCCGCGCGGCCCCCCAAGCGGGTGCACGGCACTGGTCGAGCCGGCGCGCGCTCGACCTGACGGAGGACTCGGCGATCCTGAGCGCGCTTGCGAACGACATCGGCCCTGCCGCGCTCTACTCGCGCCAGCTCATCGCCTTCGCGCGGCCCGGCGACGTGGCGCTTGCTCTCTCGACGAGTGGGGGCTCGGCGAACATCGTCGAGGCACTCGCGCAGGCGCGCCGTCGCGGGCTCGCGACGGTTGCATTCGTCGGCTACGACGGGGGCCGAATCGCCGCGGAGCGGCTCGCCGACCACATCATTGTGACTCCGTCCGAGTACGTCCCTCGAATCCAGGAGGCGCAGGCGAGCGCGTACCACGTTCTCCGGGAGCTCGTCGAATGACAGGCGGCGCCGAGGTCGGGCGCGCGTTCGCCCGAGGCTTGATCGCGGCGATGGCGATGAGCGGCCTGCGCAAGGTGACGACGGGGCTCGGGCTCGTCGAGCAGATTCCGCCCGAAAGGGTTGCGCTCGAGGGCGTGCCGGCGCTCGTCCGCCGGATCCCGCCCGAGCGTCGCGACGTGGTGGTCGAGCTCGCGCACTGGGGCTACGGCGGGGTCGGCGGCGCCGCCTTCGGCCTGCTACCGGAGCTCGTGCGCAGGCAAGGTTGGGCCGGACCGCTGTACGGCACGGCCGTCTGGCTCGGCTACGAGCTTGCCGTCGCCCCCATTCTGGGGCTCCATCGTCAGAACGAGCCTTCCCTCGCGGAGCGTGCCGCGCTCGTCGCCGACCACGTGCTCTACGGCGCCGTCGTCGCAGGTAGCGCGTGGCCGCACGAGGCATGACGCAGCGCTGACGATCGTCCAGGCGGTTCGGGCCAGTTTGCTTTCCCGCGCTGGATCGAGGCGGCAGCTGCTCCGAGTCGCCGACTACTAGGGCAATGGTACGTCGCGGTTCGAGCCGTTCCTTCGACGGACGTTGGCGCTGGGCCTACCTGTCTCTTGGCGTGACGTTCACGCACAATCGCGGCCGATGGCCACGATAGGCCGAGTACGAAGGGCCGTAGTTGGTGACCCGAAGACACCAGCGTCCCGCGCCTCGAAACGTCAAGCGCCCGACGTGAACATAGGGATTCTGCGTGCGTGCGATCCGAACTCGGTAGATAGCCCCGTTTGGCGACACAGCTTCGACTTTGAAGGGATAGTTCACGTCGGCGGGTTCGTTTCCGTTCGGAAACGGCCAGAATGGCCTCAGCTCGATCCGTGCGGCGTGGCTTGCCTGTGGCTGCCGGTCGACCGTCATCTGGACCCCCATCGCGGCCGTTGCTGCCGCCGTCAACATAAGAGCGCTGGTGACAACGGTTAGGTAAATGACCGTGCGGCGGGCGAGCAGGAGCGGCCTCATGGAACTGTTACACCGCCTCCGACCCCAACGTTCCGTCGCTCGACGATCGCATCCCCGGCTGAACGATTTCGCGGGCAAGCAGGCGATCGTGCTGCACTGCCTGCCCGCGCATGACGGGTGGACATCACGTCAGAGGTCTCGTACGGGTCGTAGTCGGCGGTCTTGGATCGGGCCGACAACCGCCTGCACGCCCAAGGCGCCGCTCGCACTCGTCGTCGACTAGGGCTTCTGGTCGTCCGCCGGCGGGATCGAGGTCGGAACCGGTCCAGCTTCCGGCATCGTCGTCCCGAGCGGGTCGAGCGGGGCGGCGGGTGCCGGCGGCACGTCGTCGACCGCGACTCCGTGATCGTGGTCGTGCGTCTGATCGTGGTGGTCGTGCCCGTCATGCGAGTGGTCGGGCGAGTCCGAACCGCCGGTGAACATCGCCTTCAGCTTGTCCATGAACGACATAGGTGCTCCTTCCAGAGCGAGGGAGCCACGATCCTACTCGGGGTGGAGGAAGGTGGGGCCGTCGCCGCAACGACGGCCCCACGCCTGGTCGCCCCCCGACCGCAGCGGTGCTTCCTGGAACCCGTGGTATCTACGCGCCTCGGACGGCATCCGTCAAGGGCGGCGGACGAGGAGCGTCGCGCTCATCCCCCGCCGGCGGTGATCCGCGAGCGAGCACCAGAGCGCGAAACGGCCGGGGAGGAAGCGCGTCTCGAGCTCCGTCGCGCCGCCCGGACTCACCTTCCCGACGACGTAGGTGCGGGTGCCGCCGGCGCGGCGCAGGCGCAGGTCGTGCTCGTCCTCGCCGTAGTTGACGAGCTGGACGATCGCCGGGCCGGTCACGATCGACTGACGCGAGAGCGAGTAACGGAACTCGTCCGCACCGACCTGGAGGCGGGCTGGAGCGGGGAGGAGTGCGACGAAGGCGAGAGCGAGCGCGATCACCGGACGATGGAAGGGCGGGCAAAGCGCTTCGAGTCGGGAATGATCGCCTCGGCGTCGGTGCCGAGCCAGTCCTCGAGGAGGGCCGAGTAGAGGCCGCGGAAGTCGGAGGTCGCGCGGAGATTCCCGTCCTTGTCGAGGGTCGCGAGGCCCGGGAACTCGCCGATCATCCTGCCCCGGACGCGACTGCCGATCAGGAAGCCGGTGCCGGCCGCGCCGTGGTCGGTCCCGTTCGAGCCGTTCTCCTTCGCGCGGCGCCCGAACTCCGACCAGACGTGGACGAGCACCCGGTCGGCGAGCCCGCGCGCCTCGAGGTCGCGCTGGAAGGCCAGCAGGCTCTCTGCGGTCAGCTTCAGCCCCTCCGCGAGCTCGCCGGGCTGGTCGTCGTGGGTGTCGTACATGCCGGGTGCATTCAAGGCGACCGCACGCAGCGGGAGACCGGCCGCGAGCATCGCTGCGAGGCCGGCGAGCCGGCGCGGGAACTCGTCGTCCTCGTCGGCCGGGTAGGGGACCGGGCTCGTGAAGCCCGGGGTCTTGTCGTCCTTGGGTACGAACGGCAGCAGTTGCTCGCGCAACCTCGCCGCCTGCCGAGCCGCGCCGGTCGCCTGCTCGAGCGCGGGATCGCCTCCGGTCGGCAGCCGCCCGAGCGCGCCGATCGCTTCGAGCAGGCGCTTGTCGATGTCCCCCCAGACGCCGCGCGTCCAGAAGTCGTAGCGATCCGGTCCGTCGATCGACGCGACCGGCATCCGCGCGGTCGCGAGCGCGGGCTGGAGCCGGGACTCGAGCGAGAGGCCCTGGAGCGGATTGTCCGGCGAGCCGACGCGGTCGAGGTAGCGCCCGAGCCAGCCCGTGGTGATCCGCTCGCTCGTGGCCCCGACCTCCCAGTAGTGGCGTGAGGTGAAGTGCGACTGGTCGGCGCCGGTGTAGCCGACACCGGGAAGAACGGAGACCTTGCCCTCCCCGTGGAGCTGGGCGAGCGGCGCGAGCGACGGGTGCCAGCGCAGCCGGGCGTCCTCGGCGAACGCGAGCCCGGCCGATTCCGGCAACGCGAGCTTCGGGCGGAGCCGCCGGTAGAGCGGATCGCCCGAGGGAAAGAGGAGCGAGAGCGAGTCGGCGCCGCCATCGAGGAAGACGGAGACGAGCACGCGTTGCGGGCCGGCGGCTCCTGCGGCTGCGATTCCGTCCTCGAGCGCACGCGGGAGCAGCGCCCCGCCGCCGTAGACGGCCAGCGCCAGACCGGCGGTTCGCGCGACGAAGCTCCGACGCGTCAGCCCCGTGCCGGCGGGAATCGGCATCCCCGGCTCGATCGCGGGGAGTCCACGACCGGCCTCGGCGACCGCGCGCCGGAGGGCGTCCGTGCGGCTGAAGTCGTTGCAGCAGCGGGCCATCGCCGTGCTAACAGGTCTGGAGGTCGGGGGAGACGGCGACGAGCTGGCGGAGCGCGTTCGTGACGAGTACCGGGTAGGACTTGCGTTTCCAGCTCTGGTTCGCATCGCGCATCGCGCGTCGCGCGAACCCGAGCAGGGCGGCGCGCGTCTCGGCGCGGAGGGTCGGTGAGCCCCAGAAGGCGATCGCCGCGTCGACGAGCCGCTCCGGATCGCCCGAGATCGACCCGGCCTGCTTATCTGTGACCGAGAAGACCCTTGCGGCCTGGTTGGCGGTCGTCCAGCGACCGCGGAAGGTGGCGGTGTCGAGCCAGCGGTCATCGTCCCAGCCGGCGACGTTCGGCGGCATGAAGAGCCGCTGCCCGGCCATGTTCGAGATCCACGCCCACGAGGTCGTGTCGATTCCTCGGCCCATCCCGCGCAGGAGCCCCGCCGTATAGACGACCGGAGGCTTCACCATCCGCGGCCCGGTGTACAGGGCGGGATGGCGGAGAATCGCTTCCACGACCGGGCGGATCTGGAGATCCTGGCGGTAGAGCCGCTCGAGCGAGCGGCGCGTCGCCGCATCGGGCGGGGTGGGGACGAAGTACCCCCAGAGCTTCTCGACGAAGAACGAGGGATGGCTCGGATGGCGGAGGCAGAGGCGCACCGCGTCCTCCCAGTCGAAGGCCCCGCTCCTGCCGAAGATCCGCTTCGTGCCGGAGTCGTGCCGCTTGCGCTCGAAGCGGAAGTTGTGCGAGCCGATCCCGCGGCGCCAGTCGCTGTCGAAGCCGGTCAGCGCTCGTGCCTGTTCCCGGACATCCCGCTCGCTGTAGCCACCGCCGGCGCCGAGCGTGAAGAGCTCCATCAGCTCGCGAGCGAAGTTCTCGTTCGGCGACCACTTCGTGTTCTCGGTACCGGAGAGCCAGAGCAGCATGGCCGGGTCGCGGGTGAGCTCGCGCAGCATCGTCTCGAACGAGCCGAGCGAGCGGCTACGCAGGAGCTTGTTCTGGTTCAGCATCAGCCTCTGCGAGCCGACGCCCGCGAGCGAGGTCGCGAACCAGTCGTGCCAGACGAGGGTCAGCCGCTCGACGAGGGGGCGCGAAGTGCGCACCATCCGGTCGAGCCACCAGATGTGGTCGTGCCCCCAGGCGTCGGCCGGCGCCAGCGCGCGTCCCTTGTCGTCGTGCGGCGCGGCGCCGACGAAGCGCTCGGCGCGCGGCCGAGTCAGCTTGCGAACGGCGCCGTCGAGACCGAGCTTCGCGAGCGCCTCGGCCTCGCCCCGGCGCGGGCCGAAGCCTGCGCGCCAGAGCAGACGCTCGGCCTGCTCCCGGGAGAAGGTGCCGTTGTAGACGGCGGCGGGCATCTCCCTCACTATCGGGCGTCGCCGCGAATTCCTTCAGTCCGATCGAGGGACGAGCGATCGAGCAGGCCCGCCGCGTCCTCGCGAACGCGGCGAGCCGAGGAGGCCTACGACTTGCGCGCCGTGGCCTTGCCGCCCTGGCGGCTGGCGGCCGGCGGCCTTCTTCTGCGCCGTGGTACCGCCCTGGGACGAGTCGCTGCCGGAGCCGGACTTCTCGCCGCCGTGCTTCGACGCCGCCGGCGAGTTGGCGATCTTCGCCGCGCGCTCCTTCGACATCCCCTTGTCCTAGTCGGCGCCGGGAACGTCCTCGGCGTCGCCCTGATCCTCTTCGGGGGCCGGGATCGGCGAGTCCTCGAGCTCCTCGTTGCGGTCGTCCTCGCGTGGGTGCGTATCCTGATCGCTCATGAAAGTGATCCTCCCCGACTCGACGGAACTGGAACTTCCCGACGGCGCGACCGGCCTCGAAGCCGCCCGCGCGATCGGCCCGAAGCTCGCCGAGCAGGCCGTGCTCGTGCGCTCGAACGGGCGCGTGCAGGACGTGCGGCTGCCGCTCGCGGAGGGGCAGCCGATCCAGTTCCTGACGACGCGCGACACGTCGGACCCGGACGCTCTCTCCGTCCTGCGCCATTCGGCTGCGCACCTGCTCGCCGAGGCCGTCCGGCGCCTCTATCCGGGCGTGAAGGTCGCGATCGGGCCGCCGATCGAGAACGGCTTCTACTACGACTTCCAGTTCCCGGAGCCGATCCGCGAGGACGACCTCGAGCGGATCGAGGCGGAGATCGATCGGGAGCTCGAGGAGGGACGCTCGTGGGAGCGCGAGGAGATCTCCGCCGCCGCCGCGAAGCAGCGGTTCCTCGAGGAGAACGAGCCGTACAAGGTCGAGCTCGTCGCGACCGCCGAGGGCCCGATCTCCCTCTATACGCAAGGCGGGTTCACCGACCTCTGCCGCGGCCCGCACCTACAGGACTCGGCGCCGATCAAGGCGGTCAAGCTGACCTCGCTCGCGGGCGCCTACTGGCGCGGCGACGAGCGCAACACGCAGCTGACGCGGATCTACGGCACCGCCTTCTACTCCCAGGCCGACCTCGACGCGCACCTCGAGCGGCTCGAGCAGGCGAAGACGCGCGACCACCGCCGGCTCGGGCTCCAGCTCGACCTCTTCCACTTCGACGAGCACTCGCCCGGCTCGCCGTTCTGGCATCCGAAGGGAATGACGATCTTCAACACGCTCGAGGAGCTGCGCCGGCGCGAGAACCGGCGGCGCGGCTACCACGAGGTGAAGACGCCGCTCATCTACGAGAAGGCGCTCTGGGTGACCTCGGGCCATTGGGACAAGTTCCGCGAGAACATGTTCCTGATCCCGCTCGACGACGGGCACGAGTACGCGATCAAGCCGATGAACTGCCCCGGGCACATGCTGCTCTTCGGCAGCGCGCTGCGCAGCTATCGCGACCTGCCGTTGCGCTACGCCGAGGCGGCGCCGCTTCATCGCGACGAGCTCGCGGGTGCTCTGCACGGGCTCACGCGCGTTCGCCACGTGACTCAGGACGACGCGCACATCTTCTGCACGCGAGAGCAGATCGACTCCGAGCTCGACGGCACCCTCGTGTACCTCCGCTACGTCTACGGCCTGTTCGGGCTCGAGCCCCGGGCGGAGCTGTCGACCCGCCCCGACAACAAGCTCGGGACCGACGAGGAGTGGGACTTTACCGAGGGTGCACTGATTCAGGCCCTGGACCGGCACGAGATCGACTACTTCGTCGGCGAGGGTGAAGGCTCGTTCTACGGGCCGAAGATCGACCTCCACATGACGGACGTGCTTGACCGCTCGTGGCAGCTCGGCACGATCCAGCTCGACGCCCAGATGCCGGCCCGCTTCGGGTTGACGTACATGGGCGCGGACAACCACGAGCACCCGGTGTTCGTGATTCACCGCGCCTACTTCGGCTCGTTCGAGCGCTTCATCGGGATCCTGGTCGAGCACTACGCCGGCGCCTTCCCGTTCTGGCTCGCACCAGTCCAGCTCCGCCTCATCCCGGTCGCCGAGAACCATCGCGAGGCCGTGCACGCGCTGCGGACGCGCGTCGAGGCGGATGGCTTCCGGGTCGACGTCGACGAGCGCGAGGAGACGCTCGGCAAGCGGGTCCGCGAGGCCGAGGTCGAGAAGATCCCCTTCACCGTCGTCTACGGCGACAAGGAGTCGGACGAGGCACTCGCGGTACGCGAGCGCGGCGGCGAGCAGTCGACGCGGAGCCTCGAGGCGCTGCTCGTCGACTTCCGCGCCGAAGTTGCTACGATCGGCACCTGAAAAGAAGGAGCGGATCACTGCCCCTCACCTCCCGGATCGAGCATTCGCACCAGATTCGAGGGGGTTCAACCGAGTCGGTTGGACGAGGAACGTGGCCGCTGCTTGCAGCGGTTCTTGTCGTTAGAGAGAGAGGATTTCAGAGCTTGGTGAAGGCCCTTTGAGACCGAGACGGCGCCCGGAAGACCGCACGCGCCCCCAGCCGCAGGATCGGATCAACGACGCGATCCGGGTTCCGAACGTCCGGCTCGTGGGCGAGGACGGGGAGCAGATCGGGATCAAATCGACAGACGAGGCGCGCGAGTACGCGTACTCGAAGGGCCTCGACCTGGTCGAGGTCGCCGCGCAGGCGGATCCGCCCGTCGCCCGGGTGATGGACTACGGCAAGTACCGCTACGAGCAGGAGCAGAAGGCGAAGCTCGCGCGGCGACACCAGCAGCAGATCAACATCAAGGAGATCAAGTTCAGGCCGAAGATCGGCATTCACGACTACGAGACGAAGAAGGGCCACGTCGTGCGTTTCCTGCACCAACGCGCGAAGGTCAAGGTCACGATCATGTTCCGGGGCCGCGAGAACCTGCACCCGGAGCGGGGTCGCGACCTGCTGCTCCGGCTCGCGGAGGAGATCAAGGAGATCGGCGCGGTCGAGTCGCCGCCGCTCCTCGACGGTCGCAACATGGTGATGCTGCTCGGCCCCACGAAGAACGCAGGAGTGAAGACTGATGCCGAAAATGAAGACATCGAGCGGAGCAAAGAAGCGGTTCAAGGTGACCGGCAGCGGCAAGCTGACGCGCCGGCACGCAATGAAGAGCCACAATCTGGAGCACAAGTCGGCGAAGCGGAAGCGGGCCTTCGGGAAGAGCCATCCGGTCTCGAAGACGGACACGCCGAGGATCAAGCGCCTGTTGGGGCTGAAGTAGGCGCAGATGCCAAGAGTTAAGCGATCGGTCCACGCGCGCAAGAAGCGCCGGAAGGTCCTCGGCCAGGCGAAGGGCTACTGGGGCCTCAAGAAGTCGAGCTACAAGTACGCGAAAGAGCAGGTCGAGCACTCGCTCGTCTATGCCTACCGCGACCGGAAGAACAAGAAGCGGACGTTCCGACAGCTTTGGATCGTGCGGATCAACGCGGCCGCGCGGGTGAACGGGATGTCGTACAACCAGTTCATCTCCGGTATCCACAAGGCGGGCATCGAGCTCGACCGCAAGGTGCTCGCCGACCTCGCCGTCAGCGATCCGGCCGCCTTTGCGGCTGTCGCCGAGCAGGCGAAGGCCGCAAACGAGTCCGCCAAAGCCGCCTGACCGAGCAGGCGGAGGTCTTCCGCCACCAGGCGGCGCAGTGCGAAGGGCGCTCGCCGCTCTACGTCGACCTCTGCCGGCGGTTGGCCGACGATCCGCGCGTGCCTGCGATCATCGTCGACCTCACGTGGGATGCGCCGCTGCGGCTGCTCGGCGGCCTCCACGCGCTCGTCCTCAGCGGCCGCGCGAGCTGGGACGATCTCGACGCGGCACTGGAGCAGGATCGGCTGCCGGATCTCGCCGCGCGCCCCATCCAGACGAACGAGGTGAGGCGGTCGTGGGCGCTCCTGCCGTGCTTTCTCGAGCTCGCGCGTCGCGCCGGGTCTGACACGCTCGACCTGATCGAGCTCGGCCCGAGCGCCGGCTTCAACCTCCTCTGGGATCGTTACCTGTACACCTACGATGCCGGACTCTGGGGCGTCCCGGATGCCCTGCTCGAGCTCGACGGCGAGGAGCGCACGCCGGTGCCGGCGGAGCTGCTCGAGCTCACGCCGCAGGTGCGTCGTCGCGTCGGCGTCGATCTCGATCCGGTGGACGTCACGACCGACGAGGGGGCGCTGCGGCTGCGGTCGTTCGTCTGGCCGGGACAGGAGGGACGGCTCGAGCGCCTGGACGAAGCGATCGAAGCCGTTCGGCGCGAGCCGCCGAAGCTCCTACGTGGCGACCTCGTCGAGCTGCTGCCGAAGCTTCTCGCCGAGCGCGATCCGGAGGTGCTCACCGTCGTCTTCCAGACGGCGGTTCTCGGCTATCTGCCGGACGAACGGTGGAGCCGCGTCCTCGCCTCGCTCGCGGACGCCGGCCGTGACGGATCGCTCGCGTTCGTCTGGACGGCCCGCCCGGCCGAGGACGTTCACGGCTACTGGGGCCTGTGGCTGCAGCTCTGGCCGGGTAACGGGCCGGAACTGGTCGCCCACGCCGACTTCCACGGAGCCTGGCTCGAGTGGCTCGCGTGATCACCGCTCGTACCAACCCGACGTTGAAGCTCGTCCGGAAGCTGCTCGCGCAGAAGCGCAAGCGTTCCGAGCTCGGGCTCTTCGTCGTCGAGGGCGAGGATCTCGTCGCGGCCGCCCGGGGCGCGGGGATCGAGCCGATCGAGCTGCTCGTCGCGGGCGAGACCGTCGAGGAGGAGCTGCTCGCCGAGCTCTCGACCCTGCCCCATCCGGCCCGCACGATCGGCGTCTACCGGCAGACCGATCTGCCGCGGGGCGAGCGTGAGACGACGCTCGCCCTCTGGCGTGTGGCCGATCCAGGCAACGTCGGCACGCTGCTGCGCGCGGCGGACGCGTTCGGTGCCGCCATCGCGCTCTCGCCCGGCTGCGCCGACCCGCTCGGCTCGAAGGCGCTGCGGGCGTCGGCGGGGGCGATCTTCCGCGTGCCGGTACTCGCGCTCGAGGACGCCCCGAAGCCGTGGATCGCGCTCGCTGCGCATGACGGCCGTCCGCTCCAGGAGCTCGACCTCGCAGGCCCCGTCACCTTCCTCCTCGGAGCGGAACGCGAGGGGCTGCCGGAGGAGTTAGTGGCTCAGAGCCACGAAGTTGCGACGATCCCGACTCCCGGCGTGGCCGAGTCTCTGAACGTGGCCGCTGCCGGCGCGATCGCGCTCTACGAGCGCTCGCGCCGCGCCTGAATCTCGGCCAGGCCTCGATCGATTCGCTCGCGCAGCCTGCGAGTCGTCGCGTCGTAGCGCGCACGATCCGCGCGGCGCTCGTCACGAATCTTCTTCTTCGTCTCCTTGCTCGCCATCGTCCTCCTCGAGGAGTCTCACGATCCTGCTGACATCGCTCCGGATGTCGAAGAGCGCTTCGAGCACATGCGTCATGTCCTCCTGCCACCCGATCATGGTGCCGACCGGACGCGGTCTACGCAAGATGCCTCTTTAGGTCGTGTCACCAGGCGCCCCCGCCTCCACCTCCTCCGCCGCCGCCACCCCCGCCCGAGAAGCCGCCGCCCATTCCGCCGGATCCCGACGAGGGTGGGGCGAGCGCGGAGCCGAAGCCGGCTGCGAGGTCGCCGATCCCCATCGACGTCGGTCCGGAGCCGAGATCGCCGTACGACCCGATCCAGTAGAGCGAGCTGGCCTGTGCGAGCGCTTCCGGCATGTGCAGCTGGGCGCCCTGGAGGACCCGCTCGGCGATCCCGAACGCGATCCCGTAGACGAGGAAGCGCTCCCAGAGCTCGAGCGTCGCGGGAGGTGCCTCCTGGAGCCGCGGGAAGTCGGTGAGGTAGCGCCGGAACGCCTCCCAGCGCTCGGCCTCGGCTTGGGCAGCGGGCGCGCGCCGCCGCCAGAGGCGCCGGTTGAAGGCGGAGACGGCGAGGACGCCCGCGTTCACGAGTCCGCAGATTCCGAGCGCGAGGACGACGACGCTGCGCCACGTCGGCGCGACCGCGTTGAACGACTCGATCCCGATGAAGAGCGCCAGTCCCCCAGCAAGAGCGAGGAGCGTGGCGCCTCCGAGAAGCAGTACGAGCCCCTTGTTCTGGAACCACTTCCGGCCGGAGATCTCCGCATCGACGCCCGACTTGAACGACGCGAAGCGCTCGGAGTTGCCGGTGCGGTCCTCCTCGATCCGGTCGCGGAAGCGCGAGAGCCGCTCGGGACCGCCGGTGAGGATGTCGTCGACGACCTGGGCAACCGGAGCCTCGAAGGCCTCGACCGGCGCCTCGACGTCGTCGAGCTCCAGCTCGAGGTCGGCGACCTGCTGCGTCTTCAGCCCGCCCCAGATCTTTCGCTCCGTGGTCACCGGCGCCGAGCGGTAGCGCCCGCGCCGGATCAGGTCGAAGAGCGTTGCGGTGAACTCCAGTGAGCCGGGGGTTCCGCCCTGCGCGAGCAACGACGGGACGAGGGCAGGCTGGGTCTCGGTCGGCGGCTCCTGCTCGTACTCCCGGTCGTAGCTGGTGTCGCGCTCGCGGCCGTAGAGCCACCAGACGAGGCCCGCGATCGCGAGGGCGGGGCCGAGCGCAAGCGCGAGCAGGATCGCGGCCGTGCGAGGTAGGTTGTCGAGAGCCTCGTCGATCTTCCCGCGGTCACGCTCGTAGGCGGCGGCGTCGTCCCGCTCCTCGGCGACGATCCGCTCGAGCCCGGGACCCTGCTCGATGCGCATCGCCGACGTCGAGGTGAAGAAGCGGCGCGGCACGAGCGCCCGCAGCTCCACGAACTGCTCGGAGGGAATCTCGAGCGCACGCAGTCGGACGATCGAGCCGTCGAGCGTGACGTCGCCGCGCACGGCGACCGGATGACCCCAGGCGCGGGTGACCTCGCCGGGGGCGACCAGGCGGGCGGTCAGGCGGCCGAGCCCGACCTGCCATTCGTCTCCCCAGACCTTGAGGTTGAGATCGACGACGTCGTCAAATGCCGATGCGAGGCCGCTCAGCCGATAGTGGATCCGGAACGTGCGTTCCGCCGAGACCGCGCGGTAGTGCCAGACGATCCGCAACCCCTTGCCGGTCCCGGTCGTGCCGAAGGTATCGGGCAGGCCGCTCGAGCCGAGCTCCGCAGAGGCGCCCGGCGCGTAAGCCCGGTCGCCCTCGAAGACGCCGACCTCGTCGATCCGCTGGCCGTCCTCGAGCGGGATCTCCCGGAACGCCCCGGAGAAGTCGCCGTCGTAGCTGAACGTGATCCGCTCGTCGACGACGAGGGCGCCGTCCCGCTCCACCTGGACGAGGACGTCGGCGGTCGGCAGCGTGAAGGACTTGGCCTCCGCATTCCCCGCGCACCCGAGCGCGGTAAGGAGAGCGAGCGTGAGTCCGGCTAGAACGCGACGCGTGGTGCCTCCCGGGTCGCTTCCTCCGCCTCGAAGAAGTCCCTCTTCGCGAACCCGAGCATCCCGGCGACGAACACCGTCGGCACCGTCTGGATCGCGTTGTTGTAGGTGAGCACGGTGTCGTTGTAGACCTGGCGCGAGACGGCGATCCGGTTCTCGGTCTGCGCGAGCTCGTCCTGGAGCTGGCGGAAGTTCTCGTCGGCCTGGAGCTCCGGATAGGCCTCGGCGACCGCGAAGAGCCTTCCGAGCGCCTGTCCGAGAATCCCCTCCGCAGCGCCTTGCTCGGCGGGGCCCTGCGCCGCCTGCGCCCGCGCGCGCGCGTTCGTGACGGCCTCGAACGTCTCGCGCTCGTGCGCGGCGTAGCCCTTGACGGTCTCGACGAGGTTCGGGATCAGGTCGTAGCGGCGCTTCAGCTGGACATCGACCTGTGCCCAGGCGTTCTCGACGCGATTCCGCAGCCGGACGAGCCGGTTGTAGAGGAGGACGAGCGCGAGGACGAGGAGGGCGACCACGCCGACGACGATCCAGAGCATGGCGAGAGTAAAGAGGATCCGCCGGTCTGCTGTCGAGCCCTTCCGTTAGATTGGGCGCATGGCAACCGTCTCCGGACTCTTCACCTCTCCGGCGCGCAAGAGCGGCGAGGCGACGCCGCACGAGCGTGTGGTGGCGATAGAGGGACTCGGTCTCGAGGGCTGCGCGCACGCGAATCCGCCCAGACGCGAGGTGCTCTTCGTCTCGCAGGAGCACCTGGACGCGCTCGAGCTGGCCCCGGGCGCGATCCGCGAGAACATCACGGTCGCGGGCGCCGACGTCGAGGTGTGGCCGATCGGGCAGCGCGTCCGGGCGGGCGACGCCGTCTTCGAGATCACGATGGTGTGCGATCCCTGCGAGCGGATGGAGGCGTTGCGACCGGGCCTGCGCGAGCAGCTCGAGGGCAGACGCGGGATGCTCGCGCGCGTCGTCGACGGCGGCGAGGTCGCGGTCGGGGACGAGCTATCCCTGCTGTAGCGGGCTTCAACGTCGCGCCGGTCAAGAGCCTCGGGCTCGAGCATCCGGACGAGATCCTGCTGGAGGCGAACGGCGTTCGGGAGAACCGGCGCTTCTTCCTGATCCAGGAGGACGGACGTCTCTTTCGCGGCGCCTACCACGGGCCGCTCGTGCGGATCCGACCCGCGTACGACGCCGCCTCCGAGCGGCTGACGCTCCTCTTTCCGGACGGGTCGGCCGTCGCCGCGAACGCCGTCGGCGGCGAGCGGGAGAGCGGAGACTTCTGGGGCCGGCCGGTGCCCGGGCGCGTGCTGGAGCGGGCGATGTGCGAGGCGCTCTCCGACTACGCCGGCAAGCAGGTGCGGATCCTGCGCGCTGCCGAAGACGGGGTCGGCACCGACTCGCTCCATCCGGTCTCGCTGCTCGGCGACGGCTCGTTGTCCGAGCTCGGCGGCCGGCTCGGAGATGCGCAGCTCGACCCACGTCGCTTCCGCATGCTCGTCGAGCTGAGCGGAGTCGAGCCGCACGCGGAGGACGACTGGGAAGGGAGTCTGCTGCGTCTCGGCGAGGCGGTCGTGCGCGTCGGCGGCCCGGTCGGCCGGTGCGCGAACACCACCTATGACCCGGCGACCGGGCTCCGTGACCACGACACGCTGCGCGCGATCAAGGCGTACCGGGGGAAGATCGAGGGGAGGTCTGCTTCGGTGTCTACGCAGACGTCGTCGAGCCTGGGCGCGTGCGGATCGGGGAGGCAGTCACTCGTTTGAGCTAGGCGGACTTCGTCTTCGCCGCGAGCTCGGCCTAGTCGCTCTTTCAGCCGGGTCTCGTCGCGACGAAGACGACGTCCTCGCCGCCGGCGTAAGGCCGGCGGTCGAACCAGCCGTAGACCTCCTCGACCTCGAACCCCGCCCGCTCCAGCAGACGGGACCACTCGGCGGGCGTGAGCCAGGCGAGCAGCATCGTCGAGGCCTCCTCACCGCGCCGCACCGAGAGCGTGAGCGTCCGCTCGACCTCGTCCCAGTCGGCGCGCTCGAAGATCCCGGGCTCGCGCTCGAGCCAGCGGCCGTGGGTCGCCTCGACGTCCTCCCGACCCGGAGCGAAGACGTCGAAGACGAGCCGGCCGCCCGGCTCGAGCAGGGAGTACGCGGCGGCAAGGGCACGTCCGCGGTCGGCTTCCGTCGTCAGGTGCAGCAACGAGCGGAACGGGATCAGCACGAGCTGAACGCGCTCCGCGACCGGAGGCTCGCGGAGGTCGCCACGACGCAGGTCGACGAGCGCCTCGACCCCGGCTGCGGCAGCCCGCTCGCGGGCGACCTCGAGCATCCCGAGCGAACCGTCGACCCCGATCACGCGCAGTCCGGCGAGTGCGATCGGAACTGCGATCCGGCCCGTCCCGCACGCGAGCTCGATCACCGGATCGCCCGCCGCGAGCGCCTCCTCGACGTAGAACCCGATGTCCTCGACAACGCTCGCGCTCCATGGATCGTAGACCCTCGCGATCGCGTCGTAGGGGCTGGGATCGCTCACGCGGGCCGATGGTACAGTCGCCCGCGTGGACGCCCAGGCGGTCGAATCCCAGGCTCTGAGCGCGATCGAAGCGGCTGCAACCGTCGACGAGGTGGAGGAGGCGCGGGTTCGGTTCCTCGGCCGGAAGGCCGAGCTGCCGCAGGCTCTTCGCGCGGTCCGGGATCGCGAGACCGGTATGACGCTGAATGCGCTGCGCCGCAGGATCGCGGAGTCGGCCGACGCCCGCGAGGAGGAGCTCGGGCGGGCCGAGCTCGACCGGCGTCTGCGCGAGGAGCGGGTCGACGTCACGCTCCCCGGCGATGAGCTTCCCGTCGGCCATCTGCATCCGATCACCCAGGTGCGGCGGATGGTCGAGGACGCCTTCCTCGGCCTCGGCTACGAGATCCGCGACGACCGCGAGGTCGAGACGGTCGCCTACAACTTCGACAAGCTCGCATTCGAGCCGACGCACGCCGCCCGCTCGCCGCGCGACACGTTCTTCCTCGACGAGACCCGCGTGCTCCGCACCGAGACCTCGGCGTCCCAGATTCACCAGCTTGAGGAGCGCGAGCCGCCCGTCTACATGGTCTCGATCGGCCGCGTCTACCGGCGCGACGCGATCACGGCCACGCGCTATCCGATCTTCCACCAGTTCGAAGGGCTCGCCGTCGACAGGGGAATCACGCTCGCCGACCTGAAGGGAACGCTCCGCCACGTGATGCGCGCGCTCTACGGGCCCAAGCGCGCTGTGCGCTTCCGCACCCACTACTTCCCGTTTACGGAGCCCTCGATCGAGCCGGACGTCTCGTGCGGTGTCTGTGGTGGCGAGGGTTGTCGGACCTGCAAGTACTCCGGCTGGATCGAGATGGGCGGCGCCGGGATGGTCGATCCGCGCGTCTTCGAGAACGTCGGGCTCGATCCGGAGGCGTGGTCGGGGTTCGCCTTCGGCTGCGGGCTCGAGCGGACGGCTCAGCTCCGGCACGATATTCCAGACATCCGGGCGCTCTGGGAGGGCGACCTCCGGGTTCTGCGCCAATTCTGATGAGGCCGCTCTGATGCTGGTCCCCGTCTCCTGGCTCCGCGACTACGTCGCGGTCGAGATGCCGCTCGCGGAGCTCGGCGAGCGGCTCAGCGTCGCGACCGGCGTCGTCGCCGCGATCGAGGCGCGCGGTGTCTCCGACGAGCTCGGCAATCTCGATCTGTTCAGGGTCGGAAAGGTACTCGAGGCGGCCAAGCACCCGAACGCGGACCGGCTCCAGCTCTGCAAAGTCGATCTCGGGGAGGCGGAGGCGCGCCAGATCGTCTGTGGCGCCTGGAACTTCGGCGCCGGCGCGACCGTGGCGGTCGCTCTTCCCGGCGCGGTGCTGCCGAACGGGCTCGAGCTCGATGAGCGGACTGTGCGCGGCGAGACCTCGAACGGGATGATCCTCTCGGAGGAGGAGGTTCAGCTCAGCTCCGATCACGCGGGGATCATGGTCCTGCCGGAGCTCGCGCCGGGTACGCCGCTTGCCGACGTGCTTCCGCTCGCAGACCACGTGCTCGACATCGAGGTGACCGGCAACCGTCCGGATCTGCTCTCGATCTACGGAGTGGCACGGGAGATCGCGGCCCTCTACGAGCTGGAGCTCGCGCCGCCACCGGGGATCGATCCGCCTCCCGACGCGGACGAGCCGCTCTCGATCGCGATCGACGATCTCGCCGGCTGCCCGCGTTACGTCGGCCGTCTTTTCCGTGACGTCACCGTTTGCGCCTCGCCGGTCTGGCTGCGCGCGCGCCTGCTCGCGGCCGGGATGCGCCCGATCTCGAATGTGGTCGACATCACCAACTACGCGATGCTCGCGCTTGGGAACCCGCTGCACGCCTTCGACTGGGCGACGCTGCGCGGCGGCCGGATCGTCGTCCGCCGCGCCGAGGCGGGTGAGACGCTGCGGACGCTGGACGGCGTCGATCGCAAGCTGGCGCCGACCGACCTGATGATCGCGGACGGCGAGCGGTCCGTCGCTCTCGCGGCGATCATGGGCGGTGAGGAGACGGAGATCGGCGAGGCGACGACGGATGTCCTCCTGGAGGCTGCGAACTTCGAGCCGTTCGGCATCTTCCGCACTTCCGAGCGCCTGCGCCTCCGCACCGAGGGCTCGAACCGCTGGGAGAAGGGGGTCGATCCGCACCTCGCAGGTCAGGCCGCCAAGCTCGCCACCCAGCTCCTCGTCGAGGTGGCGGGCGCCAGGTGGGTGGGGGAAGCCGACGTCCATGCGGAGCTGCCCGAGCGGCCGTCGATCCCGTACCGACCCGAGCGCGGAGACGCGGCCATCGGCCTTTCGACGCCGCCGGCGGAGCAGTACGGGCTGCTCGCGCGCCTCGGCTTCGACCGCGACGGCGAGCGCGTGCTCGCGCCGACCTGGCGCGCTCGCGATGTCACGCGAGAGATCGACGTGGTGGAGGAGGTGGCCCGCTTCCGGCTCGAGGACGTTCCCTTCACGCTGCCGACGCGGCGGGCGATGTTCGGGACGCTGAGTCGCGCGCAGCAACTGCGCCGGCGCCTCGAGGACGCGCTCGTCGGACTGGGCTTCTCGGAGACCTACACGCCCTCGTTGCGACCGGCCGGAACGGATTCCGGACAGTGGAGCCTGCCCGAGCCGATCTCGGTCGAGCTGACCGTGCTTCGCACCTTGCTGCTGCCGAGCCTCGTGGAGGCTGCTCGCCGAAACGTCGATGCCGGGGCCGAGCGGATCGCTCTCTTCGAGATTGCCCGCGTCTACCTGGCCGGCGACGCGTTGCCCGACGAGCACGTTCGCGTCGCGGGCATCGTCGAAGGTGGCTTCGGCCGGGTGAGGGGCATCGTCGAGGCCGTCTACCGCGCCCTCAAGGCCGAGCCCTCGTTCGAGCGCGGCGAGGACGAGCGCTTCCATCCGGGGAAGACGGCTCGTACCCCTGCTGGGCTTGTCGGAGAGCTGCATCCCGCCACGCTCGAAGGAACCTGGGGCGCGTTCGAGCTCGACCTGGCGCCGCTCTTCGCCGTGTCGCAGGAGCCGGTCACGTTCGAGGATGTCGTCAGCTTCCCGCTTGTCCGTCAGGACATCGCGGTCGCGGTTGCCGAGGAGGTCGAGGCCGGAGCCCTCGTCGCGGCGGTGCGCGAGGCGGCGGGCCCGGAGCTTCGCGAGGCGCGGGTCTTCGACGTCTACCGGGGCGAGCAGCTCGGATCAGGGACGAAATCCGTCGCGATCCGGCTCGCCTTCCAGTCGCCGGAGCGGACGCTCTCCGACGACGACGTGGCGCCGATTCGCGAGCGGATCGTCGGCGCGCTCGCCGAGCGGTTCGGAGCGGAGATCCGCTCCTGACTACTACAGCGCCGTCGGCGCGAGCCGGTCGGCAAGCGCCTCGAGCACACGGATCTGGATCCGCGGCGAATGATCGAGCAACGCGCGGAACGAGGTCGCGGTGACCACGAGCAGCCTCGAGTCCTCGGTCGTCGTCACCGTCGCCGTCCGCGGCGAGCGCGAGACGAGCGCGATCTCGCCGAAGAAGTCGCCGGGGCCGAGGGCGTTTAGCTTCCGGCCGTTGCGCCTGACATCTGCCGCGCCCTCGAGCAGGACGAAGAACTCGCGGCCGCGGTCGCCTTCCTGGGTGAGCTCCTTGCCGGCCGAGACGTCGATCTCGTCGGCGATCGACGCGACCTCGGCGATCTCGCCCCGCGAGCAGTGCGCGAAGAGCGGCACCTTGCGGATCAGATCCACCTTCGCGTTCCGACCGAGCCTCACGAGGACGACTGTACGCGATCGCTCGAGGCCCAGCAATCCGATCTCCACGGAGCGGCGTAGTCTCGGGCGATGCGCCTCAGGGGCCTCCTCGTCGCCGGAATCCTCACCGCCGCCTCGACGTTCGCGGTCGCCGCGGCGCTGGCGGCGGACGGAAAGCTGACCGGGAGCGTGGGGCCGGGATTCACGATCAGGCTGCTCGGACCGGACGGACTGCCCGTGCAGAAGCTCGATCCGGGAACCTACGAGCTCGCGCTCGACGATCGCTCCCCCGAGCACGACTTCCATCTCACCGGGCCGGGCGTCGACGTGTCCACCGCGGTGGAGGACGTCGGCGCGCAGACGTTCACCGTGACGCTGCGGGACGGCCGCTACACGTTCATGTGCGACCCGCACTCCACGACGATGCGGGGCACGTTCGACGTCGGAGCCGCGCCGCCACCGCCACCACCGCCGCCGCCTCCGCTGCCTCCCGCTGCAAAGCGGCTGCACGCGAGCGTCGGGCCCGGCGCCAGGATCTCGCTCAGCAGCCCCGCCGGCGTGCGCGTGCGAACGCTGAAGGCGGGCGCGTACGTCGTGACGGTGCGCGACCGCTCGACGCTGCACAACCTCCATCTGCGCGGCATCGGGGTCAACCGGAAGACGGGACTCGCGCAGACCGCAACGCTGACGTGGAAGCTCACGCTCAGACGAGGTCCGCTGACCTTCTACTCGGATCGAAGTCCGACGACGCTGCGTGGCTCCGTCGCGGTCTCCTAGGGCCGGCGGCTCGGCCGGGTGAGACCGGCGTCGGCGCCGCCGGCCGCGTGGATCTCCGCCTCCCGCTCGAGCTCCGAGTTCAGCTCGGCGCCGAAGAGGAGCGCGAAGGCCGAGTAGTTCAGCCAGAGGAGCAGGACGATCCCGCTCGCGAGCGCGCCGTAGGTCTTCGAGTACGACTCCGAGAAGCTCGTGTAGAGGGCGAAGAGGCCGGAAAGCGCGAGCCACGTAACGCCCGCAACGAGCGAGCCCGGCGTGAGCCAGCGCCAGTCGCGCACCTCGGCGTTCGGCGCCAGGTAGTAGACGATCGAGAAGAAGAGCAGGACGGCGACGAACGCGATCGGCCAGCGCGCGATCGACCAGACGAGGTCGAAGGCGCCGCCGAGCCTCGCCTGCTCGGCGATCGCGTTTCCGAGCGGCCCGCCGAAGACGATCAGGAGCAGCAGCCCGGCGGTGACGAGTCCGGTCAGGAACACGAGCACGATCGCGATCAGCCTGGTCTTCCAGAAGGGACGGGTCTCGACACGCTCGTAGGCTCGGTTCACGGCCTTCAGCACCGAGCCCATTGCTCCGCTCGCCGCCCAGGTCGCGCCCGCGGCTCCGACGAAGAACGCGAGCACGGAGGTGCCCGTGGACGTCTCCTCCTGCAGCGTGTCGATCGTCTCCAGGACGTCGCCGGGAGCGATCGGCGCGAGGAAGTCCTTCAGTGTCGGGTAGGCGTCGACGAGATCGAGCAGCCCCACGAGGAAGACGACGGCGGGGAAGAACGCGAGCAGGGAGCTGAACGCGATCTGCTGGGCGAGTCCCATGCAGTCGTCGTTCAGGAACTCGCTGAACGAGCGCTTGAAGACGGCTATCCACTCGGCGCGGGAGAGCCGCTGTGGACTCGAGGGGGCCGTTCCGACGCGGGTGGTCAGCGCTCGCGGCCCTTGCGGGCGAGGAAGCGCATCGTTGCGCCGATCCCGCCGGCGAGGAAGAACCCGGCTCCGAGCGCGCCAGCGGCGACCACGGGCAGGTTCGCGCGGAGCTTGCCGGCGACATCGGTGGCCGCACCGAGGCCCGCGCGCAGATCCTCGACGGCGTGGGCGAGACGATCGCGCTCGGTCTCGATCTCGCGCCGGATCGTCTCGGGCGTGCGCCCGTTCAGGCTAGTGGCTGCCATTTGCCTTCAGCGCCTCGGTGGTCAGCTTCGCCTCTCGGATCGCCTGTTCGGGAACCGGCGGAGTGCCCTTCTTGATCCGGGAGAGCGCGAGGAGCCCGAGAACGGCGGCGATGGCGAAGAGCCCGAGAGTCACGATCAGGAGCGCGAGCCAGGTGTCGAGGACGAGCGCGAGCGCCGCTGCGAACGTGGCCAGGAGGAAGCCGAGACCGAAGAGGGCGACGAGCGCCGCGCCGACGCCGAGTCCAAGGCCGGCTCCGAGCGCGCCGACCTTGCGCTTCAGCTCGAGGCCGGCAAGCTCGAGCTCCAGCTTCGCGAGGGAGCTTGCGTGCTCGGCCACCTGCTTGGCGGCACCGCCCACACCGGAGGAGCTACCGGCGCGGGTGGGCATGACCTCTCCAGTCGATCGCCTTTGCGAGCAGCGTGCCGAGACCGAAGGCTGCGCCCGCGACGACGAACGGATTCGGACCGGAGCCGTCGGACTGCCGTGCATGCTGGGGTCCGGACGGTGCACGAACCTCCGTCGAGCCCGGTTCCCGATCCTTCGGTGCCTCGCCCTTTGCGCGCGCGACGACCAGCGAAGGCTTCAAGTTGCGCAGGAAGCTCGCGTCGTCGGCCAACTCGCTCGCAACCTTCGCGGCAATTCCGCCTCGCGCAGCCGCCTTGTCGGCGAGCGCATCCAGCTTGTCGGCACCCTTCTCGACCGCCTTGTCGCCCTTCGTCATCTCACCCTCATCGTTTCGCAGGAGGCTTCTCGCCCGTCGCGATTCGCCAGATTCCGGATGCAGCCCGTCGTGCCACCAACGTCGACGCGGCACCGAGGGCGCCGTAGAGCCCGAGCCAGAGAAGCTTGCGCAGCATGCAGTCGTGGTTGCCGCGGCCGGGATTCGGCAAACGTTCGCCTCGCCGAGGTTACGGTGAGCGCATGCATCGGCACTCGCGCCGCCTGACGAAGCCGGAGCGCCAGCGGCTGATCGAGAGCGTGATCGCGAGGCGCAGGCTCGGGACGCAGCTCGAGCTCCGCGCGGTCCTCGACGCGGCCGGCTGCGCCGTCACGCAGGCGACGCTGTCGCGCGACCTTCGCGAGCTCGGAGTCGAGAAGGTCGACGACGAGCTCGGCCGCCCTCGCTACGTCCTCTCCGGCCGGCCGCCCGGACGCGAGCCGAGAGCGGCGCTCGCCGAGATCCTTGCCCGGTACGGCCGTGGGCTGACCGCCGCGCAGAACATCGTCGTGATCCGCTCGGAGCTCGGCTCGGCGCCGGCGATCGCCCGCGCGCTCGACCGAGCGCGGCACCCGCTCGTGGTCGGCACGCTCGCGGGTGACGACACCTGTCTCGTGATCGCGGCGAGCGCCGGGGACGCAGAGGCGCTCGTTCGCGAGCTGTCCTAGAGCGCCCTAACGGGCGAACGTCGCCTTGGCGGTGACAACCTGGGTCTCGCCGTCGATCAGCGAGACGGTGGCCCTGACCTGGATGTTCGCGGTCTTCAGCGTGGCCAGCTTGGCCTTGCCGGCAGCCGAGAGCTTCAGGGAGAGCGGCGGCGTGCCCGGCAGCGGCAAGCTCGACGCCGACCGATTCGGAGGTGTCAGGCGCGTGAGGGTGCCGACGGGCTTGCCGCCCGGGACGAGGGCGGCCACGAAGGAGGCGCCCGTGCACTTGCCGCAGATGAGGAACAGGTCGATGCCCTTGCTCCGGATCTCGCCGATCTTCAGGTTCGAGCGAATCTTGAGAGTCGAGAGCTTGGCCCTGAGGAAGAAGGTCGTCCGCGGCGTCTCGAACTCGATCCGCGGGCCGCCGCTCGTCTTGTTGACGCAGGAGCCATAGGCCCACATCGTGTATTGACCCGGCCAGATCAGGCCCGCCGAGCCGCTCCCCTCGAGCTTGAAGTCGTCGGCGGCGTCACGGCCGAAGAGTCCCTGGCGGGGCTTGCCGTCTTCGAAGGCCCAGGCGGGACCGATGAAGAAGCCGGTTCCGAGAATGCCGTTGCGCCAGGGCAGGTTGGTGTTGCAGTCGCTCGGAAGCTCGAGCTTCCAAGCGTAGGGAACGCTCGTAGTGCCAGGAGGGAAGATCGTTCCCGTGGCCGGGCTGACCGAGCCTTCCAGGGTGCGGGCGTCTCGGGCGGGCGCCGAGCCGGCGACCTGGACTCCAAAGA
>JANDLU010000040.1 GCA_024330215.1 Candidatus Gaiellasilicea maunaloa
GACGGTGCCGTCGCCCCACCATTCGGGGATCAGCTTCGGATCCGTCCAGACGGAGTAGACGTGCGTGCGCGGTGCGTCGAAGATCCGCCGAAGGCAGACGGCACGAGTGCGCATCTGCGGGCACGGCCGACCTTCTCCGTGGCGACGAGGTTCGCCTCCTCGAGCAGCCGGATGTGCTTCTTCATCCCGGTCAGCGACATGCCGAAGGGCTCGGCGAGCTCGCTGATCGTCGCGCCGCCGGCGCCGAGCCGTTCGAGCACGGCGCGCCGGGTCGGGTCGGCGAGGGCCGCGAACGCGCGGTCGACGGTCGTCGGATACTGAACCATTCAGTTCAGTATTGCGGACCTGTCGGGAAACCGCTGCGAGGTCCGATACACGGCCGCCTGACCGCCGTCCTGCCGGAAGCGGTCCGCCGCTGATCCTCAAGGCCGACGGCCTCGTCGCCGATGAGAGACGCGCCGACCCGAATAGATGGGGGCGTACCACCGCCTTCAGACTGAGGTACGTGACGCGGTTCGCGGTCATCCGTTAGACCTCCGTCGCATACTCTGCGACGACCGCGGCGACGACCTCTGCCGTCTTCGCGACTTCGGCGTCGCCGATCAGGCGATGGGTCACGAAGCGAACCCTGCTCGTGTCGCGCTCCAGCGCCAGGACCTCCCGATCCGCCAGCAGCGACAGCAGCTCGTCGGGCAGGAGGCCCGTGCGGCTGACGTCGACGAGGACGATGTTCGTCTCGATCCGCTCGGGGTCGAGCCGGACCCCCTTGATCTGTTGCAGCAGCGAGCCCAGCTTGCGCGCGCGGCGGTGATCGTCGGCGAGCCGGTCGACGAGGTCGAGCGCGAGAAGCCCTGCTGCTGCCGGGATCCCGGCCTTGTGCACCGAGGCACCGCCGAGCCGGCTCAGAGTCTTCCGCGCGAGCTCGATCACTATCGCCCGGCCCGCGAGGATCGACCCCATCGGGGCACAGAGGCCCTTGTTGAGGCTGAACGCCACCGTGTTGGCAGGCGACGCGAGCTCGCGCAGCGGCACGTCGAGCGCGACCGCCGCGTTCGCGAGCCGCGCGCCGTCGAGGTGGACATAGGTGCCGTGACGTTGAGCGGCGGAGGCAAGCGCCTTCGTCAACTCGGGCGTCAGCACCGTCCCGCCGGCCCGCGTATGCGTGTTCTCGAGCACGAGCAGCGCCGCGTTCGTCTCGACGACGAGCTCCTCGACCTCGCCGGGATCCAGACGTCCGTCCTCCGCCCAGAGCGTTCGCGGCTCGAGCCCTGCGATCTCCGTGATTCCCATCGCCTCGGAGGTGAGGATGTGCGACGACGACTCGAGGACGACCGAGCTGCCGCGCGCGGGCACCGTCAGGAGGACGACCAGGTTCGCCATCCCGCAGGTCGGCACCCAGAGCCCGGCCTCCTTGCCGAGCAGGTCGGCGACCGTCGCCTCGAGGCGGTCGACCGACTGATCCTCGCCGTAGGTCGCCCACCCGAGCGGAGCAGTGCGCATCGCCTCCCACATCTCCTCCGTCGGCCGGGCATGGAGGTCGGAGCGGAGGTCGATCGTCATCGACGGAGCAGGTGCCGGCCCGGCCGGGCCTCGGTGTGCTCCGCCTCGTCGACCACCGCGACGCCGTTGACGAGGACGTGCTCGACGCCGCGTGCGTACGCCGTCGGCCGCTCACGGGTGGAGACGTCGTCGAGCGCCTCGAAGTCGAAGACGACGACGTCGGCGCTGTAGCCCGCCCGCAGGAGCCCGCGATCCCAGAGGCCGAAGTGCGCGGCCGGCATGCTCGTCATCTTCCGGATCGCCTCCTCGAGACGGAGGGTCCCCCGCTCTCGGACGTGGTGGGTGAGGTAGTGCACATGGCCGGCGAACCCCAACGGGTGCTTCATGAGCTCGCTGAGCGGCCCGGTGTCCCGGACAGTGAACGTGTCCACCCCGAGACAGAAGAGCGGGTGGCCGATCATCTCCGCCAGGTGCTCGTCGGTGAAGAGCGTCCCGACCGTGAGGATCGACTCGTAGTCGGAGCCCGCGTCGGCGAGGATGTCGAGGTAGCAGTCCCACGGATCCTTCGCGAGCTTCTCCGAGATCTGACGGAAGTTCAGGCCGCCGAGGTCGGGATGCTGTGTTTTCAACTGGGGCGTCGCCTGGAAGAAGACGCGCTCCCATTCTCCCTTGTGGATGAAGCGCCAGTAGCGGTCGCATTCGTGGCGGAGCCGCTCGCGCAGAGCAGGGTCGCGCAGCTTCGCGGCGGCGGCCTCAGGCCCGTCCTCGGCAACCCAGGGCGGCAAGATCCCGGCCATCTGCCCGAGGCCTTCCCGGAAGGGCGTCGTGTCGGCGAGCACGTCGAGTCCCGTCTCGCGGCTCGCAGCCATCTTCTCGACGGCGCGCTCCCAGCCGCGCTCGGGCGCGTTCGTGTTGTGACGGACGTTCAGGTGCGAGATCTCGGCCTTCTCGCTGCCGGCGCGCGCGACCGCGAGGAACTCGTCGATCGCCTCGAGGAGGCCGGAGTCCCGGTTGCGGATGTGGCTCGTGTACATGCCGCCGTACTCGCCGGCGACGGCGCTCAGGCGCATCAGCTCGTCGGTCGTCGCCTCCCGGCCAGGGTTGAACTCGAGCCCCGTCGACATCCCGAGCGCTCCCGACTGCATCGCCTCGTGGACGAAGTCCTCCATCGAGCTCATCTGCTCGGGGCTCGGCGCCGACCCCGACACACCCGCGGCGAGCCGGATCGCGTTGTGACCCACGAACCAGGCGAAGTTCGGCGTGTGCCCGACGTCCGAGAGGAACTCCAGATGCTCGCCGAAGGTCGACCACGGAATCGTGGGCTTGTCGAAGCCGAACGCGAGCAACCGGCTCCAGATCGTGGGCTCGGACGCCGGCGTGACGGGCGCATAGCTCCAGCCGCAGTTGCCGACGACCTCCGTGGTCACGCCCTGACGGATCGTGCTCTCGGCGGTCGGGTTCGCGAGGATCGAGAAGTCGCTGTGACTGTGCGGGTCGACGAAGCCGGGGCAGACGATCTTGCCCGTCGCGTCGATCACGCGCTCGGCGCTCGCGCTCGCGCCGAGCCTGCCAATCTCCGCGATCCGCCCGCCCTCGATCGCCACGTCGCCGAGGTAGGGCGGGCTGCCGGCACCGTCGGCGACCCAGCCGTTCCGGATCAGGACGTCGAGGGGCACTACTTCTTCAGCGGGACGTCGCCGACGGTCGGCCCGAGCCGGGGATCGAGGATGTCCCGCAGACCGTCGCCGAGGAAGTTGAAGCCGAGCACGACGAACATGATCGCGAGCCCGGGGAAGATCGAGAGCCATGCGTCGAGATCGATGTAGAGGCGCGAGCTGTTCAGCATTCCGCCCCACGACGCCTCCGGCGGCTGCGTGCCGAGCCCGAGGAAGCTGAGCGCGGCCTCGCTCAGGATTGCCGTACCGAGATAGGTGGTGACGAGCACGAGCAGCGGCGCCCCGATGTTCGGGAGCAGGTGGCGGCCCATCACCCGGAAGCTCGAGGCTCCGAGCGCCCGAGCCGACTCGATGAACGGGTAGCCCATCACCTCGAGCACGGCCCCGCGAACCACCCGCGCGAAGGCCGGCGTGATCACGATTCCGATCGCGATCATCGCGTTCCGCCGGTTCGGCCCCAGCAGGCCGGCAATCACGATCGCGAGCACGAGCCCGGGCAGGGCGAACATCACGTCCACGAGGCGCATCAGGACTGCGTCGACGATTCCTTTGTAGAACCCGGCGAGCAGCCCGATCAAGGTTCCGACGACGAGCGCGATTCCGACGGAGATCGCCCCGACCTGGAGTGAGACCTGCGCCCCGTGAATGATCCGGGCGAGAGTGTCGCGGCCGAGCTCGTCCGTGCCGAACGGGTTGGCCCAGCTCGGCGGGAGTAGCCGGTCGAACTCCTGCTCGTCAGGATCGTGCTTCCAGAGGAATGGACCGAGGAGAGCGACGAGGACGTTGAACCCGACGATCCCCGCCCCGACGAGACCGATCGGGTTGCGCCACTTGCCGAGAAAGCCGCGCCGGCGGCGTTGGGGCACGCCGGACCAGGCCCCAACCTCGCCGACTCCCTCCGCGGCCAGTACGGGACGTCTCCTGTTGCGGCCGGGATTCATGTCTCCGCCGAGATCCTCGGATCGAGGAAGCCGTAGAGCACGTCCACGATCAGGTTGAAGCCAATGAAGATGATCGCGATCAAGAGCGTCGTGGCCTGGATCATCGGGTAGTCGCGGTTGAAAATCGCCTGCAGGAGCTGATTCCCGACGCCGGGCAGGCCGAAGATGATCTCCACGATCGCAGCGCCGCTCATCAGCACACCTACCTCGAAGCCGACCACCGTGACGACAGGGATCAGCGCGTTTCGGAGCGCATGCCGGTAGACGACCCTGCGGCGCGCGACCCCCTTGGCACGAGCGGTGCGCACGTAATCCTGGCCGAGCACCTCGAGCATCGTCGCCCGCACCATCCGCATCACGATCGCGAGCGTGAAGACCGAGATCGAGAGCGCCGGCAGGATGAACTGGCTCAGGTTGCCGAGCAGGTCGTCGCGCGGCGAGATGTAGGTGAGCGGCGGCACCCACCCGAAGACCTTCGAGGTGAAGAGAAGGAGCAGCGTCGCAAGCCAGAAGTTCGGAACGCTGACGCCGATCAGGCCGCCGAGCCGTGACGCGTAGTCCCTCGCGCTGTCGCGCCGCGCGGCAGAGATGACGCCCAGCGGGACCCCGACGACGACCGCGATCAGCAGCGCGAGGAAGACGAGCTCGAGCGTGATCGGGAGCGAGTCGCGGAGGATCGTCGAGACAGGCTCCGCGTTTCGGAGCGAGTCACCGAAGTCGCCCCGGACGGCGCCGCTGATCCAGTTCCAGTACTGCTCCGGGTAGGAGCCGGTCAGGCCGAGTTGCTCGCGGGCTTCCTGCTTGACCTCCTCGCTCGCGGTGATGTCGCCGCCGAGGAGGATGTCGATGATGTCGCCGGGAAGCAGGCGCACCATCAGGAAGATGCCGACGGAGACGCCGAAGAGCGTGGGCAGGAGCAGGAGCGTCCGCTTGACGATGTACCCGAGCACAGCTCCCCCTCTCCTCGTGGTGCGGGAGGAGCGCCGCCGGTGCGACGCCCCTCCTGGATCGATCGGCTACGCGACGATCGGCTAGCCCTTCACGTAGACCGAGGTGTGCAGGCCCGTATTGAAGTCGCTGAAGGCGACGTACATGTTGTTCACGCGCTTCCGGACGACCTGGAACTTGGTCACCGCGACGAGCGGAACCTGGACGAGGTCCTCCAGCAGGAGGCGCTGCGCCTCCTTGTACATCGGGATCCGCTTGGCCTGGTCGAGCTGGATCTTGCCGTTGCCGACGAGCCGCCAGACCCTCACGTTCCTGTACTCGGGGTACCAGACGTTGAAGATCGCCGCGCTCGGGTTGAACTCGGCGAGGTAGCCGTCGACGTCGCCGCGCATCCCGCGCGCCGTGAGATCCCAGTCGAACGCACCGCGGCCGTTGGCGGAGCCGAACGTCCCCGGCTCCTGGGCGACGATGTTCACGTCGATGTTGATCCGCTTCAACTGCTGCTTCATCACCGACGCGACCTGGGCGAAGTCGAGCGGCGTCGAGAAGGTCGTCAAGGTGACCGAGAACCCTCTCGACTGGCCGGCCGCTCTCATCAACGCTTGCGCCTTCGGGAGGTCGAATTTCAGGTACTTGCTCTTCAGCTCGTCCTGGCTGAGCGGCCAGGGCCCATAGCCCGGCGGGACATGCCCGCTGTACCTGCCGTTGCCGCCGTAGACCTTGTTGATGATCTCCTGGCGGTTGATCGCGAAGTTGACGGCCTGCCGCACCCGCTTGTCGTGCCAAGGCTTGTTCTCGCCCTTCTTGATCGTGAACTGGAGCTCACGGAACGCGGCCGTGCCGCCCTTCAGCACCTTCAGGTTCCGGTCCCGGCCGAGCACCGAAGCGCTGTCGGCGTTGAACGTGCCACCGTCGATCGCGTTCGAGCGAAGCGCGGCGATCCGGGCCTGCTCGTCGGGCAGCACCTTCATCGTCAGCGCGTCGAGGTACGGACGCCCCTTTTTCCAGTAGCGCTGGTTGCGCTCGTACTCGACGTGGCTGTTCGGCTGGTACTCGAGGAGCCTGAACGGCCCGGTGCCGATCCCCTGGCGGCCGGCGTTCACCTGCTGATACATCCCCTCGGGGACAATCGGGGTGTAGCGGTTCCACGCGAGGTGCCCGAACAGGCGCGCGTCCGAGTTCTTCAGCTTGACCCGGAGGACGTACCTGCTCCGGACCTCGGTGCTCTCGACCGCGACGTAGCCGCTCAGCTTCACGACCGGGCTCCCCGGAACGGGCGGGTTCTCCATCAGGTCGAAGGAGTACTTGGCGTCCGCCGCTGTCAGCTCCTTGCCGTTGTGGAAGCGAACGCCCCTGCGGAGGGTGAAGTCGACAGTCCGCTTGTCGACGACCTTCCACGACTCGGCGAGCGCGGGACGCTGATTGAGCTGCGAGTCCCACTCGATCAGAGACTCGTACATCGGAGCCTTGCCCCAGTGGTTCGAGGTCAGCGTCGCCCCAAACGGGGCG
Source organism: Candidatus Gaiellasilicea maunaloa (assembly GCA_024330215.1). Lineage (GTDB taxonomy): Bacteria > Actinomycetota > Thermoleophilia > Gaiellales > Gaiellaceae > Gaiellasilicea > Gaiellasilicea maunaloa. Next base: position 6,575 of record JANDLU010000040.1, read on the forward strand.
ATGTGAACGGGATCCTGCTCGAGCGCCCACGTGACGCGACCGCCCGTCGGCACGGGCGCTTGACCGCGGCTCGGTCCTGCCTTCGCGGAACCGGCGAGAGCGCCGGCCGCGACGGCTCCCGCACCGACCTGACCTGCCTTGACGAGCAGGTCTCGCCGGTTGAGCTCGCCCTTGCCTGGGCTTTCCGGTGCTGCGCCTTCCGGTGCTGGCTTGTCTGACACTGTCTGCCCCTCCCTTCAATTCCTCGTGGCCGTCAGAGGATCTGACCGACCCGTGGTGCCTCACCCTGGATGTCGTCGTAGAAGACGGACTCGCGAACCTCATAGCGAGCGAGACGATCGACGGCCTCGGGGTCGAGCTCGATCCCGAGGCCGGGCGCGTGTGGAACCTCGACGAGGCCGTCGCTCATCTCGAGCGGCTCCGCGAGCACGTCGGACTCCTGCAGTGGATAGTGGGTGTCGCTCGCGAACGGGTAGTTCGACGACGCGGCGACGACATGGACGTTCCCCATCGTGGCGACGCCGAGCTCGGCCCAGCTTCCGATCACGCACCACTTCCCCGCGGCGTCTGCAAGCGCCCCGATCTGGTGCGCCTTGCGCAGGCCGCCCGCCTCGGATGGGTAGACGACGAGGACGTCGCAGGCATCGGCCTTGAGCAGCTCGAGCGCCGAGCGGACGTCGGTGCAGCCCTCGTCCGCCGCGATCGGGGTGGAGACGCAGCGCCGCACCTGCGCCAGGCCCGCGATGTCGAAGTCGGGTACCGGCTGCTCGACGTACTGCAGGTCGAACTGCTCGAGACCCTTGATCCACTTGATCGCCGCCGGAACGCTCCAGATCATGTTCGCGTCGATCCGGATCTTCACGTCGTTGCCGACCCGGTCGCGAATCGCCGCGATCGCGTCATGATCCTGCTCGAAGTCGCGTCCGACCTTGAGCTTGAGCTCGGTGTAGCCCGCGTCGACGAACGCGCCGGCCTTGTCCGCGTTCGCCTCGGGCGTGTCGATGAAGAGGTACCCCACGACCGGGACTCGATCGCGGGAGAAGCCGCCGAGCAGCTCCGCGACGGGCACGCCGAGAGCCTTGCCCTTGAGGTCCAGGAGAGCGATCTCGATCCCGGCGATCGCGTAGTTCGCGATCCGGCTCCAGTTGCGCGAGAACTCCTCCATCCGGTGGACGAGCCACTCGACGCGGAACGGATCCTGGCCGATCAGGAACTGCGTCAGCTCCTGTTCGATGATCGTCTGGATCGTCGGGAGCGTCGGCCCGGGCGCCTCCCCGAGTCCGACGATCCCCTCGTCGGTCTGGATCTGGACGAGCAGCCCGGAGGCCGAGTGACGGGTTCCACCGGGCCAGACGAGGGGCTCCCGCATCGGGGTTCGGACGGCGGTCGTATCGATCTTGGTGATCCGCAACGAGACCGTTACACTAGAGGCGCCGTGCCCGGATTGTCAACCATTTTAGGATTGTCTACATGGCCGTGACGAGAGCTGTCGAGACCTCCCAGACCGAGTTGGCTCCGGTGGCGGACGGCGGGCTGAAGGCCGGTCGGCGCGGGCAGCAGGTGGTGGAGACGCTCCGGACGGCGATCATCGCCGGCCGTTTCGAGCCCGGTGAGCGGTTGATCGAGTCGGCCCTCTCGACCGAGCTCGGCACGAGCCGCGGCCCCGTCCGCGAGGCGCTCCGCCAGCTCGAGAACGAGGGCCTCGTCATGTCCCTCCCCTACCGCGGCGCCGTCGTTCTCGGGGTCTCCGACGAGGAGGTGCAGCACGTTCTGATCCCGATTCGCCTCACGGTCGAGCGCTACAGCTTCGCCAAGGCGCTCGAGACGATGACCGAGGACGACTTCGCCGAGATCGCGAAGCAGGTCTGGTTGATGGAGCAGGCGGCGAAGAGCGGCGACCTGACGAAGGCGGTCGAGGCCGACCTCCAGTTCCACGACATCGTCATGACGGCTTCGGGGCAGACGCACACGCTTCAGATCTGGCGGAGCATCTGGCCGCGGATCCGCGCGTACTTCTTCCGCTACGGTCGCAGCGCGAGCCTCGAGGAGATGGTCGAGGATCACCGCCTGCTCCTGGCCGCGCTGCAGACACGCGATCCGAAGCAGGTCATGCCGCTCCTCGAGCGACACATCACGGTCGCGACTCCGCCCCCAGGCGCAAAGAAGCTGGACCCAGGGAAGAAGCGCCGATGAGCGAGAACGGCTCCTCGAGCGAGCTGCTCCGGGTCGAGAGCCTCTCCACCTGGTTCGACACGCAGAAGGGTGTGCTCCGGGCCGTCGACGGGGTCGACTTCGAGATCGCGCAGGGCGGCACCCTCGCGGTCGTCGGCGAATCCGGAAGCGGCAAGTCCGTGACCGCGCTCTCCGTGATGCGGCTCGTCGAGCGCCCCGGGCGGATCCACCCCGCATCGCACATCTGGTTCGAAGGCCGCGACCTGGCGCGGCTCGGCGAGCGTGAGCTCGGCAAGGTGCGAGGCAACGACATCGCGATGATCTTCCAGGAGCCGATGACCTCGCTGAACCCGGTCTTCACCGTCGGCGAGCAGATCGCGGAGGCCGTCCGGCTCCACCAGCGACTCGGTCGCAAGGACGCGCTCGGGCGGGCGGTTGAGATGATGCGCCTCGTCGGGATCCCCTCCGCCGAGCGACGCGTCAAGGACTACCCGCACCAGCTCTCGGGCGGGATGAGGCAGCGCGCGATGATCGCGATGGCGCTCAGCTCCGACCCCAAGCTCTTGATCGCGGACGAGCCGACAACCGCCCTCGACGTGACGGTGCAGGCGCAGATCCTGGAGCTGATGAAGGAGTTGCGCGAGCGGCTCGGGATGGCGATCCTCCTGATCACCCACGACCTGGGCGTCGTCGCCGAGATGGTCGACGAGGTCGCCGTGATGTACGCGGGCAGGATCGTCGAGCGCGGGCCGGTCTCGGAGATCTTCTCGAGCCCGCAGCACCCCTATACCGAGGCGCTCCTCGACTCGATCCCGCTCCTCGGGATGCGCTACTCGAAGCCACTGAAGGCGATCCGCGGCGTCGTCCCGAACCCGCTCGACTGGCCGCCCGGCTGCCGCTTCGCCCCGCGCTGCGACTACTTCTTCGACAAGTGCGTCGCCTACGACCCACCCCTCCTGTCGGTGCCGCCGCAGGAGTCGGCGTGCTGGCTCTGCGAGGACGGGCGGCGGATCCCGCGGACCGACCAGGTGCTCGCGTGACGCTCGATCTCTCTACCGCGAGCGCGCCAGACTCGCGCGCCGACCCGGCCGACGTGCTCGTGAAGGCACGAGGGCTGAAGAAGCACTTCCCTGTCCGCAAGGGGATCTTCAAGCGCCAGGTCGCGACGCTGCAGGCCGTGGACGGCGTCGACCTCGACATCTTCCGCGGCGAGACACTCGGCCTCGTCGGCGAGTCGGGCTGCGGCAAGTCGACGCTCGGGCGGACGCTCCTCCGCATCCTCGAGCCCACCGAGGGGGAGATCGAGTTCGACGGGATCGACGTGAACCGGCTCGGGGCGCGCGGCCTGAAGGCGCAGCGCAAGCACATGCAGATCGTCTTCCAGGACTCGGTCGGCTCGCTCGACCCGCGAATGAAGGTGAAAGACCTCGTCGGCGAGGGCCTCGCGATCCACGGAATCGAGCGGAAGCGCCGCAACCACCTCGTGCTCGAGACGCTCGAGCGGGTCGGCCTCAGCGCGGAGTCGGCGGAGCGCTACCCGCACATGTTCAGCGGTGGCCAGCGCCAGCGGATCGGTCTCGCCCGCGCGCTCGTCCTGCGGCCGAAGTTCATCGTCGCGGACGAGCCGGTCTCGGCGCTCGACGTCTCGATCCAGTCGCAGGTGTTGAACCTGCTCGTCGAGCTGAAGCGGGAGTTCAACCTCACCTATCTCTTCGTCGCGCACGACCTCGCCGTCGTCGGCTACATCTCCGACCGGATCGCGGTCATGTACCTCGGCAAGATCGTCGAGCTCGCGACCTCGGACGACCTCTTCGCACGGCCGCTCCATCCATACACCCAGGCGCTTCTCTCCGCGAACCCGGAGCCGATCCCGGGCCGCAAGCACCAGCGGATCGTGCTCAGGGGCGACGTCCCGAGCCCGATCGACCCGCCCTCCGGCTGCCGCTTCCGGACGCGCTGCCCGATCGCGCAGCCGATCTGCGCCGAGGTGGAGCCGCTGCTCGAGGATCACGGCCGGAGCCACGGCGCGGCCTGCCACTTCGCCGGGACGAAGATCCCGGAAACGCCGTCCGTCCTCGCTTGAGCCTGCAAGACGTTCGGCTGCTCCACGACCAGCGAGTGCCGATGCGCGATGGGATCTCTCTGTCGGCCGACGTCTATCTCCCGCTCTCCGGCGGGCCGCACCCGACGATCTACCAGTGGACGCCGTACGAGTCGACGCGCGAGCGCTTCGTCGGCTGGGGCGTCTGGTTCGCGCAGCGTGGCTACGCGGCGATCGTCTCGGATGTGCGCGGCCGCTACGAGTCGGAGGGCGAGTTCGTCGCCTGGGAGAAGGACGGCCCGGACGCGCACGACTCGCTGACCTGGGCGGCCGGCGAGGCATGGTGCAACGGGCGGATCGGCACCTGGGGCCGGAGCTACGGCGCCCTCGTCCAGTGGCAGCTGATGCACCTCGGCCACCCGAACCTCGCGTGCATCGCCCCGCAGGTGATCCACGACGACTACTTCTGGGACGGCTACTTCACGGGCGGAGCCTTCCAGCTCGCACTCACGCTCGGTGCGGCCACGCTCTGGTCCAGCTCGATCGGCTTGATCACCGGCCCGAGCGCGCGCGACCTGATGCTAAACGACCGGATCTGGCGGCACCTGCCCCTGATCGAGCTCGACGAGGTGGCGATCGGCCGCAGGGTCGGCTACTGGCGCGAGTGGTGGGAGCACCAGGAGAACGACGCCTACTGGCAGCAGTTTCGCCACCGGCCCGAGACCGTGACGGTGCCGATCTTCCAGCAGGGCGGCTGGTTCGATCCCTACTCCGGCTCGCACCTGCGCTCGTTCGCGGCGATCGGTTCTGGGGTTCCGAATCGCGTACTGATGGGCCCGTGGTCGCACGAGGAGGAGGTCGAGAGCTTCCGCGCCGACGTCGACCTCTCCGCCGGCGTGACCGTGATCCGCGATCACGAGCTGGCCTTCTACGACCGCTACCTCCGCGACGAGGGCAACGACTGGGAGGAGCGCGCGCCGCTCGAGCTCTTCGTCCTCGGCCGGAACGAGTGGCGCGGCGAGACCGAGTGGCCGCTCGCCGGAACGGAGCTCACGCCGTTCTTCCTCCGCCGCGGCGGCCGGCTCGACCGCGACGTGCCACGCTCCGACGAGCCCGCCGACCGGTACACGTACGACCCCGAGGATCCCGTGCCGACGATCGGCGGCGTCAACTCGGTGCTGACGATGACGCAGGGCGCGGCGCAGCCGATCCTTCCCGGCCCGTGGGATCAGCGGGCGTTGGAGGCGCGCGGCGACGTGCTCTCGTATACGAGCGACGAGCTCGACCGCGACCTGGAGGTGATCGGCCCGGTCGAGATGGTGCTATTCGCCGCGTCGAGCGCGAAAGACACCGACTTCATCGTCCGGGTGTGCGACGTCTACCCCGACGGCCGCTCGATCTTCCTCACCGAGGGGATCCTGCGTGCGCGTTACCGAAACTCCGAGGCGGGCGAGAGCACCGAGCTGCTCGAGCCGGGCGAGGTCGCCGAGTACCGGATCTGCTGCTATCCGCTCGCGAACGTGTTCGAGCGGGGTCACCGGATCCGGCTCGACGTGACGAGCTCGAGCTTCCCGCGCTTCAGCCGCAATCTGGGTAGCGGCGAGGATGTGGGCACGAGCACCCGGATCGTGGTCGCGCACCAGGCCGTGCTGCACACGGACGTCTACCCCTCGCACGTCGTCTTGCCGGTCGCCGGCCCGAGGTAGCTGGGTGATGCTCGTGATCCGCGGTGCGACGGTCTATCCCGGCAGCGGGCCGCCGCGGCAGGTCGACGTGGGCGTCGCCGACGGCAAGATCGCGGCAGTGGGCGGCGAGCTGTCCGGCGATGTCGTCGAAGCGGACGGCCTCTGGCTCTGCCCCGGTTTCATCGACGTGCACGCGCACTCGGCGCTCCGCTCCTACGAGGAGCCGCTGCTGACGGAGGCGCTCTCGCAGGGCGTGACGACGCAGGTGATCTGCCCCGACGGGCTCGCGCCGGCGCCGGTCGCGGCGGGTCGATGGGCCGAGCGGCGCGACTACCTGCGGGCTCTCGAGGGTCCCGGCCCGGAGGAGTGGCCGTGGACGACGTTCGCCGAGTACCTCGACGACCTCGACGCGACGCGGCCGGTGATCTCGCTCGTGCCCTCGATCGGGCACGGCGCGGTGAGGGACACCGTGATCGGCGGCGAGCGTCGGCCGGCGACGCGCGAGGAGCTAGAGGAGATGCGGCGCGAGGTGCGGGCCGGCTTCGAGGCGGGTGCGACGAGCCTCTCCTTCGGCCTCGTCTACTTTCCCGGCGCGCACGCCGACACCGAGGAGCTCGTCGCGGTCGCCGAGGTCGCGGCCGCGTTCGGCGCGCCGCTCGTTCCGCACGTCCGCAACGAAGGCGCGGGGCTGCTCGAGGCGATCGACGAGATGCTCGAGGTCTCGCGCCGCTCTGGCGCGGCGCTGCACGTCTCGCACCTGAAGTCGCTCGCCGAGGAGTCGCTGATCGAGCCGCTCCTCGAGCGCCTCGAGGCCGCCGACGGCGTCACCTTCGACCAGTACCCCTACGGCGCCGGCTGCACCCTGCTCGCGAGCCTCCTGCCCGCGTGGGCACAAGAGGATGGCGCGGCCGCGACGCTCGCGCGGCTGCGCGATCCGGACGCGCTCGCGCGAATCGCGCACGATGTCGAGCACGGCCTGCCGGCCTGGGAGAACGTCCTCGGTACGCTCGGCCCGGAGCGGATCGTGGCCGACGGCGAGAGCATCGCCGATCGCGGCGGCGAGCCCGTCGAGACAGTCGCGGAGCTGCTGCTCGAGTCCGAGCTCGGAGTGCAGATGATCATGCACTACGCCTCCGAAGCGGCTGTCCGGAAGATCGCCGCGCACCCGCTGATGCTGCTGGGCTCGGACGGGATCTTCGGGGCGAAGCCGCACCCTCGGGTGGCGGGAAGCGCGGCGCGGTTCCTGGGTCGCTTCTGCTTGCGCGAGGACCTGCTCGCGCCGGAGGAGGCGATCGCACGGCTGACGGCGCGCGCGGCCGATCGCTTCGGGCTCGCAGATCGCGGGCGAATCGAGGTGGGCAAGCGTGCCGATCTCGTCTTGCTGGATCCTGCGACGTACGTGGACACGGCGACCTACGAGAGTCCACTGAGCCTGGCCGAGGGCGTCGCGGGCGGCTGGGTCGCGGGCGAGCGCGCCTGGGCGGAGAGCCGTCCGACGGGCGCCCGCGCGGGAGGCGTGGCTCGATGAGGCAAGACGAGATGCCGTCGATCGCTGCCGAGCGCGCGCTCGCCGGCACGGACATGCTGCCATTGAAAGGGAGCGTCGCCGCGCCGCTGCCGCCGCACGTGCGCGAGGCGGTCCTGGCCGCGCTCGAAGAGCACGCGATCACCCCACCGAGCCGCGGCCACCTGGCGCTGCGCGAGGCGATCGCCCGAAGCCTGCCGGCGCCGGCCGACCCCGAGCGCGAGATCCTGGTCACGAACGGCGCCATGCACGCGCTCAGCCTCACCTTTCGCGCGATCCTGGAAGTCGGCGACGAAGTGATCGTTCCAACCCCGTGCTACTTCTTCCGCGGCCTGATCGAGCGAGCCGGCGGCCGCTTCGTCCCGGTCCCGAGCCGCGAGCCGGAGGCGATCGAGCGAGCGCTGACGCCGAGATCGCGCGCCCTCGTCGTCACGAACCCGAACAACCCCGACGGCCATCTGCCGAGGCGGGAGGAAGTCGACGAGCTACTCGCCCTCGCGTCGCGCCACGGTCTGACGGTGCTGACCGACGAGGCGTACGAGCGCTGCATCCACGAAGGCGAGCTGGCGAGCGCGTGGGGCGCCGAGAACGTGATCCTGATCCGCAGCCTCGGCAAGAGCCTCGCGATGCCGAGCTGGCGGATCGGGTTCGTCGCCGCCGAGCCGCCGGTCATCGCCGCGTGCCTGCGCGAGCTCGAATGGGATGTCATCCGCGTCAGCCACGTCGCCCAACGGGCAGCGTCAGCGGCGCTCGAGGGCCTGCAAGACTGGCTGGACGAGCTTGCGGAGCGCTACCGCCGGGATCGAAATGTCGCCCATGCCGCGATCACCGAGCATGAGATCCTGAGCGCGCCACTTCCGGTCGCGACGCCGTTCCTCTGGCTCGAGCTCGGCGCGCTCACCTCGAAGAATCTCCTCGCCGCCGGGATCGCAGTCGTGGACGGCGCCGCCTTCGGCACCCCCGGCTACGCACGCCTGCCCTTCGCGGGAGCAGCCGCGCTGCAGGACGAGCTTCGGGATCGCCTCCGTAGCTCGCTACAAGCAGAAGGCTTACCCACCCCATAGGGCGCTGACAGGCACGGCCCAGAGTCGATCGCCGAGCGGCTTCGTGTCAGAGCCGGTGTAGAGCACGATGCCGGCGACGAATTCTTTGCCCCGCGAGTCGCGGAGCTTCTGCATCGGGCGGTAGGCCGCAGACTTGAGGGTTGCGGCCGCCTTGCACTCGATGCACACGATGTCGCCGGAGCGCGACTCCAGCACAACGTCAACCTCGTCGTCGCGGTCGCGGTAGTGGTACTGCGTCACCGGAGCCTCAGCCCAGTCCACGAGACGTGCGATCTCCATCGCGACGAAGTTCTCGAGCAGCTTCCCCGTGACCAGGTCATCTTCGGCGACCCGCTGCTCGTCCGCACCCAATAGATGAGCAAGCAGACCGGTGTCGACCACGAAGATCTTTGGCGTCTGAACCTCCCGGTTCCCGTAACTCGGCCGCCACGCCTTGATTCGCCGAACGAGGAATACCGTCTCCAGAAGCTGCGTGTAGTTCTGCACGGTCCGCTTGTGGAGGCCCATCCTGTTGCCGATGTTCTCGGCCTTGTAGAGGTTCGCGGCTTGCGCGGCGATCAGGCGAAGGAGAGACGGCATCTCCCCGATCTTCTGGGCGTTCGAGAGCTCACGTAGATCGCGATCGATGATCGTCTTCAGATAGCTGTCGAACCACCGGTCGCGACGGCGTTGTGCTCGAAGACGTGCTTCCGGGTAGCCGCCATGAACGGCCCGATCGAGGAACGCGTCTCGGCCGATCGTTGCGCCTACGATGTGTGGCGGCGCTGCCGCGAAGAGCCGATCGATCAGGTTCGTCTGCGCGTGCTCGATCTCCGCCTGGGCGAGAGGTGAGAGCGTGATGATCTCGATCCGGCCGCTCAACGCCTCGTAGATCTTTGGCGCCGTCAGGATGTTCGCGGAACCAGTCAGCAGGAAACGGCCCGGCGACCTGTCGTTGTCCACTGCTTCCTTGATGGCAAGGAGAAGGTCAGGTGACCGTTGCACCTCATCGATCAGCACCGGCCCGTCAAGCCCTGCGACGAAGCCGCTCGGATCGTTGTTCGCCGCCTCGCGGGTCGTCCTATCGTCCAGCGTGAGCGCGCGGGCTGGATGATCGGTCGCCGCAATGTCCTGCGTCAGCGTGCTCTTGCCGACCTGGCGAGCACCCATGACCAGAACGATCCGCGTGTCGGACAGGGCATCGAGGATCAAAGCTCGTGAGCGGCGGGGGAACATCTCGATCATGCAAGCTTTTCGTCCGGGCACCGGCAATCTCTGTTCGGATAACCGGCACTATCCTATCGGCAAATCGGCACTCTTGGCTTGGAAAACCGGCACTCAACTTCCGTCGACCGCGAGCTCTGAGCGGGTCGCCACGCGCGTAGGTTCTCGCTCGGACAATCGCGGGAAGCTGCATGGCATGGCACCGCGCCGCATCCTCGTCACCGGCGCCGAGGGCGTGATCGGCACAGCGGTGCGGGAGCACCTCGCCGGGCGGTACGAGCTCGTCTCCCTCACGCTGACGCCGCAGGATTTCCCGAGCCACGTCGCCGACATCTCCGACCTCGACGCGATCCGGCCGGCGTTCGAGAACGTCGATGCCGTCGTCCACCTCGCGGCCTCGCCGGCGATCGAGACGCCCTGGGACGACGTCCTGCGCAACAACATCGTCGGCACGTACAACGTCTTCGAGGCGGCTCGCGACGCGGGAGTGACACGCGTCGTCTTCGCGTCCTCGAATCACGCAGTCGGCATGTACGAGCTGGACGGCGCGCCTGCGCTGTACGACGTCGACGACGAGCGGAGCTACGACCACGTGGCGGAGATCCGGCCAGATTCGCTCTACGGCGTCTCGAAGGCGTACGGGGAGGCGCTCGGGCGGATGTACATGGAGCGCCACGGCCTGCGCGTCTTCTGCCTGCGAATCGGCGCCGTCCGCGCGAACGACGACCCGTCGGCGCCGACGCCGAATCCTCTGATCGACCTCAACGCCGAAGGACAGCGAAACCGCCTGCGCGCCGTCTGGCTGAGCCAGCGCGACTGCGCCGAACTGATCGCCAGATGCCTCGACGTCGAGGACGGGTCGTGGGCCGTCGTCTATGGCGTCTCGGCAAACCCGCGCCGGTTCTGGGATCTGACCCACGCCCGCGACCTGCTCGGCTGGGAGCCGCAGGACGCCGCCCCCGCCTGAACCCGTTTGCGGATAGACCTGCGCGAACGCCGCGCCGGACCCGATCACAACGGCGTCCTGCACGTGCTCAGCATCGCCTTTAGCTGGCTCGCTAACCCAAGGGAGGGACATGGCCGAAAAGGACATCTTGCGGCAACCACCTGGCGCGGCTACGTTGAGTTAGCCATGAGAACGTATGTTCGAGACCAGTTGACATTACAAATCTCCGAGGATGTCGTCACACAGGACAGCACAACTCCGAGCGATAGCCGACGCGGTCGATTGAATGAGCGTCGCGTGATGTCCTTTCCCGTCGCCCCGGCTCCGACAGCGGCCAAGCTCCGAGGCGGCTACTACACCCCGCCGGCGATTGCAGCGTTTCTAGCTGACTGGGTCGCTGGCTCTGGGCCTCGCGTTCTTGAGCCTGCATGCGGCGATGGCGCGATCCTTGGGCCTCTCGCGCAGCGTGCTCGGAACGCCGTTGGCATAGAACTCGAACCGGAGGAGGCAGACAAGGCCCGGGCCGCCGCGCCAACTGCCGATGTGATCGAAGCCGACTTTTTCGAGTGGTTCAGCGACGAGCAGCGGAGCAAGTGGGACGGAGTCGGAGGAAACCCGCCTTTCATCCGATTCCAACACTGGACGGAGCCGACGCGCAGCCGTGCTTTCGACGTTATGAGGGGCGTAGGGATGCGTCCTACGAAGCTCACGAACGCATGGGTGCCGTTCGTCATCGCTAGCGCTCTCGCGGTGCGGCCCGGCGGGAGGCTCGGACTCGTAGTGCCAGCCGAACTGCTACAGGTCACCTACGCCGCGGAGACGCGGGCGTTCCTGGTCGACGAGTTCGCTGAACTAACGGCAATCACCTTCAAGCGTCTGGTGTTCGACCGGGTGCTGCAGGAGGTCGTCTTGCTCTTGGGTGTTCGCGAATCTGGACCGGCCAGCATTCGAGTCGTTGAGGTCGAGGATGCGACGTCTCTTCCGTCGGCGAACGAGGTCGCAGCGTTGCCGCATGCCCCGGCGCTCAAGCATGAAAGCGAGAAGTGGACGAAGTACTTCCTGGACTTCGAAGGGATCGCCGCGCTCCGCGAGGCACGCGAGCACGAGGCTCTCCTCAGACTCAGCGACCTTGCAGAAGTGGATGTTGGAATCGTGACCGGTCGTAATCAGTTCTTCGTACTTCGACCGTCCGATGCAGCGGATCGGCAGGTAGAGCGCCACACGATGCCGCTCGTCAGCAAGTCGGCACATCTCCGTGGCGTGGTGTTCGCGAAGAATGATCTGACGCGACTTCGGAAGGAGGATGCGCTCTGCCAACTGCTCGCAGTGACTGCTGATGTCGATCTCGCCGAGGACGAGGCGCTTGACGCGTACGTTGCCGCCGGGGAAGCAGAGGGCGTGCACCAGGGCTACAAATGCTCGATACGCAAGCGGTGGTGGGTTGTGCCTTCAGTCTGGACGCCTGACGCTTTCCTGCTTCGTCAGATCTACGATCACCCGCGGATCATCGCAAACTCATCCGGAGCGACATCGACGGACACGATTCACCGGGTGAAGATGCTCAACGGACTCTTGCCCGCTCGCCTGGCCGCCGCATCGATCAACTCCATCACCTTCGCCTTCGCCGAAGTCATGGGACGTAGCTACGGGGGCGGCGTCCTCGAGCTTGAACCCACCGAAGCCGAGGGGCTTCCGTTCCCGGATCCTCATGCACTCGCCCCAGAAGACGTCGGCCAGGTTGACAAACTGCTGAGGGCGGGGGAGCTAGTGGCCGCGCTCGACTTCGTGGATCGCCGTCTTCTTACTGAAACGCTCCGATTCGACGAGGATCTCGTTGCGACGCTTCGCCGGGTATGGGAGCGTCTCCGCGACCGTCGACTGACCCGCGGCCGCAGGTGAGCTAATGCGGCGGCGACCCCGCGTAGCGCAGCCGATATGCTTCTGCGATCTGAGTTCCGAAGTTCTCAATTCGGAGGTTCTTGTGAAGGTGGGGGTCCGGGATGGTCGCCGATGTGTTGCCCGAGGATGGATCCCACACTGCGAAACACATCGCCTCAGCAACATGGGAAGGCCCGTGCTCGTCGGCGCGCCCGCCTAGTCCGTCAAGACGCCAGGTGATCGCGTCGATTGAGTTACCGAGGGCGGGTTCGGGCATCAGTACGAGGAAGGCCACGACGGCCATTGGGAACCGCGTATGGATCGTTGCAGCTTCCGTCGCTAAGTCATTAACCATGTTTTGCCAGTTCTTGCCGATGCTTTTCGCGTCGTTGAGGGTCTTGCTGTCGAACGCGAACCTCACCCCATCCGGCCGATAGACCACGTCGTAATTCTGTTTCCTGATCCCACCAACGATCGTCACCGGTGCCGTCTCCACACAGTCTGGATCGGGAGGATAGAGCTGAGTCTTCTTCTTCTGACTCGCCTTCACTACGCTGATGCCACCGAGCATCGTCGCCATCGCTGCCGCCATTGCCGAATCGATCGTGTCGCCGAGCTGCATTGATGAGTTCGGCGCTGATCGGCTCAAGGCGCCGCCGTTCGCCTTCCATTGCGCCCCGAATGGCAAGAGCACCGCGGGCGGCAGCGTGATCACCGGCATCTGTGCTAGAGGAGCCACCGAAGTGGAGAATGCCGGAAACGGGCGCACGACATGTTCGCTATCGCCGCTTCAAGCCGAAAATGGCTGGTAAGAAGCACGAACATCAGGTAGTGCCTCGGGCCGGCGGGGAACCTCGCGTCGACGCAGCTCGTTGCGCCGGATCTTGCCGGACGTCGTCAGCGGCAGCTCGTCGACGAACTCGATCTCGCGCGGGACTTCGTACGCAGCCAGGCGCTCGCGGACTAGCGCTTTCAGCTCCGTGGCCAGCGCCTCGGACGGCGACGACGCGACGACGAACGCCTTGATCGCCTCGCGCGGATCTCGTCCGGGATTCCGATCACCGCTGCCAGCGAGACAGACGGATGCCGGACGAGGCATTCCTCGATCTCGCCCGGGCCTATGCGGTGGCCGGCGCTCGAGATCAGGTCGTCGGTGCGGCCGACGAAGCGGAAGTAGCCCTCGCCATCGACCTCGGCCAGGTCGCCCGTGTGGAGGCGGCCGGCGCGCACCTTCTCCGCCGTCGCCTCTCGGTTTCGCCCTGGCGCTCGCGGCAAGACCCTAACCGCGCTGCTTCAGGTGGAGCGCAACATCCTGGAGTAGCAGCGGCGCGAACTCGAGCACCGCGAGCGCCGCGGCGTGAACCTCGCGGGCAGCCGCGCCGACGTAGTCGTGCTGGATCTCGCTGCGGCGCTCGTACGCGTCCTTCAGCGCGGCCCGCGTCTTCGCAGCGACGATCCCGTTCTCCTGGAGGAGCTTGAGCGCCTCCGTCGAGCTCGGGTCGCGGTTGGCCGGCGTCCAGCCTTCGAGCTCGCACAGCTCCTGGGCGATCCTGATGCAGCCGTTGATCCCGTTCTCGTAGCCGGCCTGGATCGGGTAGACCGTCAAGCGCTCGTCCGGCTCGCCGCGCCACGCCCGCTCGAACTCGGCGAGGCCAAACCCGTTCGGAAACGCCGCCACCGCGCGCTCCAGCGCCTCTAGGTGCTTGCGCGTGTCGATCAGCCGGGCCTTGAGAGTCGTCTCGAGGAGCACGGCGCGATTCGACATCGCTACGCGACGAAGAGCTCGACGAACTCGCGCTCGACCCGAGCACGCTCGCGCGCGGCGGCTCGCTCGACTTTCGGCCTCTCGCCCTGCAGCCCAGACCAGAGCCGGTCGCGGTCGACGAGCACTCGCCCCTCCCCGAGCACCTCGGCCAGCAACAGCGGCTTCTCGCGGGCATCCTCGAGCGCCACGAGCTGAACGTCCTTCGCGAACCGCTCGGAAAGACGCCCCGCTAGCGCCCGCCTGTCAGCTCGGGGCCGGAACGCCACAAGGACGTCAACGTCGCTGCCCTCGTGCGCGTCACCGCGCGCCGCCGAGCCGAAGAGCACGGCCAACGAGACCGACGGCTCGGTTCGCAGCGCCAGCCGCAACCCGGAGAGAAGCGGCCACGAACGTCGCAGGAACTCTCGCTCCTTGACCGGAAGCGACACTTTTCGCGGCGAGGGTCGCTCGATGCGGAGCAGACCCTGCTCGATCGACCGGCGCAACGTCCGGTCGGCGGTGCCGAGCTCGGCTGCGAGCGCATGGAGGTCGACGTTCACATCGCGAGCCTAGCAGCTCGTGTGTCCGTTATCTCTCTTTCGTATGTCCGTTAGAGTCGTGTCCTCAGCGGCCGCCGTCACGCCTCCGCTTCCTGCGCCCGCAGCTCCTTGCGCCGGATCTTCCCCGACGTCGTCAGCGGGAGCTCCTCGACGAACTCGATCTCACGCGGGACTTCGTACGCGGCCAGGCGCTCGCGGACTAGGGCCTTTAGCTCGGCGGCTAGGGCATCCGAAGGCGACGCCGTGACCACGAACGCCTTGATCGCCTCGCCGCGGAGCGCGTCCGGGATCCCGATCACCGCCGCCAGCGAGACCGACGGGTGGCGGACTAGGCAGTCCTCGATTTCCCCTGGGCCGATGCGGTGGCCGGCGCTCGTGATCAGGTCGTCGGTGCGGCCGACGAAGCGGAAGTAGCCCTCGTCGTCGACCTCGGCCAGGTCTCCGGTGTGGAGGCGGCCGTCGCGCACCTTCTCGGCGGTTGCCTCCGGGTTCCGCCAGTAGCCGAGGAACACCACTGGATCGCCCTCGATACGCACCGTCACTTCGCCGTCGACGAGCTGCACGTCGTGGCCCGGATACGCACGCCCCATCGAGCCGGGGTTCGCCGGCCAAGCCGCGCAGTTCCCGAGCAGGAGGTTCGCCTCGGTCTGGCCGTAGAACTCGTTCAGCCGCGCGCCCAGCCGCTCCTCGCACCAGGCCGACGTCTCCTCACCCACCATCTCGCCGCCGCTCGCGACCGTGCGCAGCGCCAGGTTCGGGCCGTCGACGGCAGCCATCAGCCGCAGCGCGGTCGCAGGCATGAAGACGTTCCGGATCCTCATCCGCTCGATCAGGTCGTACGCCTGCTCCGGATCGAACTTCGTCGTCTGGAATGCCACGACCGGGCGTCCGTGGTAGAGCGCGGGCATCAGCACGTCGAAGAGGCCGCCCATCCAGGCCCAGTCGGCCGGCGACCAGATCACATCGTCAGGCTGCGGGAAGAAGTCGTGCGAGAGCTCGAAGCCGGGCAGGTTGCCCGCGAGGATCCGGTGCCCGTGCAGCGCCCCCTTCGGCGCGCCCGTCGTCCCGGACGTGTAGATGATCAGCGCCGGCGTGTCGGGCTCCGTCGCCACCGGCTCGAACCGGTCGGAGGCTGCCGCCAGCAACCCCGGTAGCTCGCGATCGACGTCGATCGTCTCGACGCCTTCCAGCTCGCGGTCGGCGAGGACGACGGCGGGCTCCGCGTCGTCGAGCCGCACCGCCATCGCGTCGGGGCCGAAGCGGGTGGAGAGCGGCACCGCGATCGCGCCGAGCTTGTAGGTCGCGATGTGCGCGACCGCCGTCTCGGGGCGCTGCGGGAGCGCGATCCCGACGCGGTCGCCCTCGCCGATCCCGCGCGCCCGGAGCACGTTCGCGAGCCGGTTCGAGTCGTCGGAGAGCTCGCCGAAGGTGACGCGGCGGATGACCTCGCGGCCGTCGGTGACGAGGATCGCCTCCGCCTCGCGTGGCTGGCGCTCGCAGACCTCGACGCCGAGGTTGAGCCGCGCCGGCAGCTCCCAGCGGAAGCCCTCGCGGAGCTCCTCGTAGCTCAGGCCCACAGCCGCTCGAGGAGCGCGAGGTAGACACGCGTCGCGCGGACGAGCTCGGGCACGCCCATCGTCTCGACGTCCGCGTGCGCGCCGGTGCCGACGGGGCCGTGGTAGACGGTCGGGATCCCGGCCTGGTGGAAGATCGCGCCGTCGGCGACGACCTTCATTCCGATCAGCGGCTGCTCGTTGCCGGCGACCTCGCGGTAGGACTCCCTGAGCGCCACCGCCAGCTTCTCCTCGGGGTCGATCCAGTAGCTGTCGCGGACGAGCCTGAGGTCGAGCTCGATCGTGCAGCCGGTCTCGCCCGCGATCGGGGCGAGCAGCGCGTCGAACTCCTCCTGCACCTCGGCGAGCTGCTTCCCCGGCTGCCAGCGGCGGGTGCCGACGAGGCGGCACGTGGTCGGGAAGCGGTTGTAGAAGTCGCCGCCGTGCAGCTCGCCGAGGAAATACGTCTCGGCGCCGACGCTCAACTCAGCTGGATTGGCGTGCTCGCTCGTCGCGAGCTCGGCCGTCCGCGCCTCGAGCGCCGCGATCACCTTCCCTGCGGCAAGCAGCGGATGGGGCGTGCCCTTCGGCGTCTGCAGCTCGTGCGTCGGCATCCCGGGGCGCGAGACCTCGATCTCGACGGTGGCCTGGCCCATGTGCGCGGCGACGAACGAGTCGCCGGCGAGCTCGCAGACGACGGCGTAGTCGGCGGTGAAGCCGCCTTCGCCCAGGAGCCAGGTGAGGTCCTCCCCGCGGCCGCCGGGCGCCTCGTGGAGGCCGATCGCGACGATCACGAGCTCGCCTGGGAACGAGCCTCGCTCGGCGACGACGCGCGCCGCCTCGGCCGCGCAAGCGAGCGCCCCCTTCATGTCGGCGGAACCGCGTCCGACGATCGTCTCGCTCTCGATCCGCGGCGCCTCGTGCGGGATCGGGACGGTGTCGAGATGGCCGTTGAGGACGATCGTCGGCCCGGGTCGGTCGCCCCGCAGCCGCCCGACGACGATCGGCGTCCGTGGGAACTGCTCGTCGAGGAGCTCGACCTCCATCCCGAGCTCTTCTAGCCGCCGCGCGTAGAGCCGCGCGACCGCGGCCGTATCGCCGGTGGGGCTCTCGACTTGGACGAGCTCGAGGGTCAGGTCGCGCAGGCGACTCGCGTCGACACTCATCTCGCGACCCGAAAGCCGATGTGGGATTGGCGCCGCGCCGGCCGGCTGTGGCTGCGAAAGGTGCAGCTGGCCCACGCGAGGGCAGGGCTTGCGAACGAGCCGCCGCGGAGCACGTTCTGTCCTGACGGGTACTCCGTCGCCGTCCACTCCCAGACGTTTCCCGCCATCTCGAGCAGACCGTAGGGGCTCGCGCCGTCCCGGTGGGAATCGACCGGCGAGGGTGAGCCGTGCTTGATCCCTCTCCCGACGGCCGCGCGCCTCTCGTCCTCCCCGTTGCCCCACGGATAGGTGCGCCCGTCGGTGCCGCGGGCGGCCTTCTCCCACTCGGCCTCGTTCGGGAGACGACCGCCGACCCAGGCGCAGAACGCGGACGCCTCGTGCCAGTCGACGAAGGTGACGGGATGCTCGCCGGGCGCAGGCCAGTGCGGTGGAGCAGTCGCGCCTTCCTCGGCGACGAAGCGCTCGTACTCCGCGTTCGTGACGGGTGTCCGAGCGAGCTCGAACGCGTCTACATCGACGAGCCGCTGACGCGAATCGCCCGGGTCGCGGCCGATCGCGTAGTCGCCTGCGGGCACCTCGACCCAATCGAAGTCACGGGTCGGCTGGATGGCGACGACGCGGAAGCCGACGTACGGATCGCGCGCCGCCGGACGCAGCGGCAGGCGTGCCGAGCAGCGCAGCTCGTCGGGCCTGCTCAGGTACGAGCCGCCGCGCGCCACCCCATGGGCCGTCCACTCGTAGACGTTGCCGGCCAGGTCGAGCGCACCGCACGGCGCCGCACCAGCCGGATGCATCCCGGCCGACGACGGTTCGCCGATGCCCCGGCCGAAGGTGGCGCGGCTCGTGTCGGGCGGCTCGTCGCCCCACGGCCAGAGCCGGTCGTCGCCGCCGCGGGCGGCCGCCTCCCACTCGACCTCGGTGGGCAGCCGCACGCCGTTTGCGGCGCAAAACGCCTCCGCGTCGGCGAGCGAGACGTACGTCAGCGGCATGCCGTTGTCGCCGGTGACAGGCACGCGGCCGATCCGGAAGCCCTCGATCCGCACGACCCGCAGCGGCGTCTCGTCCTCGTCCGGCGGATACGCGCGAGCAACATCGATCCCCATCGGAAACGGCCCGGCCGGGATCGAGACCCAATCGATCACGCAGGGATGACGGGCAGCGTCACCGTGCCGCCGTGAACCGCCTGCTCGGCTTTGACCATGTGGGTGTGGCGGCCGATCGGCTCGCCCGTGTTCGGGTTGCGCTCGAGCCGGGGGAAGTTCGACGAGGAGACGTCGAGTCGGATCCGATGGCCCTTCGCGAACAGGTTCGAGGTCGGCGGGAGCAGGATCGAGACGGGCACCGCCTCACCGGGCTCGAGAAAGACCTCCTTGTCGAAGCCCTCCCGGAAACGCGTGCGGATGACCGAGTCGTTGAGCAGCAGGTCGTAACCCTCGGGATAGTCCTCGTTCGGTGGATAGACATCGACGAGCTTCGCAGTGAAATCGGTGTCGAGCGCGCTCGACGAGACTCGGAGCTCGACGGCAACCCGGCCGGTGACCTCCAGCGACTCTTCGAGCGGCTCGGTCTCGTACACAAGCACGTCGGGCCGCTCAGACAGCCGTCGGTAGGGCTCGCGCGCGGTGAAGTAGTCCGCCGACTCCTTCTGGTCGGCGGGGCCGGGCGTCATGATGTTCCGCAGGAGAAGCGCTGGATTGAGGAGGCGCGCCCACATCGGCTCGATCTCCCCTCCGCCCGACGGGAACTCGCCGACCGCGCAGAAGAGACCGCCGATCGTGGGCACGGGATCGTCAGGGTCGTAGCTGAAACCCCGCGGCTCTTCGTCGGAGTCGGGCTGCACGGGACGAAGCGACCCGTCGGCGTGGAGGTGGAGCGTCGTCGGCCGCGCACGCGCGAGCGGCCACTCCTGCTCCTCCCGCCAGCGGCCGCCGTGATCGAGCTTGCCTAGCTCCGTCTTCCGGCCCGAGCCTCCTCCCATTACGAAAAGGCGGATCGGCGCAGCTTCTTCATAGGCTGGGTCAGCGGGCGCACCGCCGCCGTCCTCCTTCAGCCAGCGGTCGAAGAACGCGAGCTGCTCCTCGAAGTAGCGCTGCACGCCCCAGACCGAGTCCGGCCCGAAGTCGACGTCGAGCGTCCAGCTCGCGTCGCCGCGCATCCCGACGTGACTCCACGGGCCGACGATCAGCCGTTGCGGCGAATCGTTCTTCGCCGTCATCGCCGCGAAGTACTCGCTCTCGGCGTGCGGGAAAGGGTCGTACCAGCCGGTCGACATCGTCGCCGGAATGTCGGCGTGCTCGTGCCAGAAGCGGGTGAAGTCGTTCTCCTTCTTCGCCCAGAACTCGTCGTAGGCGCCGCGTGTGCAGTAGTCCTCGAGCGTCTGGGCGAGCGTGGGCACGTGGCGAAGCGCGAGATCGTCACGCTGGAGCGGCGAGTTCCAGAAGAGCCGGCGCAGATTTCGGAGGTCGTCGAAGACGTCGCGCTGCTTCTCCCAGTCGTCCTTCACGCCCTGCGCGTCGGCGGCATGGATGTAGAGCGCCCAGAACATGTGGAGCTGCATCGCGCCGCCCTCGCGCGTCTGGTTCTCGAACGTGTTCGTCGGCGAGACGTCGGGCCAGATCGCGGTCAGGTGCGGCGGCCGCTCGAGCGCCGTCCGGATCTGGGTGATCCCCGCGTAGGAGCTGCCGACCATCCCCGTCCGGCCGTTCGACCAGCCCTGCGCCGCGATCCACTCGATCGTGTCGTAGCCATCCTCGCCGGTGTGCGGGGTGACGCTGTGGAAGTACTCGTCCGTCCCCTCCGAGCCGTGGCGGTCGCGAAGGTCCTGGAGGACGACGGCGTAGCCGTGCGGGACGAAGAAGTCGGCGATCTCCGTGTAGCGGCGCTCGCCCTTGTCGTACGGGGTCAGGCAGACGATCGTCGGGTAGCGACCCGGGACGAGCTCGCCGTCACGAGCGGGGCGGTAGAGGTCCGTGGCGAGGCGGATGCCGTCGCGCGTCTGCACCATCACGTCCTTCGAGACGACGATCCCGTACGTCACGTCTGCTCCCTTTCGATCGCGAGGTTGCCGAGGTCGTCGACCGTGACGCGGAAGCCCGGATGGACGACGGTGGTCGAGTCGAACTCCTCCACGACGGCCGGACCGGGGAAGCTCGCGCCGGCAGCCAGGGCGTAGCGGTCGTAGATCGGGCAGTCGGTATAGCCGTCCAACTCTGCGAAGTAGACGGGGCGGTGCTCCTTCGGCTCCGCGGCGCCCCCGGGCTCGAGCGGCTGCGCCGGCGGCTTCGCGATCCACCCCACGCTCGTCAGCCGCAGGCTCACGACCTCGACGATCTCATCGGGCGCGCTGAACCCGTACGTGCGGTCGTGCTCGGCGTGGAAGCGCTCGAGCAGGCCGTCTCCGGCCGGAACCGTCAACTCGAAGCTCTGGCCGACGTAGCGGAGATCGACCTTGCGGACGAAGCTCATCGCCCCGCGCGCCAGGCCCTCCTGCTCGAGCTCGGCACGGCCCGCCTCCTCGAGCTGGGCAAAGATCCGCTCGACCTCGGCGGCTTCCAGGTCGTCGAGCCTGCGCATCACCGTCACGGCCGCATCGCGCTTCAGGTCGGTCGTGAGCAGGCCGGTGGCGGAGAAGATCCCGGGGCTGCGAGGGATCAGCAGCGTCGGCATCTCGGCGTCGCGGGCGAGCGCGTTCGCGTGCACGGGGCCGGCGCCGCCGAAGCCGACGAGGACGAAGTCGCGCGGGTCGTAACCGCGCTGGACGGAGATCAGGTGGAGCGCGTTCACCATCGCCGCGTTCGCGATCTCGACGATCCCGTTCGCGGCCTCGGTTACCGCGATCCCGAGAGGCTTCGCCAGACGCTCCTCGATCGCGGCCTTCGCGCCCGCGACGTCGAGCGCCATCTCGCCGCCGAGGAAGTAGGCCGGGTTGAGGCGGCCGAGAACGACGTTCGCGTCGGTCACCGTCGGCTCGCTGCCGCCTCGCCGGTAGCAGACCGGCCCCGGATCGGCGCCCGCGCTCTGCGGGCCGACGCGCAGGAGGCCGCCGGAGTCGACCCAGGCGATCGAGCCGCCGCCGGCGCCGATCTCGACGAGATCGACGACAGGCGTCCGCACCGGGTAGCCCGAGAGCGACATTCCGCCAATCCCGGCGCCGGCATGGCCGCCGACGTTGTAATCCTTGGTCACCGACGGCTGTCCGCCCTGGATCAGGCCGACCTTCGCGGTCGTGCCGCCCATGTCGAAGGAGAGGATGTCCGGACGGCCGAGCGTCTCGCCGAGGTACGCGGACGCGATCACCCCGGCGGCAGGGCCGGACTCGACCATGAACACGGGCCTGCTGCGCGCCGCCTCGGAGCTGAAGACGCCGCCGCTCGACTGCATCACGAGCAGCTTCGCCTGGACGCCCGCGTCGGTGAGGCGGCTCTCGATCCGCTCCAGGTAGCGCTCGACGACGGGCCGGATGACGGCGTTGATCACGGTCGTCGAGGCGCGCAGATACTCCCGGAACTCGGGCGCCACCTCGGAGGATAGCGAGATCGGGATTCCGGGCAGCTCCTCGGCGAGGATGGCGCCGACTCGCTGCTCGTGCGCTGGGTTGACGTAGGCGTGGAGCAGGCAGACGGCGACCGACTCGACGCCCTCGCGCCGCAGGATCGCGGCCGCCGCGCGCACCGAATCGTCCTCGAGCGGCCGCAGCACCTCGCCGGCCGGCCCGAGCCGCTCGGCGACCGTCACAGCCCGGTCGCGCGGAACGAGCGGCTTCGCCTTCTCGAATTGCGTGTCGTAGAGGAACGGCCGCACCTGGCGAGCGATCTCGAGCAGGTCGCGAAAGCCCTCGGTGGTGACGAAGCCCGCGCGCGCGATCTTTCCTTCGATGATGGCGTTCGTCGCCACGGTCGTCGCGTGAACGACGAAGCCGACCTGCGCTGCTTCGACATTGCCGTCGGCGAGGGCGCGCTCGACGGCCTGCATGAACCCCTCGGAGGGATCGGCCGGTGTCGTCAGCACCTTCGCAATCGAGACCGCGCCCGTCTCCTCGTCGATCAGCGTCGCGTCGGTGAACGTGCCGCCGATATCGACCGCCACGCGAACGCTCACGAGACCCAGACGCTCATGAAGTTGTGTTGAAACAACACTTTCTCACCGCCTCGCCTTCCGCTCCGTGGGACGAAGTGCGCTTGTGTTGTTTCAACACAAGCCTCGCTCGGGCGCCTCAGGCGTTTCGTGGCGGCCTCGTCGAGGCGGCGGCCGGCGATAGCGACGCGGTACACGTCGCGCGCCCGCTGGACGCTGACCTTGTCCTCGAGCACGTCGCGGAGCACCCTCTCGGGCTCTCGCTCCTCTGGCCGCCCGTAGCCGCCGCCGCCGCACGTGCGGACGCTGATCACGTCGCCCGGGACGAGGTCGAGCGTCGACTTCGAGGAGAGCCGCGTCTCGATGCCCTCGCGGACGTGCACGTACTCGGCGATCCGGCCCGAGTGACCGCCGAACGCGCCCCACGGGCCGACCTTGTCCCGGTCGGCTAGGACGGTGAACGTCGTGTGCAGGTCGAACAGGTAGTCCTTCCGCAGACCGAGCCCGCCCCGGAAGCGGCCCGGGCCCTCGGAGTTCTCGACGAGCGAGAGCCCGTTGATCCGGACCGGGTAGTTGAGCTCGGTCTCCTCGATCGGCGCGTTCTCCGTGTTCTGGCCGTGCGCCTGAACGGCGTCCGGGCCGTCGCTCGCGAAGCGGCCGCCGTAGCCGCCGGCGAACGTGTCGTAGAAGCACGTGTATTTTCGCGCCTCGACGTCGAGGGAGCCAAAGCCCGCCTGGCACATCATCCCCTTCGTCCCGGCGGGAAGCCGCTCGGGGAAGGCCGGGAGGAGCGCGTGGATGATCACCTCGACAAGGCGCGCGTGGGTCTCCCAGCCGCCCACGACTGCGGAAGGCCAGGTGCAATTCGTGACGCTGCCCACCGGCGCGTCGAGTGCGATCAGGCGGTAGAAACCGTCGTTCACCGGCAGATCCGCGTCGACCAGGCACTTGAGCGCGTACGCGCACGCCGAGTAGGTCATCGCGTAGGTCGAGTTGACCGGCGCCCGACGCTGGGGATCGGAGCCGGCGGTATCGAAGCGGACACCCTCGGCAGCGATCTCGATCCGAGCCTTCAGGACGACGGGCTGGTCGGTGTGGCCATCGGTGTCTACAGAACCCACCGCCTCCCAGGTTCCGTGCGGCAGGGAGGCGAGCTCGGCCCGCAGGCGCCGCTCGGTGTACTCGAGCAACTCCGCCATGGTGGCGAGGATCGTCTCGAGACCGTGCCGCGAGACGAGCGCCTGGACCCGCCGGACCCCCGTCGCGTTCGCGGCGATCTGAGCGCGGAAGTCGCCCGCAGTCTCGTCCTTCGAGCGGATCTGCGCCAGGATCAGCTTGAAGATGTCAGTGACGATCGCGCCGCCGCGGACGAGCTTGACCGGCGGGATGATCACGCCTTCCTGGAAGACCTCCTGGAAGGCACCGATCGAGGCGGGTGCGCCGCCGCCGACGTCAACGTGGTGGGCGAGATTCGC